>NZ_CP041335.1:1235988-1544985 GCF_008033135.1 Chitinolyticbacter meiyuanensis
GCATATGCGCCGAGTGCAAGGGTGGCACCGGCGATCAGGGCGGAGAGTTGGGTCAAGGTTTTCATGTCTGCAAGTCCTCATGTATCGGTTGGTGATCCACGTTGTCCTGGAGGCTTGTGGCTTCCTGCGCCGTGGTTCGTGAGTGCATTAAACGCCTAACGCAAATAGTTGTAAAGTAAATTATATTGTTCCAGACGAAATGCTGTTTTGCAAAATGCGGAGCAATTCCACACAAAGACTTGTTGCTGAACGGTTTTGAGGAATTAACGCAAGTCCTGTGACGGGATTGGCAGGCTTGTCTTTCCCGATAAACGGCATGCTGTAATGGCTTTGCTCCAGGAGCAGCGGGTGGAGTGGGCGTCGACATGGTCAACGAACCCATGACAGCCGCCTGCATCCGCGTTTACCCTGCAAGCAAAGAAACAGGGGAGCGGGCGATGTGGAAGGTGGTGGCAGGCGTATTCGGGTTGGTGTTGTGGGCGGTGGTCGGAGATATCGGTTGGCTGACTGCTGCGTTGTTGTTCGGGTTCTGGCTCGATGGCCGTGCGCGTTGGCAGGCGCTGGAGGCACGACTTGCCGCGCTGGAGGGCGCTCCACGTGTAGAGTCCACGCTGAAGACCCCTGCAGTGCCAATTCAGGCCATTGCCGAATCGTCACTGCCCACGCCGGTTGCCGACGTGCCACCCCCACCCGTGTCGGCGGTAGCTCCTGCTCAGGCTGAATCGCCAGCGGTTGTTGAGGTACCTGCGCCTGCCCAGGTCGCGGCGCCAGCCCCGCTGACGAAGCCGGTCGCCATGCCCGTCTCCGCGCCGCGAACCGGGCCCGGCCCGCTCGAGCAGGCTTGGGACGCCGCACGGGCCTGGCTGTTTGGTGGCAACACCGTGGTGCGGATCGGCATCCTCATCCTGTTCTTCGGTGTCGGCTTTTTGATCAAGTACGCGGCTGATCACAGCCTGCTACCGATCGAGCTGCGGCTCGCTGGTGTGGCTTTCGGGGCGATCGCCTTGCTGGTGACGGGCTGGCGCCTAGTCGAGCGGCGGCGTGGTTACGCGCTGGTGTTGCAGGGCGGCGGCATAGGGCTGCTGTACCTGACTGCCTTTGGCGCGCTCAAACTGTACCAATTGTTGCCGGCGGCGTATGCGATGGCCTTGATGGTGGCCTTCTGCGGGCTTTCCGCGTGGCTGGCCATCCGCCAGGACGCGCGCTCGCTGGCGGTGATGGGCAGCATCGGCGGCTTCCTTGCGCCCATCCTCGCCTCCACCGGCAGTGGCAACCATGTACTGCTGTTCAGCTACTACGCGTTGCTGAACGCCGGCATCTTTGCCATCGCCTGGTTCAAAGCCTGGCGGCCGCTGAATCTGGTCGGCTTCGTATTCACCTTCGGAATCGGCACCGCGTGGGGCGTGCAGTCGTACCAGCCGGCGTTGTTTGCCTCGACCGAACCCTTCCTGATCCTGTTCTTCGCCGCCTACCTCGCCATTGCCGTGCTGTATGCGCTGCGACAAGGGCCGTTGCGCGGCGCGGTCGACAGCACGTTGGTGTTTGGCACCCCGCTGGTCGGCTTCGGCCTGCAGGCGGCGCTGGTGGCGCGTTACGAATTCGGCCTGGCCTACAGTGCCGTGGCGCTGGCCGCGGTCTACCTCGGGCTGGCCGGCTGGCTGCTGCGGCGCGGCGAGCAGGGGTTGCGGCTGCTGGCCGAGACTTTCATCGCGCTCGGGGTGATCTTCGCTACGCTGGCGATTCCGTTGGCGCTCGATGCACGCTGGACCAGTGCCGCCTGGGCAGTGGAGGGCGCGGGCGCCGTCTGGGTGGCGCTGCGCCAGCAACGCCGGCTGGCGCTGTGGTTCGGCCTGGCCTTACAGCTCGCTGCCGGGGTCGCGCTGGCGATCGACAGCCCTATGCCGGTGGACGTGGCCTGGCTCAATCATCGCTGTGTCGGCGGCGTGCTGCTGGCGGCGAGCTGGTGGTTCAGCGCCTGGCGCTTGCAGACGGTGGTGCGACCGCTGTACCGCGGGCTGTCGATCGGTTTCGCGGCACTGGGGCTGCTGGCATGGCTGGTGGCCTTGCTGGCGGAGATCGAGCGACTACAGTTCATCCTGCTGCCTGCCGGCCTGTGGCTGGCCGCGGCGACGGCCTTGCTGGCCTGGCTTGCCCACGAGCGCTTGAGCTGGCGCGATGCACGCTGGCCCGCGCTGCTGTTGCCGCTGGCCCTAGGCTGGATCGCGCTGGTGGATGGGCTCAATGTGCTGGATCGCTACGACCCGGCGTGGTGGCAGCCGTTGCGTGGCTGGGCACTGCTGGCCTGGCCGGCAGCGCTGCTGGTGGCCTGGTGGCTGCAGCGGCGCCTCGCCGAACCGGCGCTCGTCACGTTGCAACAGGTACTGCATGTCGTGCTCGCGATGTTGCTGCCCTTGCTGCTGGCCTTCCAGGTTGCGGGCTGGGTCAGTGCCTGGCAACCGCAGGGCGACTGGGCAGCGGCGAGCTGGGCCGCCGTGTTGGCCGCCGTCGTGCTGGCACTGCGCGGCCCGCTGCGGCAGCGGGAGGGCTGGCCGTGGCGGCCGTTCCATGCCGCGTACAGCGAATGGGCGGCGGGTGGACTGGCGCTGCTGATCGCGATCTGGACGCTGCCGGCGGCAAGCTGGTCCGCCGCGATGGCGCCACTGCCGTATCTGCCGCTCTTCAACCCGCTGGACCTCGTGACCATTCTGGCCGGGTTCGCATTGTGGCGCTGCCTGCCGCTGCTGCCTGAGCGCAGGGTGGGCTGGGCACTGTTCGCTGCCCTGGCGTTCATCTGGTTGAATGCCGTGCTGCTGCGAACCTTGCACCACTGGGCACAGGTGCCGTGGCATGTCGACGCGCTGGCGCATTCGACGCTGGTCCATGCCACGTTGTCGCTGTGCTGGACGGTGCTGGCGCTGGCCGTGATGGTCCTCGCGCATCGCCGCGCCTGGCGCGTGGTCTGGTTCGTGGGCGCGGGCCTGCTGGCCGTGGTGGTGGTCAAGCTGTTCCTGGTCGACCTGTCGCAGCTTTCCGGGGTGACGCGCATCGTGTCCTTCCTCGGTGTTGGCCTGCTGCTGTTGCTGATCGGTTACGTGTCGCCATTGCCGCCCGCCAGGGAGGAATCGGCATGAGGCACGGGTTGGGTTTGTTGCTGTTGGCTACCGGTATCGCCACGGCTGCGCCGGCACCGCAGGATTTTGCCCGCTATGCGCCGCTGCAGACGCAAGATGCGGCGGCGCTCTATCGCGCTGCACTGAACGCCGATGTATATCGCCATGCCACCGAGGCCGGGCTGGGGGACATGCGGGTGTTCAACGGCCAGGGCGAGATCGTGCCGCATGCGCTGGAACCGATGCCGCCGGTGACACGGCCGCCTTCGCCGATCAGCGTGCCGTTCTTCGCCGAGGCGCGTTCTGCCACCACCGAAGGCCGGGTCGCGGTCAGCGTGGAGGCGCGGGCCGACGGTACGCTGGTCTCGGTGCAGCCGGGTCGGCCCATCCCCCTGGCCAGGGCACAGCGCGTGTTGGTCGACGCCAGTGGCGTGAAGCGGCCGCTGGCGCGGCTGGATCTCGATTGGGCCGAGGCGCGCTTCCAGGGCCAGCTGCGGCTGGAGGCCAGCGATGACCTGCAATCCTGGCGCGCCATCGCCGAAGCCGAGTTGCTGCGCCTGCAACAAGGCGGGCAGCGGCTGGAGCGGCGCAGCATCAGCTTTGAGCCGACCACTGCACGCTACCTGCGCTTGCAATGGAGCGGCGCCGCGCCGACGCTGACCGCCGTGCGCGTGGTGCCGCAGGCCGAGGCCGCCTTGCCGGCTCGGGTCTGGTTGAGTCCTCAGCCCGTCGACGATCCCGATGGTTACCATTTCGTCCTCGCCAATGTGGCGCCGGCCGATCGCCTACGTATCCGGCTGCCACAAACCAACACCGTGGCGCAGGTGACGATCGAAGCCCGCTTTGCCAGCAATGGGCCGTGGCACCCGATTGCCCGCGCTCGGCTTTACCGGTTGCAGCAGGGCGGGGCCGAGGCCCGCAATGGCGATCTGGTGGTCCCGGCCCGGATATATCGCGAATGGCGTGTGCGGGTCGATGGTGGCAAGACCTTGCTGGGTGCAGGTCAACCCACGCTGCAGATCGGCTGGGTGCCGCAGCAGCTGGTGTGGCTGGCGCGCGGCCAGCCGCCGTTCGTGCTTGGCTATGGCCAGCGTGATCTGCCGACAGCGGCGGGTGGCAACCTGAGCGTGGCCGGCGCCCAGCCGGGCAATGCCACGCTGGGCCCGGCGCGTGACGGCACGCCGCAGCCGGAGCCATGGCTGGCTGGCGACGCGATGCGCCGCTGGGTACTGTGGGCGGTGCTGCTGCTGGCGGTTGCCGTACTGGGCGGCATGGCCTGGCGGCTGGCGCGGCGCAGTGACGGTATGTGACAGCCGCTAAGTCGGCGCTGGCGCTTGCTACAATCGCGCCATGTTTTCGCAAGCCCTGCCTGCCGTTCCCGATCTCGCCGCGCTCGCCGCCGTGCGGTCGGCGGCCTTTCCCGCGTTGTTCCAGTCCAGTCAAGACAAGGGCTGGGACATCCTGTTTGCCCTGCCCGGGGTGCGGCGCTGCTTTGCCGCCCACGAGCAACAGGCCTTCCTTGCCGAGCTCGATGGCCTGCCGCTGGCCGGCGAGCCGGCCGGACCATGGCCGTTTGCCGGTGGCTGGGTGGTCTATGCCGGCTACGAGCTGCTGGAGGCGTTCGAGCCGACGGTGCCGGCGCGCCAGGACGACGGCCCGCGTGCCGCGCTGATCCGCTGCCCGGCGGCGGTACTGGTCGAGCGCGCCACGCAGCAGGCCTGGCTGGTGGCCGAGACCGCTGCGCAGCTCTCCGAGCTCGCCGAGCTCGTCGCCGCCGCGCCAAAGTGGCAGCCGCAGCCGCTCGTGGTGGCATCGGTGACCGAGGACGATCCGCAAGCCTTTCTCGATGGCGTGGCTGCGTGCCAGCGCTACATCGTCGAGGGCGATGTGTTCCAGGTGAACCTGTCGCGCGGCTGGGATGTGGCGCTTGCCGCCGGTGGTGCGCATGATCTCTACGCCGCGCTGCGTCGGGCCAATCCCGCACCGTTCTCGGCGCTGTTCGATCTGGGCGAAGGGCGGCATATCGTCAGCTCGTCGCCGGAGCGGTTGGTGAGCGTGCAGGGTGAGCTGGTACAGACCCGACCCATCGCCGGCACCCATCCACGCGGTGCCACGCCGGACGAGGACGCCGCGCTCAAGGCCCGGCTGATCGGTACGGTGAAGGAACGGGCCGAGCACATCATGCTGGTCGACCTGGAACGCAACGATCTCGGCCGCATCGCCGTGCCGGGCTCCGTGCAGGTGGATGAGCTGATGGCGGTGGCGAGCTATGCCTTTGTCCACCATATCGAATCCAATATCCGCGCCCGGTTGAGGTCTGGCATCACGCCGCGCCAGCTGCTGCGCGCGCTGTTTCCCGGTGGCACCATCACCGGCTGCCCCAAGGTGCGCTGCATGCAGATCATCCGCGAGCTGGAGGATCGGTCCCGGCTGGCCTACACCGGCAGCGTCGGCTACATCGGCGTCGATGGTCAGGCCGATTTCAACATCCTGATCCGCAGCTTCATGCAGTGCGGATCGCAGCTGTATTTCCGCGCCGGTGCCGGCATCGTTGCCGATTCGGATGCTGGGCGCGAGCTGCAGGAAACGCGGCACAAGGCGCGCGGATTGCTGCGGGCGCTGGGAGTGGCAGGATGACGCGGTTGGTCGATGGCGTACCGGCAGAGAGCTTGCCGCTGACGGATCGCGCGGTGCAGTTCGGCGATGGCGTGTTCCGTACCGTGCGTTGCGATGGCGGGGGCGTGCGCTTCTGGCGCAGGCAATACGACAAGCTCGCCGCCGATGGGGCCGCGCTCGGCATCGTGGTGCCTCCGCGCGAGGTGTTCGAAGCGGATATCCGATTGCTGGCGCTCGGCGACGCTGCGCTCAAGTTGATCGTGACCCGCGGCGAATCGGTGCGCGGCTATGCCGTGCCGGCCGATTGCCACCCGCATCGCATCGTGCAGGCCAGTGCATTGCCGCCACCATTGCCGGTGGAGGGCGTGCGCGTGCGCTGGTGCGAGACCCGCGCGGGCTGGCAACCGGCGCTGGCAGGCATCAAGCACCTGAACCGGCTGGAAAACGTACTGGCACGGCGCGAATGGTCGGATCCGACCATTTTTGAAGGCTTGCTGCTCGATCGGGATGGCCATGTGCTCGAAGGTGTGCTGAGCAATGTGCTGGCCCTGTCCGGCAAGGTGCTGTTCACGCCGCGGCTCGATGGCGCAGGCGTGGCTGGCGTGATGCGTGCGGTGCTGTGCGAAGCGGCGGCCCGCTGCGGCTTGCAGGTGCGGCATGCCGCGTTGACGCCAGCGGCGTTGCTGGCAGCCGACCGGCTTTATCTATGCAACAGCCTGATTGGCCTCACGCCGGTGCGCGAGCTGGCCGGCCAGCACTGGGGCGCACATGCGCTTGACGCCACGCTGCAGGCGCAATTGCAATCGATGATCGAGGAAGAAACGTGGCGGTACGAACGCTGACGCTGGGCGCGTTGCTGCTGGTGGCGGGTGCCGCCAGTGCTGCGGACAGTCGTTACAACCCGGAGAAACTGGCGGCGCTGGATCGGCAGCGTTGCGAAAAGCTGGTAAAGGAACGCGAGGTGATCGACAAGCGCCTGGTCCGCGAGCGCCAGCCGTACAACGTGCGCAAGCTCGAGGAGCGGCGCGGGCAGGTGGAAGAGGAGTACGCGCGCTATGGCCGCTGCGCCAAGGTGATGGCACCGACGCCCACGCCACCGGTGACCGCTGTGCCGGTGACGCCTGCCAAATCCAGATAGTGTCAGGCGGCCAGACGCTGCAGCACGGAAAAGCGCGAGATTGCGGCATTCACCGTCTGTTCCAGCGCCGGATCGAGCCGGATGCGATAGCTCTTGCCCTGGGCCGAGAGCTGGAACTCGCGGTTGGCGGCGAAGAAGGCCTGCGGCAGCATCAGGAAGCGGCCCTGCGCGGTGGCGCCGGTTTCCGGTGAGTACAGGCCGAAGAAGCTGCGTTCGCTCTGGCTGGGTTTGAGTTCCACTACCACCGGGTTGGCGGCGAGGTTCTCGATGCCCACCTCGACCTGGCCGTCGCGGCGCCGGGTGATGCGGCGGATCACCCCGATGGTCAGGCCGTGTGCCTCGGTCTGGCCAAGCCCGACGATCTCGCCGACCAGCAACCGGTCGTCGCCCTTGCCGCTGTAGTTCACGCCATAGCCACCAGCGCTCTCGTTGGCGACTTCCCAGTGCTCAGTGTCCACCCGGCGAGGCTGCCCACTCGGCGAGCGCAGGAAATGGATCACCTCCTCCAGCCCACGCACCACCTGCAGCCGCTTGCGCGTCATATGCCGCTCGTGGCGCCGTACCGGCGTCGGCACATCGCGTGACCACAGGTTGACGAGCTTGAGCATCAGCGCGAGGTTGGCAGGTTCCGCGGATTCCACCGGCAGCCCATGATCGAGCGGACTCTCACCACGCTGCAGCCGGTCATGCTGCTCCCGCACGTGCAGCACCAGCGCCTCGGTGAACCAGTAGCGCCAGTTCTCGCCGACCATGTCGCGGCGCAGCCGTTTCGGCGCCGAGGAGCCGGCGATGTTGATGGCGAACAGCTGGCGGTTGGGGCGGATCTGTGTTTCCAGCTCCATCCGCCCGGACCAGCGCTTCAGCCATTGCGCGGCGAGCTCGATCTGCGCGGGCTGCAGCTTGTCCGGCTGCGCCAGCGACAGCATCATCGCCTGCATGTACTCGCGCCGGGCATCGGTGATCTCGGTGTGGGCGTAGGTCTGCAGCGGGGTCAGCGCGAACTGGTGTTGCTCGGCGTAGTGATACAGCCGGTGCAGGTTGCGCCAGACCTTGGCGTCGACCTCCATATAGCGCAGGTAGGCCCACTTCACTTCCTGGCTGAAATGGGAGAGTGCGCGCAGGCCGAAGATCTGCAGCTGCTTGTCAAGGCCGCGGGCGCCGGTCTGGGTGGCCTGCTTGATGCAGAGCCGGTACGCCTCGCCCATCTGACGCCAGTAGGCAAGGATGGAGGGCAGTACCTGATGCGGGGCGGCGTGGTCGTCGATCAACTGGCCGAAATACACGTCGACCAGGTGGTTCTGCAGTGCCCGGGCCTTGTCGTCCAGATAAGGCACGGTGCGCATCCGCTCCTTCAGGCTGATGCGCGCATTGCCGTTGAGCTGCTGCAGCGCCTTCACGATCTCGATATGCGCTTGCAGGATGTCGCTCTCGGGCAATTCCTGCATGAACATCGTTGCCGATTTGAAGTCGTGTACGCCTTCCTGCGGTTCGCGGTTGAACAGCGCACCGATGAGGCCTTTGAAGTCGAACATGCGCTATTCCTCTCCGCCCGGGACTCGCGTGTGTCGCGAATATTGTCGTCAGCTTTAAGGTTAATGGCCGCTGTCAGCTTGTGCAACCGTGCGCCAACGAGCGGCGCAATCGTTCTCCCGCCTCGACGAGCCGCGCAATCGGCTGCGTGTAGGCAAACCGCATGAATGCTGGGTTGTCGCCGAAATCACGGCCCGGTGTCAGCGCGATGCTTTCGACGTTGAGCAGACGTGCGGCAAGCGTCTCCGTGTTGTCAGTAAAGGCACTGCAATCGGCCCACAGGTAGAAGGCACCTTGCGCCGGTGATGGCAGCGTCAGCCCGATGTCGGTCAAAATCTTACAAAGCGCCCGCCGACGTGTGTCGAGCTCGCTGCGACGCGCTTCCAGCAAGGCCAGCGTGTCGGCGGAGAAGGCTGCGAGCGCGGCGTGCTGGGCCGGCGTGGGGGCGGCAAGGAACAGGTTCTGCGCCAGCTTTTCCAGTTCCGGGATAGCCCATTCCGGCGCGACCAGCCAGCCCAGACGCCAGCCCGTCATCTGGAAGAACTTGGAGAAGCTGTTGACGATGAAGGCATCGGGCGCAACGGTCAGTGCTGTCTCCTGCGCTCGCTCGTAAACCAGCCCCTGGTAGATCTCATCGACGATCAGCGCGACGTTCTTCTTCCGACAAGCGGCAGCCAATTGGGCAATTTCGGCGAGTTCCAGCACCGTGCCGGTGGGGTTGGCCGGGCTGGCGACCAGGGTTGCGACGGTGCGCTCGCCGGCATGGTGTTCGACATGGCGCGCCAGCAGCTGGAAGCGGCTGTCCGGGCCCACGGCGATGTTCACCGGCCGGCCTTCGCATAGCGTAACCAGGTGGCGGTTGCAGGGATAACCGGGATCGGCCAGCAGCACCTCGTCGTCGCGGCCGACCAGAAGCGCCAGGATCAGTTGCAGTGCGCCGGAGGCGCCGGGGGTGACGATGACGCGGCGCGCATCAATGTGCACGCCGAAGCGGTCGGCGTAGAAGCCGGCAATGGCTTCGCGCAGCGCAGGCAGGCCGCAGGCACCGGTGTAGAAGGTCTGGCCGGCCTGCAGCGCGCGGATGCCAGCCTCGATGATTTGCGGCGGCGTGGCGAAATCGGGTTCACCGACCTCCAGGTGGATCACGTCGCGTCCTTGCGCTTCCAGCTGCTTGGCCGCTTCGAGGATGCGCATCACGTGAAAGGGTTCGATCTGGGCCAGGCGCGGCGCGGAACGAAGAACGGGGGAGGGCGCGTGGCGCATCGGGTCAGCTCGCTATGATAAAATCCAAAACTTTCAGCGTTTTGCGGCCGGGCTCACCGGTTTCGCGCAACGACGCTCCGGATTTTATTCGCTTCGCCCCGATGGCGAAGTGCAGGGAAACCCAAGTCTATGATCAGCACTTCCAATATCACCATGCAGTTCGGCGCCAAGCCGCTGTTCGAGAAGGTCAGCGTCAAGTTCGGCGACGGCAACCGCTATGGCCTGATCGGCGCCAACGGCTGCGGCAAATCCACCTTCATGAAGATCCTCGGCGGCGATCTGGAACCCACTGCGGGCAACGTGGCGCTGGAGCCGGGCGTGCGCCTGGGCAAACTGAAGCAGGATCAGTTCGCCTACGAAGACCAGCGCGTGATCGATGTGGTGATGCAGGGCCATGTGGAGCTGTGGGCGGCAATCCATGAACGCGACGCCATCTATGCCAATCTCGAAGCGACCGAGGATGATTACATGCGCGCGGCTGAGCTCGAGGGCAAGGTCGCCGAATACGATGGCTACACCGCCGAAGCACGCGCAGGTAGCCTGCTGATGGGCGCCGGCATTCCGATCGAGCTGCACAACGGGCCGATGTCCGAAGTGGCGCCGGGCTGGAAGCTGCGGGTGTTGCTGGCGCAGGCGCTGTTCAGCAACCCGGACGTGCTGCTGCTCGATGAGCCGACCAACAACCTGGACATCAACACCATCCGCTGGCTCGAGGAAACGCTGAACCAGCGCGAATCGACGATGCTGATCATCTCGCACGATCGCCACTTCCTGAACCAGGTGTGCACCCACATTGCCGACGTCGACTACGGTGAGATCCGCATCTATCCGGGCAACTACGACGACTACATGCTGGCCAGCACCCAGGCGCGTGAGCGCCTGCTGGCGGACAACAGCAAGGCCAAGGAAAAGGTCGCCGAGCTGCAGGCCTTCGCCGCGCGCTTTGCCGCCAACAAGTCGAAGAGCCGCCAGGCCACCTCGCGCCTGAAGCTCGCCGACAAGATCAAGGACAACATGGTCGAGGTGAAGCCGTCCTCGCGCCAGAACCCGTACATCCGCTTCGATCTGGAAGACAAGCAGAAGCTGCACCGCCAGGCCTTCGAGGCGAACAATCTCTCCAAGTCGTTCGACAAGCCCTTGATCCAGAGCCTGAGCCTGATCTTCGAAGCCGGCCAGAAGCTGGCGGTGATCGGTGGCAACGGCGTTGGCAAGTCGACGCTGATGAAGCTGTTGGTAAACGAGCTCAAGCCGGACGCCGGCTTCGTCAAATGGGCCGACAAGGCCGAGCCCGGTTACTTCGCGCAGGATCACGAAGAGGACTTCGCCGAGGACATCACCCTGTTTGACTGGATGAAGCAATGGGGCCAGCCGGGCGACGACGACCAGGTGATCCGCGGCATCCTCGGCCGCCTGCTGTTCGGGGGCGATGATGTGAAGAAGTCGGTGAAGGTCCTGTCTGGTGGTGAGAAGGGCCGGATGCTGTATGGCAAGCTGATCCTGCAGCGCCCCAACGTGCTGCTGATGGATGAGCCGACCAACCACATGGACATGGAATCGATCGAATCGCTGAACCTGGCGCTCGATCTGTACAAGGGCACGCTGATCTTCGTCTCGCATGATCGCCAGTTCGTGTCGTCGCTGGCGACCCAGGTGCTGGAGCTGAACGGCGATGGCACGTTCACCCACTACCTCGGCGGCTACGAGGAATACCTGCACAGCCGCGGTATCGAGTAAGGCCTACTGGGCAGCCATGCCCGGATATGTCACGACGGCCACCGCTTGCGGTGGCCGTTTTCATTGTGGCGTCTGCCAATGCCAGTAGTGGGGTGCCAGCTTACGCCAGCCGTGTGCGTCGATTCCATCGCCGACGTCGAACAGCAGCGCACCGTCGTGATCGGTGCGCAGCGCCTGCGTGCCGTGCGCGGCATAGCGTTCGACGATGACGCGGTTCGGGTGGCGGAAGCGGTTGAGATAACCGGCCGAGTACGCGACCCAGGCCGGATCGGTCGCCGCGATCAGTGCCTCGCTCGACGAGGAGCGGCTGCCGTGGTGAGGCGCAACGACGATGGTCGTGGCGGCTAGGCCCGCCTCGGCAAGCTGGATTTCCTCGGCGCGGCCGATGTCACCGGGCAGCAGTAGCGCGTGCCGGCCGTTGCTGATACGCAGCACACAGCTGTGCGCATTGTCGTCGCGACCGGCGTAGTCGGGCGCCGGCCAGGTCACGTCAAAGTGCATGCCATCCCATTGCCATTGCTGGCCCGTTTGGCAGTGCTGATGGGGCACCGGTCGCAGGCGCGCCGGATGCGTCTGCGGCAGCTGGCTCAGCCAGGCGCTCACCGGAAAAGCGGCCAGCACCGCATCGGCTCCGCCGGCATGGTCGTTGTCGTTGTGCGATACCACCAGCCGATCAAGCCGCTTCACCCCAAGCGCCCGCAGGCTGGGCAGGATCTGGCGCTCGGCGCTGCCCGGCGGGCCGGTATCGTAGAGCAAGGCGTGGTTGCGGGTCTGCACCAGCACGGCGAGGCCCTGGCCGACATCGAGCACGACGGCGCGGTAATGACCGGCAGGTAGCGGTTCGCTGCGCGGCAGCAGCATCGGCAGCAGGAAGGCCGGTGCCAGCCATCGCCCGGCGAAGCCGGCCGGCATCAGCAGCAGCAATACACCGCAGCCGGCTGGCAGCAATGTCCATAGCGGTGGTGCCGGCAATGTGACGCTGGCGTGTGGCAGGGCGGCCAACCAGCCAAGCAGCCAGTCGGTGACGGCGAAAAGGCGCTCTGCGGCCAGCAGCAGCATACCGCTGGGGTCCAGCGCGCCAAGCAGCGCCAACGGCGTGACGACGAGACTGACCAGCGGGATCGCGACGGCATTGGCCAATGGCGAGACCAGCGGCAGCTGCTGGAACAGGAACAGCAGCAGCGGGAACGAGGCCAGCGTTGCCGCCCACTGCGTGCCGGCCCAGCCGCGGAGCCAGTGCAGCCGGCCGGTGCGGCGGGCGGACAACCACAACAGCGCGCCCACGGTGAGAAACGATAGCCAGAACCCGGGCGCCAGCACGGCAAACGGATCGAGCAGCACCACGGCGAACAGCGCCAGCAGCCAGATCAGGCTGACCGGCAGCCGTCGCGCCCGCAGCAGGGCCAGCCCGGCGATCAGCAGCATCAGCAAGGTACGCTGGGTCGGTACGGCGAAGCCCGCGAGCGCGCTGTAGCCGAAGGCCGCGAGCATGCCGGCGACCAGTCGGGCGCGCGGCGCACCGATCCGCCCGGCCAGCCTTGGCACGCGCCGCCACAACGCACCGACTGCCAGTGCGACCAAGCCGGCCACGAGCGTGATGTGCAAACCACTGATGCTGACCAAATGGGTGACGCCTGTGGCGGCGAAGCGCTGCCACTGTTCGGGCGGTGGACGATTACATTAAAGTCTTGGTCTGTTACAAAGAGTTTTGTACTGGACAAAAGCTCGTGAACTGGTCAGCCCACCGCCCCAAGCGAAGCTGCCAAGGGCTTGCAGCGGTTTAGTCAGCGCAGCCCGGGAGCGTAGTCCCTACCGAAGACCGCTGAGCGCGCTGTATGGGCCGCTAAGACGGTTTTCCTTCAGCTGGATTTCTGCGACTTCCATCGCTGCCATGCATTGCAGGAAAAAAGCGAAGCTGAACTTGCCTCGAGAGATGCGGTTTGCGATGGCCGTGGGGCTGTCCTTTATTCCCATATCCGCAAGCTTGTTCGCCAGAACTTGGTAGGTCATCCCCGACAGTACCAGCTCCGCCTTGAGAATCCGTTTGGCGTGCTGCTCCCAATCCTCAGCAATTTGGCGCTGCTTTTTCTTCTCGTTGTTAACGCTTTCCTGCGGCTCTTCCATTCAACTCGCCTCAAACATTATCAACTGATGGAGTATGGATAAACGGCCCTGCTCTGACAACAGTATCGTATACGACATAAAAATTTATATAGAGACGTAAAAGCTACATGTACGGCAAGATATAAAGAGGAGGAGGTAGATAGTTGTGCGTCGGCCACCTTTAGGTGGCCGAATGTCATAACTTAAGGAGCAGTGGGATGCCGGGGTACAGAATCAAGTGGAATGAAAGGAAGATTGCTGAGCTGAGAAGCGAAGGCGCTGGACAAGGAAGCGGCGCGTCTTACCAGCCGTGGCTACAGTCACACATGCTCAGCAGCCAGGGGCGCACACACCGGGAACCGAGCTGGAAAACTGGCCGTACCCATCATCTGTTCTCTGACGTCGAGCACCGGCTGTTCTTGTTGTTGGAATGGCAAAGGGATGTCGTTGACGTTCGAGAGCAGTACCCCTTGGACCGGGAGCTGACCAAAGAAGTGGCCTTGAGTCTGAACCTCCGCCACCCGGTCTACCCTGGGACCAAATGCCCGGCTGTGATGACCGTCGACTTGATGGTGACCCGCTTAGTGAACGGCGAGTATGTCTACGAGGGCTATGACGCCAAGCGGGCTGAGGAGGCTAAGAACCAAGTCTCCATGGACAAGTTGGAAATCCATGCGACAGCCCTACGAGCTATGGGGATGTCACACACGGTGGTTTTCCATACCGAGATACCGCTGCGCACCGTACGGAACATCCAGTGGATTCGGAGTGCCGCCGCCTTGGCCGGCACGGAGCAATGCCTGAACGAGTTCGACCGGCATAAAGAAATGTTTGTCACGGAGCTGTGCGAGCAAGAGGAAATGCAAAGTTTCTTCGAGTTTTGCCGTGCCTACGACAAAAAACATGGCCTGCCACAAGATTCAGCTTTCCGGTTGGGATGCTGGCTTTTGCAATATGGGCCGTTGTCGGCGGAGCTTGGATTACAGCGAATGCCGGATGTGCCGATTTCGTCATTCGTCTCGAATCAAGACAGCATGGAGGTACGCCATGCGGTTTAAGAACGAGATTATTCTCCTGAATGGGGTAAAGCACCGCCTCCTGCACTTCCAATACGATTGCAACGCTGCGGTAGTTATCGATTTGGAAGACCCTCACAGCTGGCCAAAGCCGATTGCCTTGAGTGCGATAAATGGCCTGGAGCCAGTCTCACAAAAGGTGAATTTTCTCGAGCCGACTGCCGCGATGCTTCGAGTGCAGGCCGCATCGTTCGCACGGCTTGGCAACTTGCACGAGCAAGTTCCGGAAATATTTGATTCGTTCTCTCGCGGCCAGCTCATCAAAAAACGAGCCGAGCTGCTTGGATGCTCACGCTCACTACTATATCGAGATTTACGTCGGTGGTGGGTCGGTGGGCAGACGCGTTCTGCTCTTTTAGGGCGTTTTACACAATGTGGCTGGCGAGAAGACGAAACGACTGCTAAGCGGGGTAGAAAGCCGACGTCTGAAAGAGATATATACCAGCTGACTGACATTGATGTCCATAGGTTCAAGCACGCTATTGAGAAGATGTATTTCAAAGATGAGCGAAGGCTTTTACGGCAGGTTTATAACGAAATGGTAGGGCAGCATTATTTATGGTCGGACGGAGTGAGGGCATTTATTCTGCCGATTGGCCAGCGGCCTACATATCGTCAATTCGACTACTACTTCCGTAAAAACTATCCACCTTCGGTTGTTGCTCGGGCGCGAAAAGGTGAAGCTGAGTTCTGCATGAAGCATCGCGCTGTGCTTGGAACAGTGATGCAGGACTGCGAGGGGGTTGGGCATATATACGAGGTTGACGGGACAATCAGCGACGTTGTTCTTGTCGCTAAAGGAATTTTGAAGCTGTTATTGAAGAAGGTTTGTATATATGTTGTTGTGGACAGATTCTCAAGGCTGATTGTTGGATTCTATATCGGCTTGGAGAATTTGAAATGGGCAGGAGCTGCGCAAGCTATTTGCAGCGTGTTCGAGGATAAGCAAGCGTTGTGCGAAGAGTATGGCGTCGAGTATCGCGAAAGCGATTGGCCAGCGCATGGGCTGCTGCCTCAAGAGTTTTTGGCCGACCGTTCCGAGCTGCATACCCAAGCGAGCAGCACTCTCGGGGATAATCTTGGCGTGGAGGTTGCCGTTCTCCCTGCCCGCCGTCCTGACCTGAAGCCTATTGTCGAATCGACCTTTAAGCGACTTCGCCAAAGTCTCCAGGGTGTGAAAGGCTTCAAGCTTCCGGAGAACTACAAAAAACGGCAGGCGAGTAAAACCCACGATAAAGAGGCGTGTTTAACGCTTGAAGAGTATCGGAAAGTTTTTCTCGAAGCCGTCATTATGTTGAACCGTTCCCCTATGACCGACTATCCGCAGGACATCTCTTCCATCGTGGATAGTCACGTTCCTACACCCATCTCGGTTTGGAACAGGAATATCGAACAAAGAAGGAATTGCTTGAGGCGGGCGACTGCGGAGGAAGTATGTATGGCTTTAATGCCTGCTGAAAAAGCATCTGTCACGCGATATGGCATCGAGTTTAAAAACTGCTTTTACACATGCCCTGAGGTAGAGGGTCTGCATTGGTTCGAGACGGCTCGAGCAAAAGGCGTAACCCAAGTTGATGTTAGGTACTTTGACGCAACTGCCGATTTCATTTATGTGACTGACCCGAAGAAGAAGGGGCAAGTTTATCAATGTCACTTGACTGAAAGAAGTGCAGAGTTTAGAGGGAAGTCTTTTGCCGAGGTAGAGGTGATTTTCGACCAGAAAAAACTTGGTAGAGATGGCATTGAGCAAGGACGAATTCAAGAGAGGATGGAATTTAATAAGAGAATAGCGGACACAATTGATAGAGCTGGAACTCAGCAGATTGTCACCAAAAAAGGAAAGGTGCCGAAGACAGCGCCATCTGAAAGGCGGCAACGCGAAATGGCCGAAGACCAAAAGCAACGGGCAGAGAAAAGCGCACAGCAACTCGCCACATCTCAAATGGTCTCGGAGGCCAAGCCGCTTGAGTTCCTGCCACTTATTAATATTGAGAACTCGAAGCCGCAGCGTGCATTCAGCTCTGCTCGCGAGAAAATGAAAGGAGGGCAGAAATGAATCATCGCCAATTTTCTCCAGGGGCCGTCCTTGCCGACTACAAGCCTCAACTTAACTCTAAATTCCAGGGCAACCCATTTATTGAAGCCTTGCCGCCTAGCCTGTCAGAACAAGAGTTAGGTGAGTTGCTCGCTCTCGGACCAGATTTTAGTCCCGAGCAAAGAAATTGGCCGGATGTCGAACGAATTCAGAAAGCGTTCGGATTGGGCAATATCATGATTCCACTTGAACGGCATATAGCCGTAGCAAACTGCGTGGATTCAATGCTTCGCAATGGTTACGTCGGGCGGGAGCCTTTGACCAAGAGAGATGGCGAGCGCATGCAGGCACTCTACGAGGGGCGCTCTTGCAGCCAAGGTTTCGTCGGCGCCTACTCCGACGGCACAGCGCAGCTGTCAGCCATGTTAATGGGGCTGCCTGGCATGGGCAAAACTGCGCTGGTGAAGCGTATTTTTTCCTATCTGCCCCAGGTTATTTACCACCCTGAGAGTAACCGTTATCAGGTCACACGGTTGCATGTAGAGATGCCGAGTGATGGTTCATCAGTCAAGGGATTAGCTCATGGCATCTTGTCCCAACTCGACCGAATAATCCCTGGTGCCCAGTATTACCAAGAGTGCGCGCTGAAAGGCCGCCCAGGTGCCGATGCCTTGATGCGCAGCGTAGCGCGGCTGATGCATCGCCATGCAGTCGGATTCCTCATCGCTGATGAAGTCCAAAACGTGGTCCATGCTCGCAAGAACAGCCAGGTTGTGATGACGGAGCTGGTGTCTGCTTGCAATGAGCTGGGGGTGCCCATCCTGTTTATTGGGACAAACAAGGCAGCCCAGGTTTTTTCCCTTGATTTCCGACAGTCTCGGCGAGCCTGCGGCCACGGCATCCCTCTCTGGAACGCATTGGACAGGGCGAGTGGTGAATGGGAGGAGTTTCTCGAAGTGCTGTGGGGCTATCAGTGGGTACGCAAGCCCGTCGAGTACTCCGAGAAGATGAGCGAGCTGATGTTTGAATTGAGCCAGGGAATCATCGACGTCGCCATCAAGCTCTTCGCTGCCGCACAGGTGGGAGCCATCAGGAGCGGCGATGAGATGCTCACCCCGTCCCTGCTTGAAAGCGTGTACATGCAGCAAATGCACATGCTGCACCCGATGCTGAGTGCGCTTAAGCGTGGTTCGTATGAGGACATCTTGCGGTACGAAGACATCGCCGCACCCTCCATGGCGCAGGTCTGGGCTGCGTCGCAGCAGTCAGCAGCGTGGAAGCAGAAATATGGGGCTGCCGCTGGCTTCTCTGGCGAATAGCGGGGCTTGCCTGAAGCACGCCCCAATGAGTTGCATAGCTTGCGCGGGAGGTCATCTTGCCGTTACTGCCAAAGCCGTACCCGGACGAAGTCATAGGAAGCGTGCTCGTCCGGGCCATACGCCATACAGGGCTGCCTTCCAAGCGGCTGCTAACGCAGGTTTTCGGTATCTTTCGAAGCCGCGCCTCGTTTCTGATGGTCGGAGCGGCCAAGCGCGTAGGGTCGTATGCGGGCATGGACCCTGAAGAGCTGGTGCTACGGCATACGATGTTTCCGTATGCCGTAGCTTTTATGCCTGCTGATGTACGTGCTGCGCTCAAGACCAAGGTCCTTGCGTTGAGCTCCGACGAGAGTCTGAGCTCGCTCACGAAAAGCATCTCCTATGGAGTGCCCTACAAGCGGGTCTGCGTCTCATGCATTGCCGACGACCTTGAGCGATGGGGAGAATCATATTGGCGACGCTCCCACCAGCTTCCTGCGGTGCTTTTCTGCCCAGAGCACGGGACACGCCTGCACGACTCATCCAGCCCGCTGAAGAGAGAAGCGTGTATGCGCACCTTCCCCATCCCGCACCAAGGGTCGCTCCAATCCGAAGTAATGCCCGCAGATGCTGCGGCTCAAGGCAGGCTGGAGAGGTTGGCACTACGGGCCCTGCGAGGCGAGGTACCCCCTAGGGACGACTGGCTGGAGTTCTACCGCGAATCGGCAAGAGCGCTGGGGTACCTCCGTCGTACCGGAGACACGGCATCTGCAGCCCTCGCCTCGGCACTGGAGCAGATGTTTGGCCAACATCTCCTGCAGCAGGCTGGCTGCAGTCTTCAGGCAAACCGCAGCAAGGCGTGGCCGGCGCGGATGGTACGAGTCGGTAGCGGCATACCCTTCGCGCCGGCCAAGCACGTTTTTCTGCAATCGTTCTTCGAATGTGGGCTCCTGGCAGCTTCGACGCTGACTGATGCATATCGCCCCCCTGGGAAGGCGGCACGAGATGCCACGGCCTTCGATATCAGCGTTGAGCGTCGTCTTGGGCGTCTTGTGCAACGGGCCGCAGAAAAGGGTGAGCGGTTGTCCGTCCGAGGGATGCTGTCTGAGCTCGGCGCATACACCTTCTATCGGCACAACAGGGACCGGATGCCCAGAACGCAGGCCTTTCTCAACGCCTTCAAGCTCAGTGACCAATCAGAACGGCAGATAGGACTGCGAGCGGCCTGGCGTGGCCGCTCCAAGGCTAGAACACAGGCCTCGGCCGAATTCCGGGAGCGGTATATCAACGAAACACTGGGAGGCACGCATGGCGAGGAAAGCTAGCTCAAGGCGCCAGGTTCTGTATCTCGACTACGACCAAGTCCTGCACGGAACTGATGTCGTGTTGACCAACCATGGGCCAGCAGCGACACAACCTGGTGTTACTCTGTTCGAACATGCCGCGACGCTTGATGAGCTCCTGCGCCCATATTCTGCGGTTGAAATCGTGCTCTCAACATCCTGGGTCCCGCATCTCGGCTTCGAACAGGCGGTGCGAGCACTCCCGCTGGAGACGCTTCGTCGAAGGGTCACAGGCTCAACGTTCGAGCCGCAACTTGATGGACCCCTGACGTTCCTCACCTTGCTCCGAGGCCAGCAGGTTCTTCTTCATGTGAAGCGTCACGGCATTCAGTCGTGGCTCGCTATCGATGACCAGAGTCTAGGCTTCGAGGGCTGCCGGGACCGCTTGGTGCACTGTCAGCAGTCGGTCGGACTGGGCGCGGCAGATGTGCAGACCGTGCTGAAGATGCGGCTCCAAGCGGTGTTCGGGGGCCAACCGCCAGGACGATAGGCTGATACAGCAAGACACTCCCTCCTACTGCAGGGGATGGCCCTGACGACCCAAGAGGAATTTCTGTTCACATGAATTAGCGCTGGCTCTGCCGGCGCTTTTCTTTGCCGCACCGGCGAGACCGCGTCTAAAGCCCATTAGCTACTCATCTCATCGATATGGAGATGGGTATGGAGTGGGTAGCTGACTTAACGAACGAGGGAGACACTGTCGTTGCTCGGATAGTGAAGGACTCAGGGGAGGTTGAGACCGTACCCCTCAAAGACCTTCACCTGCGTGGCGTGCCTGACCTGACGCCTGACTTCACCCAACGCCTTCGTGTCGACTTCCGAGATTTCACGCCGGTGAACCCCACGCCGGAACTAGCAAAACTCGGTGTTCAAATGCCTGCTCTTCTGGCGAACAAGCACTTCGCCTACGAACTGGACGTGGACGGGGTACGCCTGATTGTTCCGGCTTTGGCGCTGATGCGCGAGTTCTTTAACCCTTCACGCTATTTCCTCTACGACGCATTAATGCCCCAAGTGCTGGACCGCGTATGTTGGCTGAAGCATGGAGAGTCTGGAGTGCAAGCGGTCTTCTGTGCTCCTTGGGCTACCGATGCTCGCGCACGAAAACTCTATAACTGCGAGCGCAACTTGGAATGGATGGCGTTGTATCCGTCGGGGCGTCGCTTAGCGAACAGCGTCCATCACAATGCTTCTTCGGGGTGCCTTCAGCTTTCACTACCCGCCGCTGGTGTCGACATGATTTTTCGCGGCGTCATCATCGAAGGCGCAGTGTTCGTGACGAGCGTCGCGCTTATGACTATGGATATCGAGGAAGAGCCTCTCTTTGAAGTGGAGAGGCCCCTTAAGAAGCTGATGTTTCGGAGCCGTTCGGTGCAAAAGAGCGCCTCTAAGCTAGATATCCCTTGCCATCCCGATGGTACGGTAGCTGTGACCCCTTGCGAATGGAATGAGATATGTCACTTGATTTTCGTCCCGCGCGGCCCAGAAGCGCAGCTAGACCAGCGTCTAGTTCTCGACGGCATTCTGAGAAAGTTCCATTGCGGCACCGGCTGGCGAGCTAGTACATACGGCGAGGGAAGCTGGTGGAACGCGAGTTCTTTATACCGGCAGTGGAAAGTGGCTGGCGTGTTCGAGAACATCATGGATGTGTTGAGGCGAAGTCGGCCTGCGGACTCGAACTCATGACCGAGGGTTTGCAAGCGATTCTGAAAAGGGCGAAAGCCCTTTTCTCTTTTAGCGGCTGCCGAGAATTGCTATATAAATAAATGCACTTCGTAGCGACAGGGGCGCTCGAACTGGGTTTGGTTTCAAGCTTTTTATGTCTTCTTGTCTGGGAATCGCTAGACGTGCCCGACACTGGGTGTGAGGCAGTTGCGTGTTGATGTGCCACGGGCTACTACGTAAGGAGTTCAATTGAGCGCAGCAAAGGTAGCTGCGACGAAAGTTAATCTAAGTGTTGGTCGAAACTGAGTCAACGACATCATGAGCAAACTCTCGAAAGATGAGCAATTTATACAAGAAGTTTTCAAATATTTTGGCTTCGAGCTCGACCGACTCACTGGAGAGGCGAATCCAGATTTTCTGACGAATGATGGGCAGTACACAATTCTTTTGGAGCTCAAAACAAAAGGAGAAAACCCAGGGCGAGCAGAGAAAAGGGCTGCAGAGCTTGAGAAGAACGAAATTGCGACAGAAGTGGTTCCTCTAGGCAGGAATAACAGAATAGCAAAACTCTCTCAGAAGGCAGCTGGCCAACTTCGCTTAAAAAAGAGCATCCACGCGGCTGGCTTTTGCTTTGTAGTGCTTCAGGCATTAGGGAGAAGTGAAGCTGAGCACATGGAGCAGTTCGAGTCATCCGTGTACGGTTCAACTAACTTGTTTACGTTTGGTTCTTCGGACGAGCCCGTTAAGAAGTGCTACTACTTTTACAATAGTGATTTCTTCAATTTTCGAGACATCTTGGATGGGGCAATCCTCGTCGGTGAAGGTCGCGTGACGTTTTGCATAAACGACCTGTCGCCAAGATATGAGTCAGTACGAGACAGTGCTTTTGTGCGTGCGTTTGCCGAGGGCGTTATTGACCCTGTCGCCAAAGAGGCTGCCGGGAAGGCCTATTCAGTACGAACTGATGTGGATAGAAATGATGAAGAAGCCGTGTTGGCACACTTGCGTGAAAAATATAGGCTAGACAAGGTTATGAGCTTCGATTTCGCGATGCATTCTGCCATAACTAAGGTCAAAGACTTTCGTACATAGCAGAGGTATTTAGGGGGCTGGATGGCATCTCTCACTCGTACTGAATACAACCAGCTTCAGCGTGAAGATGGAGGGCCATTCCTTTTTCTTGATAGTGACATTCACCCAGAAACCCTTGAAGAGTTGGGAGTGGTAGCTTACTTTTCAGATGTTTCGTTTGAACAAGACGGCTTTCCTGAGGATGCGAAGCCTATTTTGTATGTAACGCCAGAAGCGCTTGAGATATATCCTATTAATGTGAAGAAAGGTACGTTAGGATATCTCGCGTCGCCATACGGGAGAATCGAAAGAATTGTCGTTGCAAGGCACAAGGATTATAGCTTCGATTTGCCTAATGCCCTTGAGGAGGTTGATGACCTGCTCGCTCAACTTCCTGCAGGGTTTTCCAAAAATTGGCGGTCGGGTCTCGGCTTTAAGTGGGAGTACCGGTTTATCTGTGAATACATTGCAAAACTGGAAGTGAGTATTCTGACTGTTGTGATTGATGGGGGAGACTCTGAACGAATCGACGGGCAGACATACTATTTGCCGCTCAGCCGTTTTCATTGGTACCGAAAGCAAATTGACCAAATCACTAACCGTGCCAGAAGTATTGCTAGAGCTAGGAAGGATTACTTTTTTTACAATGAAATATTAAGAGTCCATGATTCTGCGAATTTTCCGCCTAAACCATTCAAGCCTCCTCTTGGGGTCATGGCGGAGCTGGCAGGAGGAGGAGAAACTGAGGTTCAGCTTTCTGCTAGCGATAAGAAAGCAGTTGTCCAGATTGTTGCAGATAACGTAGAAGAACTTGCTGCTGGTGAGCCTGCTCGGTTGCTACAGCTAAAAGAAGATATTGAGGTGGTTACTCTCAGCCAACTCATCGAACAATTTTCATCAATGCTGGGAAAGCTGCTAGATGAAACGCGATGGCAGAGCTTTTTCGCTAAAAATCCGTTTGTTTTAAGTTTGGCTTTTTCTGTGCCATTTGTTTTGTTCCAAAAGCAGGCTTATGCGGGCGGAAAGAGAATAGACGGAAAAGGTGGAAAGCACCCGGATTTCATATATTCTGCTGAAAAAACTGGAAATCTTGCCATTGTGGAGATTAAAAAGCCTAGCACTCCTCTATTGGGGGCATGTTATCGCGAGCCTGATGTATATGCACCATCTGCAGAACTAGTCGGGGGAGTTGCACAAATCCTCAGTCAACGTTTGGCACTGCGTGGCTCACTCGCTGATTTGAAGGATACATCTAATCGGTACGACATTCAGGGTTACTCCACTCCATGTATCGTCGTCGCAGGCAGCACGCCTACGGAACGCGAAAAGCAACGAGGCTTCGAGTTGTACCGTCACGCGCTAACAGATGTTTCCATCATCACGTTCGACGAGCTTCTCGCAAGGTTGGTTGCTATTCGAGATGCGTTAAAGCCCCCAACCTCCGGAACCAACGAGCATTTTGATTCAGAGCCACCTTTTTAGTAGGCGGTTTCTCGCTGAATCCCTAGGCGCTCATCGGCCTCACGCTGCTCTCGTGCATAGATTTCGTAGCAGGGCGCTGTGGCTAGACCGTGGCGAGCCCGACAGAACCTCTCGAACTCCTTTAGTTCGGGCGGCGTCAGGTGCTCAATCGGCTCTACGTCACACTCTCCGCATAGCACTGTGTTTCGGAAGACCACTTGGAACATAGGGCGTTGCTTGATGAACAGCTCGCTCCTGTCGCCATCGTGGTTGTATATCTTCTCGTATCCGATGAAGAGCCAACCGGCCAGCACCGCTGCCAGCGCAAATCCAATCACAATGGGCTTACGTTTCATTGTTTGCTTCGGGTCTTATGTTGTGGTCTTGCAAATCATGTCGCCAAGTCCATGCCGTAGCAGCAGCCGGGGCATGTACGGTCTTCAACAGAGGCGAATCTCTGGAATGCCGGAGGCTGCCAGTCTGTGTGTTCTTTGTTTCTCGCCCTAAACAAGAGCATCGATAGCTACTTCCGTCGTGTTAACGGCCCCAAATTCTGTTAGATTTTTACTTGGATTTATCGATAGAGCGAACCCTATGTTTGTTGCCACCAACGACTTGGTTATTAGGCCCTTTGAAGAAGGCGATGTAGATTCATTCGTTGCAGCAGCCAGAGAGTCTGTATCAACAGTTGGAGCATGGATGCCTTGGTGCACTACCGCATACTCGCCAAATGAAGCGAAGTCGTGGTTCGACTTATGTACAAAAAATATACGTGCAAACGTGGCCTATGATGTTGGGATTTTTTGCGCTAGTAGCGGGCTGTTAGTGGGTGGGGTGTCAATCAACCAGATTAATCGACAGCATAACTTTGGGAACATTGGATACTGGGTACGCCAATCGCACCAGAAAAAAGGATTCGCCTCTCGCGCAGTATTAGCTATTGCTCAGTTTGGCTTCACAGAACTCAAGCTCACTCGCTTGGAGATAGTTGCAGCTGTAAATAATGTTCCAAGTAGGCAGGTCGCAGAGAAGGTAGGTGCATCATTTGAATGCATTGCCCGCAACCGCCTGATTGTATTTGGAAAGCCATGTGACGCAGCCGTTTATTCGCTGGTTCCAACATGACTTAAACATATGCCCTTAATCGGATTTCCCGAGATTACGGCGCACCTGTTTTTGCCAGTCGTCGTAGATTTTGTAGCAGGCCGCGACGTCATTTAGGCCGTGGCGAGCCCGGCAGAACCGCTCGAACTCCTTCAGCTCCGGCGGCGTCAGGTCCTCAAGCGGCTCTACATCACACTCCCCACAATGGACCGGGTTGCGGTAGACGAACTGGAACGACGGGTACTTCTTCACAAAGAATTCGCTCACATCGCTATCGTGGCGGTCAATCTGCTCGTACCCGATGAACAACCGGAAGCACACTGCTACTAAGACGCCTACAGCTAGCATGACTAGTTGGGAGCGCTTGACCCTCATTTGGCGGGTATCTTCATGTTGAGGTCTTTCCGAATCATGTTTACCAAGTCCATGCCGTAGCGGCCGGGACATGCGCGGCCTTCACCAGTAGCGTTTCTTTGGAACTCCTGGTGGCCGCCAAAGACTTCGAGGAAGAAAACGGTCTTCAGCACTTCGACCAGCTTGTACAGCGCCTTGATTTGCGCGTCTGTGGGCTCATCCGTTGCGGTGTCGGCTTTATCTGCAATCCAGCCTGCGGCGCCTTTTATCTGTTCCCACGTGGACTTCTCCTTGTACTCTTGCTCGTAGGCTTCGCCGTGAACGCTGAAGTCCGCGAGCATCACGATGCCAAGTACGCCGGTGTTTCCGCCGGAAATATGCGCGCCTTTATACCGGACGTCTAAGGCCTCGTAGATGGTACCGGCGCAATCAATCGCGTAGTGGTACGAGAGCTGCTGGAACTTGCCGAAGTCGATTTCCTCGGCCTTCTTCAGCTGCTCCACGCCGTCGGCATGGCAGCTGAAACTATTGCCGGCATGATGAAGGGCGATGGAATCGTAATCCCAGTCCTCTTTTGCTTTGCCTGGCTTTGCCCCCCACTCAGAACGCGTCTTGAACGTGAAGCCGGCGCGCCGCAAGGCCAGAATGATGGCCTGCCTGGTTGCCGCCTTGTCGTTCACCGTTATCTTGTGCGGAACAATTTTCTGGCCAGTGACGCGCTCGAGCACGGCTACGGTTTCGAAGTCGCTCTCTTTGAGCGGTTTGCTCATATTCTGACTTCCTTCTTCTCGAGCATCCGTTTGGGGGCCTTGAATAGGACGCTGATGGATACCGATTCGGCCTCGTTGCCCTGAATAGCTTCAGTCAGGCCGTTGGAATCGGTCTTGCCCAGCTTGGTGGAGCCATCTGCGCGCGTGAGCAGGTAGTCCCGATACGGGAGAGGATTGCCGTCGTCGTCCTCGACGAGGAACTGCACCTCGTGCGCGGCATCGCTCGGTGCACCGGGGGCTAGCAACTGCGCCGCCGCTGCGGCCGACGCCGCTTTACTTGAAATCGCGGCTGCTGCGCCACTGCCGCCTCCGGCTTGTTCATGCGTTCCCCTGGTTTGACCACCAGCAAGTAGCACTGCGCCACACGCTGTTTTGTCCCCGTCGCGAGCAAGCTGCCGCCCCAAGAGCGAGATGTTCCCGCCGCCTTGGACGATGGCGAAGCTGCCTTTGCACTGCGGACAGACCGTCATGTCACCGATGGTGGCGATAGGTTTGCCATCGAAGGCCATCGGGCTTTGCGCGGAGACCACCGTGCCCCCATGGCTGGTCTTATCGCCTAGAACTACGAAGAGCTTGCCGGCCATAACTGTGATTTCGTAAGTTTTGCGAAATTATGTTGCACTGCACAGCAGAAGCGCAAAACCCATTGCACTCCGTGTCGCGTTTTGGTTATTCAGCGAGTGCTAATGCGTGTACGTTATTGCGGAGGTCGGTAATACAGCCCATCAAGCATTGCGACACGAGAATCCCATAACTCGGGTTCACGCCTGCGGCTGATTCTGTGGCTCGGCCTGGTGCTATTCCACCATCGTGACCCTAGAATTGGCTGAACTACTCGCTCCCAGTAGTTCGCCAAGGTCAGTGACGACGCTGCATAACCCAAGTCCGCTGCAAGCCCTCTGCTGTTTTCTCTGTTCACGCAGACAAAATAATCGGGTCTTTTCATCGCAAGCAGTCGACTTGCTGATGGCACACCGCCTACACGTTTTTTACCCTCAAAAGCGCGTTGGAACTTCTCGCAAAACTTCTCGTAGTGCCCATGGTGAATAGGACCTGCAAGCGGAATGCACTTTAATGCTTTTGCGATTGAGGCTGGTTTGGAATTGATTATGTTGTAAAAGGTGCCGAAGCCCGTCATGGAACCGAAGAGCTTCCAGTCAATATCGCTTTTATCGCTTGCTCTAGGGACCCCTGCAATTGCGCGATGCTCGGCGGGCAACAAGTACTTGAAGTTCGGTTCGTCTCTGCAAAACATGCTTTCAGCTGATTTTAAAAGGTCCAGCCTAGCTGCATATAGGCTATCGTTGGCTATATTCTCGACGAAGTCTTCCCACGAAAGACTCAGCAACTCGGTAGCGCCAGGCGGAAACTGGGGCTTCAACGCATGCAAGAGCTGCTGCCTAATCTCCCAATCTACCTTGTAGTCCGCCAATAGCTCTGCGGTGATACGCTGGCCAGATTCCCACCAGCCCTCACACCGCGCTTTTAGCGATTGGAAGATTTCGCTATGCCATCCCCCAAGGAGCTTAACGTTTGCCTCTTCGTTTTTTGCTAAACCGCCCTGGGTAAAATTGCTACTACCAACCAGCGCAATGCCGATGTCACCTTTTCGAAACAAGTAAATCTTGGGGTGGAAGGTGAAGTTCTCAGTGAAGTAAACCCGTGCCACATCGCTATCCTGCCACTCCTCTAAAAATTGTGGGTCAGTATAGGCAAAATCAATCCCTACAACGAGGTGCTTTATTCGCCGCCTATTTTTAAGCAGGGTTGGATTTGCCGGATTGCTCTTTGCCCACGCGACTGCAAACCACGCGGCATCGCACATGTTTAGCTCAGTAGCTATTGCAGTTGAAGTTTCTACGGAATTGAGTAGCTGTATATGCATTGGGTACGCCGCCGCCTGCAAGGGGAATTCGGAATGTACTTCTAAGCCGCTGCACCACTTTAGGCCATGTCAGCAGCCATCCGAGTTCCACCCCCATGCCTGCTTGATGGGGTCATAACAGTAAGCCGCCTGGAAATGGATGCTGCAGCCGTTCTCAAAGGTTCGAATGCAGTCCCCGTTGTTGCACGTCTCGTCGAACCGTACCGCACGACCAGTTGGTGGTTGGCACTGCTTTGCCTTGGCTTGGGGCTTGCCGTTGTTCGCCACGCCTACGCTGTCGTAGAACCAGCTCACGTGCTCATTGCATTGGCCAAATGTAGCGGTGCACTTCTCTGCAGCCAAGTCGACCGCCGTCTGCTGCTCGACGTGGAAGACATAGCTGAACCCTGACTGGTTGGCGCTCTTCGCAACGGCGAGATAGCCAGGGCCTGGGTAGGTCGCCAGTATCTTGCACTTCAACTCGGCCTTTGGCCCCAAGGCCTTTCGGGCCTCTTCCCGGCAAGCGGCCAGTGCTGATGCCTCGGCTTCTGCCTTGGTCGCGCTATTCCAGGTGTTGCCCAGAAACACATCTCCTTCGACCGACATGCTCGCGATGGAAGAGACCGCTGACGCTTGCAGCGGGACGAGCGATGCCAGAGCGGCAGCCAGAGCTACTCGGAGATTCCTCATTTTGCGGCCCGTGTACGTTATCAAAAACTACGCAAATCGTAGTCATTGTTAAGTACGGACGCAACGAAATTCGTAGTTTTGGTGAAAGTGCTCACTGTTGGAGCGCACGCCGTGCTGAAGCAATCTGAGCGGACAATCCATTGGTCTGCAGTGCCTTGACCTTGTTAGGTCAACGGCATATTTCTTTCTTCCATCTGCCGCCTCACCAACTTTGACTGGAAGGTGGGCGGTATACATGGCCTAGCGCGGTGGCGGGCTGCGCTGGATTGAGTTGAACCACCCATGCCTTTTGAGAGGACGACATGGAACGCTTCATACGTAGAGCAGAGCCCTCCGCCCTGAACTTGCACGACTTGCTCGAAGCCCGCGACCACTACTACGTCCACATCGCGAATCTGCCCACTGTGATTGGCACGGCGGTGGGCCGGTACCGGATTCGTCAGCGCGACCTCAACTTCTCATCGCCTGAATTCACTCCGGGTGACATCGACCTGGGCCCAAGGACGCTGGATAACAGCGACTTCAAACCTTGGTCATGGCCTTGCGTGCTCGTGTTCGTGAACGAATGGCTCGACAAGGAAACGATTGCGCGCCACCCCGAATTGTCCGTTCCTCCGGTGTTGTATCTGCCCGATGGACGCCAGGTCAGAACCTGTCCAATCCTGGTTGAAAAGCGCCAGAACAACCTGCCGCCGGCGGAAACAACAGCTTTTGCATCGGACAACTTTGGCCCAGGGTTCCAGGTCTACGTTGCCGACCAAGGCTCCACGCGGATGGGGGTCGCTTCAGCCATCGTCGAGGATGGCGCCAGTGCCTACGCGCTTGCGAGCCGACACTTGGTCGCAGACGTGGACCCCGGTAGTGCTGTCTTTGCGCTCCCTCGAGGAAAGCGCCTGGACATCGGTCGGGTTACCAGTCGAGCCGTCGATACGTTACCGCTGCAGGAGGTTTACCCAGGGTTCGCGGGCAGGTCCTCGCGCCTCACCTTGGATGCCGCCTTGGTGAAGCTGGATTCGGTCGCATCGATATCGTCCCAGTACGTCGATGTGGGCCGCATGGGCGAGCTGGTCGACATCAGCGCCGACAAGATGAGCCTCAGCTTGATTGGCTGCCCTGTGTTTTCCGTGTTGCCTGGCGGCCATCGCGTCGAAGGGATTGTCCACGGTTTGTTCTACCGGCATGCAACGCTTGGCGGTGTGGATTCGCTTTCTGAGTTCCTCATTGGACCTCGAGATGCCGGCCAGAGCGTGGAGACGCGTCCCGGTGATTCTGGTGCCGTCTGGTTCTGGGACCATATCGCAGACCGGAAACCCCGGCCGGACGATGCGCCTCCCGCAAAGCAAACGGATGCGGCAGGTGACGATGAGACCTACCGGCCATTGGCCGTGCAGTGGGGAGGTCAAGGGTTCTCCGCCAATAGTGGTGGCCCGGCTCGCGAGTTTGTTCTAGCGACCAGCATGACGGCCATCTGCAAGACCCTGAGCGTCCAAGTTGTTCAGGAATGGGACACGAACCAAAGCCGCTATTGGGGAAAGGTGGGCCATTACAACATCGGCTACGCTGCCTGCTTTGCGCTGCAGAGCCCCAAGGCGCAGGCTTTGTTCGCAGCGAATGCAACGGCGATTGGTGTGAGCGACCAGGACATCGTGGCCAAGCGCCTGCCCAGTGCAAAGCAGAAGACACAGTTCATCGCGCTTGCCGATGTTCCGGACCTGGTCTGGCGCAGCTCGCGTGGCAAAGACAAAGCCAACCACTTCGCAGATATGGACGAGCCTGGTAGCGGCCGGTTTGCCGGGAAAACGTTGCTCGACCTGTGGAACAGCGATATCTCGTCACGGGACCCGCAGGTGTGGAACGAGTTCTACAGCAGCATCGACCCCGACAGAAAGCCGGAGCATCGAGGCGCATTGCCGTTCCGCGTGGCGCAGCTTTACGAGGTGATGGTCGAGGCGGTTCGTGAAGGCCACATCGACAAGTACGTCTGCGCCGCAGGTGTACTGGCCCATTACATCGGCGACGCATGCCAACCACTCCACGTTTCGTACCTGCACCATGGGCAGCCGCACGATGAGGGTGACGACAAGGTCCACGCAGTCTACGAGGACGACATGCTCCAGTTTGCAGCGGTCGAAGTCGTTGGTGGCGTGAAGCAGCGTGTCGCAGACCGAGAGCCATTGACCATCACTCGAGGTGGAATGGCTGCCGCAGACGCAGTCGTGTCGCTGATGCGCCGGACCGTTGCCGAGCTACCGCCTGCTGAGGTGGTGGAGGTCTACCAACGGGTCCGAGGTTCCGGACAGTCCTCAGCGATGTGGCGAGAGCTCGGCGAGAAGACCCTGAACCGTATGGCCGACGGCGCTATCACGCTGGCCACGGTTTGGCAGTCAGCGTGGACCGAGGGCGGTGGCGATGAGCCGGGCCGCTTTACTGAAAGCGAGTTGAAAATACCCATACCGGTCGAGCTGTTGAAAAAGCTCTACGACGCGAAGAGCTTTGCAGAGTCAAAGTGGCTCTTCGAAATGAGCGTGCCGAGGTAACGCGCGCGTTCGAAAAAGAAAGCCCAGCTCCGAGAGCTGGGCTTTTCATTGCACCTCTGATTCAGCCCTTCCTTGGCTACGAAACTCGTAGTATCTGCCCACATAGTCATCAACGGATATTCGTAGCCTTTCTAAGGTGGACGAGGTCTCGAGGGTGGCTGAACAGGCTGAGGGTTCTCTTTTTGGGCGACGGCTGAAGCACATCCGCCTTGAGGCCGGCTTGTCTCAGAAGGCGCTCGGCATCCGAGCGGGGCTCGACCCTTTCGTGGCGAGTGCTCGAATCAACCGCTACGAACGCGGAATCCACAAAGTGGACTATCAGTTCGTGACCCGCCTGGCTGAGGTCCTCAACGTGCCGAGCGCGTACTTCTATGCGGAAGACGATGACTTGGCCGACCTGATTCTTGCTTTTGGGCGAGAGGATGCGGCGACTCTGGAAGCCCTACTCGCTAGCGTCAGGGCACGATAGCGCTCTTACGCGCGCGTCCTACGCGCTGCCCTCGGAGTACCCCCATCCACACTGGTTGCTCTCTTGTTCTCTGGCATAGCCTACAAATAAGCTTGGATTTCACAACAAAACAAGCTTGATTGGGGGCGCCTGTGCTACCGATAGACTTCGCACGTATACGAAGCACACCAAAAAGTCGTAACGATAGTTTCGAAGCACTAGCGGTGCAGCTTTTTCGGAAGAGCTGCCAAGCTCCTCAGGATTCGACCTTTGTTAGCTTAAGGGGGGACGGAGGCGACGGCGGTGTAGAGGCATACTTCCGAGCCCCTGACCTACAGGTTATCGGCGTCCAAGCAAAATATTTTTTCCAACTTGGAACGAAAGAGCTTGAGCAAATAGACGGCTCATTAAAAAGCGCGCGTACAAATCATCCGACATTGTCCGAATATTGGATATACATCCCATTCGACTTGACTGGACGTGTTGCCGCTGGAAAGCGAGGCAAGAGTGAGGCGGAGCGCTTCGAAGAGTGGAAAGCCTCTGTCGAGGAGAAAGCCGAAGTAGAAGGAGCGGCGCTTAGCATTGTTCTATGTAGCGCAGCCATAATTCGGCAGCAAATACTAGCAATAGATGAGCACGGAGGTTTGCGCCGTTATTGGTTTGATGACTCAATACTCACATCAGCTCAAATTCAAGAGTGCCTAGCTAGCGCGGCTGCTTTTGCGGGCCCAAGATATTCGGCCGGGCTAGATGTCGTGACAAGTGCTTATACTGGCCTGGACTTTTTCGGTGGAGCTGGAGACTTTAGCGCGTGGCAGAAAAATACATTGGCTCCGCCATTTAATGGGCTGCGGTCGCTTATGCATTCTTCCAACGCTCTGGAAATATTAGGGGCCGAAGTTTCGGCTAAAGCACGCAGTTTGGTGGAAGCTGTTTTGACGGAATGTCGAGCAATTATTAGGGCAGAGCATGCTGCAAGTAGCGTAGAGAGTGCGCTCAAGTCGATTTCTGAATTGGTTCCAATTCTCATGGCGGCGCGCGACAGTCAAGAGCGTGAATTTAATGCGGCTCATGGGAAGGAAAGTGATACGCCAGCATTCCGGCAGTTTCACGCTGAATATATGTGTACTTTCCCTGCCGCCAATATGGACTCTGCTCGCGATTGGGTGCGTTGGACACAAAATCTACATGATGTGCTTGCTTCCCCAATACTAGGCACCACCATAGCACAGTCTTTACTTCTGGTAGGGCCGGCAGGTGCTGGGAAAACCCACGCATTAGTTAGCGCTGCGTTTAGGAGGCTTAAGTCTGGCGCTTTGTCTTTAGTGGTTTTTGGTGAGGATTTTGGTAGGGCCGAACCGTGGGAAGTACTGCGTAGCAAGCTAGGGTTTGGTGACGCTATGGCACGTTTCACGCTGTTTGAATGTTTGCAAGCAGCCTCGGAACATACAGGATTCCCATTTGTGATTTTTATTGATGCACTCAATGAAAGCCCAAGAAGTGCCAGATGGAAAGACAAGCTCCCCGAGCTCCTCTCTCAGTGTAGGCCGTATTCTGGGGTAAAAATTTGTGTATCAGTCCGGGATACTTTTAAAGATTTGGAGGTTGACTCTAGATTTCCCGGGATAGCCTTCGAGTACAACGGCTTTGAGGGGACGGAGTTCGAGGCTCTTCAGGAATTTGCAAAGTACTATGAAATTGACGCAGAAATCACCCCACTTTTTTCTGCGGAATTGAGCAACCCACTGTTTCTGCATTTGGCCTGTAAAGTCATAAAGGCTGAGGGACGGACCTCTTTAGATATTTCCTTGCCTGGTTTTACAGCATTGTTCGAGCGTCATCTTAAGCACTGTGATGACTTGGTCCGAGCGCGCCTAAATTACGCGAATCCTAGGAATGTAGTTCGGCAGGCGATGTTGCGTGTGACAGATGTAGTTACGCAGAAAGAACCCCAGCATCGGACATGGGATGCCTGCGTTGCGGCTATCTCAACGATTGCTGGTGCCGAAATCAAGCCCGAAGAGTTACTTCGAGAACTTGAACATGAGGGTTTAGTAATTCTCTCGTCTGAGGACGATGATACGTGGCTCGTAAGGCTAGGATATCAACGGTATGGCGATGTGCTACGTGCAACTAGCTTAATTGAGAGCCTGGACAAGGCTTCTGAAGAGATATTTTCCGTGCTAGCTAAAAAGATAGCGGGATTCTCTTCCGATGATGAAGGAGTATTGGAAGCCTTGGCTATCCTTCTACCGGAAAAGCTAGGAGTGGAAATAACAATAGAGGACTTAGGGCTTGATGAAAAACTAGCTCACCGTTTGTTTTTAGATTCGCTTGTTTGGCGTTCGCGTGTAAGCATGGGGCAAGACATTTACGCACATGCGCGAGCGGCCCTAAATGCGCCAAATCTCTGGATGCACGCATATGACATATTTTTCCGTCTCTGTTTGGTGCCCGAGCATCCTCTCAACGCTCGAAACTGGTTAAGTCCACTGTTTCAGCGACATGGGATGGTAGAGCGAGATGCTTTCCTTTCTATTGCTGCTTATAAATCTTTTGATGCCAATGGAGGGGTCCGGTCTCTCATTGAATCTTCTCTATTCGCTGAGATTCCGCGCTGGCCTGCAGAAAGCCGGATGCTAGCGACTTTTTCCTTGGCATGGCTAAGCTCGGTAGCAGACAGACGAGTAAGGGACCAAGCATGTAAAGGGTTGACTAGGTTGCTTGCATATCAGCCTGACTTGGCTTCTGATTTGTTAATGGAGTTTCAAGGGTGTGCTGACGATTACATCGTGGAAGGTATTGCTCTGTCTATTTATAGCGCAGCTCTTCTCGAGCGAGGAAAAGCCGTTGAATTTGTACCCGCGCTAGATAGACTACTTACTCATTTTTCTGATTATCAGAATATTCTTGTTAGAGATTCTATTAGATTGCTTGGAGCCCGGCTAGCCAGGTTTGGGTTGCCTGACTCTGTTGCGGTCAAGCTTAGCGATTTCCCACCTAAGGCCTCTCTTCCGGAACGTTGGCCTGTTTTGGCTGATGCTAAGCCGTTGTTGGAGCTGGAGCGACTGCCAACTGATATGAAACTTTGGGGGCAGCAGCTGCTACCTGATTTTTGGAGATATCAAGTTGAATCCAAACTGTGGAACTTTGACATCAAGTCGGCGGGTGTAAGCAACGAAAATATCGCATGTTGGATAATGATGGAGGCGCTACGAGTCGGGTTTCCAGGGCAAGACCAGTGCGCCCACGTGCATGACCAGACGATAGTTAGGGAATTCGGTTCGGGTAGAGGAAGAGTGGGTTATGCCGAGAGAGTTGGGAAAAAATATTATTGGTCGGCTCTCCATCGTCTTATCGGAATTTTTGCTGAGAATGTTCCACTTAAAAAGGAACGATTTGCCGATTGGGAGCCTCCCACTGGCTATTTTTGGTCGATTCACCTTCGCAAAGCAGACCTCACCGATATACGCGACATCGTTGCTCCAAATGAGTATCCATCAATACTTTACCTTCCGAATTTTATTTTCCCTCCTCGCGATAAAGATATTAAAGATTGGGTTCGGGGTGGGAAATTACCCGAAGACCATGAATGCCTTATCTGCTTGGATGAAGGCGGTCAGGAGTGGGTTGCCCTTGAGTTAAATATTCGCGGGGATGACCGGTCAGAGGACGACGAATCTTGGAGAGACCCTCATTTAAGCGTGAACGTGTTTTATAACAGCGTATTCTTCTCTGGAGACCTTCCGAACTTTAGCTCGGATGAGGAGCGGAATGATTACTTCGACAGCAATCACACGAGTTGTTATCGGGGATATCTGGCCGAGTATCCAGATGGAATAGTTTTTGACCAACTGGCTGACGAAGGTTACTTCTTTGAGGGTGACGAGAAGTCACTGGTTTCTACATTTACGCTGTCACGCGGCGGAGAGTGGGAGTACGACTTTTCATTCACAACGCCGGAAAGACAGGGTGATTTGAATGCACCATGTAGAGAGCTAGTTGATATTTTGATGTTGCAATGGGATAAAAATAACGGGTGGGTGGACATCACCGGCACTTTGGTTGCCTTCGCCGCGCAAGCGGAGGGAAGTAGTGGTGTATTTATCAGGAGAGATAGCTTAAATAAATACTTGTCCACAATTGGAAGGCGGCTCGTTTTTCGCCGATTTGTAAATCGTGGTTACTATACAAACGGTGTAGACGACAATTCTCAAATTGATATTGTTACGTGGCTTCTTTATAAGCAACAGACAAAAATGGATTTCCTAGGTTTTAAAGAGGTTCCCTATAATTGTTGAGCTTAATTGACTCGGGAAACATGCTTGTGGTTTATCGCGAGCAGGTCGTCATCTCCTATTCAGCTACAGTGATAGAGGCGGCAGTTAGCGTTGCGCTTCAACGCGAAGAGCCGGGCTGTGTAAGTAGCTTAAGAAGCGCGATGCGACTTTACAAAGAAATCGGTCGACAGCGCTGCGTTTTCAGGATACCTGGATGCAAACATAAATCTATGTTCGCCAGTTAACAGGTCTGCTTGCCATCGGCCTGCTCTAGGCCGTAGCACTCAAGCGCCTTCCGCATATAGCCCTTCCCGAGCTTCCCGAACATGTAGCTGAGTTCCCAGTTCTGACCAGCTATGCTTTCTGTATGCGCTCTTGTGGCACCAACTTTGACGTGCCCACGAGCAATATCCACGAGAGTCATGAACTCAGCTCTCTGTGGTTTTGTCATCCCGCTCAGCAACTGCCAGGCCCTTTTTTCAGAAGTACTTTGTTCTTTGTTGAGAAGCTTGCGGATATCCGAGGCACCGCTCACCGATTTGATGATGCCTCCTTCACCATGCCTCTCGTCTAGAAGAGCATCGTCTATTTCGATGAGCTGTTTAAGTAGCTTTGCGTCGATATGTTCAAGTGCAAGTTCGTGCCCTGCATCGGCAGTGCTCTGTAAAAGGCGTACCTTACGTCGCCAAGTAGGTGCATTTGCTCCACGCGCCTTGTTTTCGAGGTTAGCCACCTGCTTTTCAAATAGTGAGCGAAGCTGTTCTGCCTTGCCGACGGTTCCCATATAGTCATCGATTTGGTTAAAAACGCCCGTAGTCGGTGCAATTATAAAATCCCCACCTTTAAATCTACGCTCGCAAAATTCCCCTTCTTTCGCGTTGAGCGTTTCCCCGTCAAATGCATCTTCAACTACATAATCTGAGTCATTCAGCCTCCACAGGTATTCAGCCTCTTCAGACGCATGGTGTTTATCTGCACCAAGCGGGTCCATCGACGTCACCCCCTCATGAATAGCATTTCGCTTTAGAGTCCGGCCCCCGATATTACCGGTTTCTTCCTCGCTAGCTGCCGGGCATAGGCCGATGGCGTCAGCCCGCCCAACGCCTTCTTCGGCCGCTCCTCGTTGTATTCCCGTCGCCAGGCTTCGATCACCACCCGCGCATGCGCCAAGCTGGTGAACCAGTGCTCGTTCAGACATTCGTCCCGCAGCCGGCCATTGAATGATTCGATGTAAGCGTTCTGGTTCGGTTTGCCCGGTTCAATCTGCCGCAGCGTGATGCCGCGCCGGTACGCCCAGTGCAGCATCGCTCGACCGCAGAACTCCTTGCCGTTGTCAGTGCGAATCACCTGCGGCAAGCCGCGTGAGACCGCTAATCGATCCAGTTGCCGCGTCAGAATTTCGCCACTGATGGCTCGCTCCGGGATCACCGCAATGGCTTCATGCGTGGCATCGTCGACAACGGTCAGGCATTTGATCACTCGTCCTTCGGCCGTGCGATCAAACACGAAGTCCATCGACCAGACCGCATTGGCGACCTGCGGCCGGATCAGCGGCTGCCGCTCCGATGGCGGCACCTTCTTGCGCTTGCGTCGCCGCACTTGCAGCCCGGCCAGTGCATATAGCCGTTCTACCCGCTTGTGGTTCACTGCCCAGCCGCTCTGGCGCAGCTTCAGATAGATCATCCCTGCACCGTAGCGACGATGGCGCTGCGCCAGTTCGACGATCCGCTGCCGTAACATGCCGTTCCGATCCGGCTTGGGCCGGTAGCGCAAGGCGCTCGGACTCATTCGGGCGATGCGCAACGCCCAGCGCTCACTCAGACCCCGTCCGGCGAGGAACCGCACCAGCTCGCGTCGCGTTGGTGCGGTCACCACTTTTTTTGCAGTGCTTCCTTGATGACCTCGTTTTCGAGCATCGAATTGGCCAGCATGCGCTTGAGCCGAGCATTCTCGGCCTCGAGTTCCTTGAGCCGCTTGGCGTCGGAGACGCTCATGCCACCGAACTTGCTGCGCCAGAGATAGTAACTGGCTTCGGAGAAACCGTGCCGGCGGCACAGTTCCTTGATGGGCAAGCCCGCTTCGGCCTCGCGCAGGAAGCCGATGATTTGTTCTTCGGAAAAGCGTTTCTTCACGTCCAGTCTCCTTGATGGAAGGGATTGGACTCTAAAGCTGCGTGCTACTCAAACTTGGGGGGACGTCGCAGCAGCTCTGTCCGCGCCAAGTCAGCCCAATCAAAGGGCTGGAATGCTTATAGGAGCGGAAATAACAGCAGTCAAAGTGTGCGGCCTAGTACATTTATGCTCTCTAGGCCGTGACCTCTGCAGGGTCTGTGAGTGATGGTAAAATCTTCCGAATATGAGAGATTGCTGTTTCGGCTGTCATCACTTGGCGTGTTCTTCCATCTGCAGGGACGAGCTCAAGAACATTGCTTGACTGTGGGGTTCCATACCAAATACAAAACTTTTTGGCTCGAGTTGCTGCAACATACGCTACGCGAAATGCTTCATCACGTTGCGCTTCGTCAAACGATTGTGGGAAGTTTGCCGCGCGGTATAACGAATTTTTTAGATTGTTTGTACCGAATGCGACGGGGGCTCCGAAGAGAACGACGTAATCTGCCTCTAATCCCTTGCTTTGGTGGAATGTAGTTACAGTAAACCGCGGATCTTGAATGTCTTCAAATAGCTTGACATCCTCTTTCGTTCGGGCGAGCAAATATACTTCTTCATTTTCTCCGGCTAGCTCCAAGATGCTGCACAATCCTTTCTGAATGTCGGAGAGCTTGTAATCTTCTACTGCGATGATGCTATATGGTAAATCTTTAACAGCAAGCCTGCTAGCGATTCCTTTCTTATGGCTTCGATTTTGCACTTGATTAATAAATGATTCTCCACAATCAATAATTAATTGAGAAGACCGAAAGTTCTCCTGCATCAACATCGGTTCTTTTTCTGATCCGGGAAAATCTTGTGCAAAATTTGTCAGTAAAAAATGTGGTGAACTTCCACGCCATCCATAAATTGATTGCCAATCGTCCCCAACACACATCAATGACGGTTGCTGTGTATGCCCCGATTTTTGTTCTAACTCTGTGTGCATCCCTAGGACGAAATTTACTACAAGTGGAGAAATATCCTGGAATTCATCAATCATCAAGTGTTTTACGCCCATGAGAGCGGGTAAGCCAACTTGCCTTAAAGTGTCGCTATTTTTGCCTAACATTGCGAATATTTGGTTGAACGAAACCATGTTTTTTCGCTTTAGTGTTGAGTAAAATTCAGTATAAAAAATGGAAACTGCCTCGATTGCAGCTTTTTCCGATATAGAGAGGGTGTATGAGGAAAGGTTTGCAGATAAATTAGCTGGATTAAGGCCGAGGTTTTCAGTGAACATGCCAAAAGCATATAGGCACGAAAATGCGGGGCTGGATTTTTCGCCGGGGAGAATCAATTCAACTGCAGGGGCTGATAAAAGAGTGCCGATGCTTGCCAATTCCAATTGACGGCGGAAGTGCGCAGCATCTTGTTTGCTTTTAATGTACCTTATCGGCTTGTCGCAACCGGCTAGCAATACGATTTTTTTATCATTCACCGCATAGCTTGGGCTTATCTTGCATTTTCCTTTTGATATTTCATTTTTTGTAATGCCATCGTAGCGACCGAGAACGACATACAAATTTAATGAGGGGACATAACCATTTGCATGTAATTTATGGTCTCCAACCATAAGTGGATATCTCGACCCATCTGACTGCAGCGTTTGAACGCCGTCTATTGGCCAGCTGCCTTGTTCTTTCCAGCGGCTTTCTAGATGCTCACAAAGAAAAATATCCTTCCGTTCCATCTTGTCCAGATGAGATGCTTTTTCGTTGTATTTCTCATCCTTCATGTGAACGGGACTTCGAAATGACTGCTCATAAAGAGTGGCAATCGCTTGCCTAAATGTGTCACTTGTTTGATAGCAATGTGCGTATACTTCTTTTAAAATTTCAGCTTGTTCAGGGCTTTCCTTTAGTTCCACGAACCCCTCAATGTTGTTTGCTTCTTCTTCTGCATCTGACAAGGGGGCTGTAAAATATTCCTCATCATGAGATTTCTTATGGGGCGTGAAGTTTTTTTTCTTCTTGCCAAGAAATTCAAATATTAACGCGTCTTCGGGAAGTGTGCTTGAGGCAACTTGTAGGGCTTTTGAGTGGAAGGTCCGAACTATTTTTTCTGCTTCTTTCGTAGAAAGAGGCACTTGCCAATGTTGGGCATCTTTTACGAGTTTTTTAACGAAGTCGGCTCGGGATTTTCGAGTGAACGTAAAGACGGCCATGTTGGCAAAAGGAATGCCAAGAACCTTTCTCATAAAAAGAAGGCGGCTGACCAAAGTGGTCGATTTGCCGGAGCCAGCGCCAGCTAGAATAGATATGGCAGCGGCTTCATTAAATACAACTTTTTGTTGTGCTGGGGTTGGCCCCATTCGTTTTGAACCTTCTCCTTTAAATAAATAGATGCTGGCTTTGTTGATATGTTCGTTCGTAACTGAAAAGGCTTTCGTTTCATACAGTTTTCGAGTGGGAAGGGCTGGATGGCCAGCAGGAACGGATTCACCACCTGGCGCTGATGACGGTTTGGAAACTAGGTTCTTTAATACGCCGATCCATTTGAGCAACCGTTTCCAAATTTCCTTCAACATCGATTATAACTCCGAGAAAACACGGCCGCTTCTCGCGGCCGTGCTAGGGTTAATAGAGTTTCCATGTTGGCCTTGGCGGTTTAGAATCGCCGTTGCCGAATTCAAAAAAAAGGATGACCAAATCTTCGTGGGGTGTAGAGATTTCAGCCTGAAGTCTTAAGCGAAGATACATTTTAACTTGTGTCGAAAGCGAGCTGCCCTCGTTAGAATGGCCTTCAGGTTCAGCAAGCATGTGCCAGTCTAGCTTGTTCAGTGCATCCCAGTACAGAGGAAGCGGCTGCAAAATTACGCAGTACCGTAAGGCCTTTGAGCAGGTAAAGAGCGTCGTTAATGCGGCCACAAGCATGCGAGGGGTACATTTTAACCAATGCAACAGCGAGTGTTCGTGCAACATGATTTTTCCTCAGGATCGTTGTTCCTGAAGACGTATAGTGCGAAAGGCGGCTAATGAGGGCGGTTGGAACGGTCGTTTTCAGATTCTTCGAAAAATTAGTACTCTGATGCAAAGCAACTTCTAGCGCTCCCGTGCATCGAGCCTAGTTAGGCGCAGAACAACGATTGTGCTGTTCGACTCCTACCGGTGGCTAGCCAGATAGCCAAAGGTCGATTGATGACGGTGTTGATTGGAGAATCGAATGCATCAACACACTCGTACGCGCTTCATCATCTTTAATTGCGGTCAGATGCACCTGCTCCGCTTCAGCGACCAGAAGAAGCTTTCATCGTGGTGCGAGCGCCGCGCCCCCAGCTGGCAGGATTTTAATGCCCTGAAAGTTTGCAGCGCGTTTTGTCACTGAAAGCTGAGCAACTGCTCGAATCCCAGTGCCTCTTGCGGAAACCACCGCCCGGCCCTCCACACGTCTGCCACTATCGTGCCCAACTCGATCCCCAACCAATCGACTGCGTCCTGGCAATCGGCGTTTTGGCATTCATGCTTCTCTCTGTGAACGCCAGACCCAAGCAGCCACTTGTACCACTCTAGGGCTGGTGCAACTCTCGGCTCACCAGGGCCGGAGACACGGTTGAAGGCAAGCGGAATGCCGATACCCTTGGGGTCCAAATCCCCGAGGTACTGTGCGCCAACACCTCCAACCTCACGGAGCACTTGCCCCAGCGCAGCACCTGTGCTGCGAAAAGCCTCCCCGGCGCCGTACACCACCGCAGAGTAGCGCAGCGCACGTTGATTCCACTCACCAAAGCTCCAGTAGCTGTTGTGATTTTCAACAACCAGCACTGGTTTGCCGGGGGCTGGCGCGATGCGATAAGGCAAAGGCAGCGGCACAACGAACGCGCCTAAGGTGCCTAACTCTAGGCGCCTCGAGAACAGCGAATTGCCGGACCGCATTGCATCGAGCCGCTTTTCGTCGCCAAAAATTTCGAGCGAACGCTCTTTAATTGGAACGACGGTTAAGCCTCCACGGCGGCGCAGCAGGAAGTCGTTGATGGCTTTGGCCGCTACAAGCTGTGGTGATTTAAGCTCCGGCCAAAAGCCGAGCTCCGGAACCCAAGGAACTTTCGAGAAGTCGTCCTGAGGAGCCTCGACGCGCTCACGTACCAGCGCGACCCAAAGGGGCAACGCTGGTCGACCTATTTTCTCCCAGCTGGCACGGGCAGGCAGCGAGATAGCGCCTGAAGCAGCAAGCTCTTGCAGCACCTGCAGCAGACGTGCTCCACGCTCTGGGTGATTTCGGAGCTCAGGGTGTAGCTCGAAGTACAGCTGCTTCACCTGTGCAAGCTCGACGCGCTTGCGTGGGGACAGCGCAAGCCTGGCGGCGAACTCTACAGACATCAGGCTACCTCGGCGCTAGAAGTCACCTGATCGTTGAGACGATATCGGACCGTCTCTAAGTGCCACCGGCCTGTCTTGCTGTTCTGCCCGGCCCGTCGCAGCCGCACGAATGCGGAGAACTCAGCCAGCGCGTTGTAGTCCTGAATCGCCGTCGCGAATATCAACTGCACGCCCATCGCCTGGGCCAGCAGGCGCTGTGCTTTCCACATCGTTGGCGATGTCGCCTTGGCAAACGGATTGTCCAAGATGAGTGGACCTCCGGCGATTTTCTGAAGCTTAGCTTGTGTCTCGGCCCGCAACTGAGTGATGACGACGTAGAGAAATAGCGCCATTACCACGCCTTCGCCGCCAGAGTTTGAAATCTTCTCAACTGGGAGGTATTGCTGGCTCTCGTCAATGACCATGCGTAGCACCTGCAGGCCTAGAGGGCGGCCGCCATGGATGCGGAGCACCGACTCAGCGACTAAGTCCGAGCCCTTTGCAGGAACGACGTTGGCCTGGATGAGGCTGTCGAGGTAATGTGTGATTGCCTGACGCCGTGTTTCTAAGTTGATAGCGCTGAAGTTGGCGCGCATCTTCAGTACTGCCTTGCCAGCGACGTACGGTGCCGTGGCTGGGACGCGTTTGTCCATCGCCGCACTAAGCAGGCTCAAAGCGACGCGTGAGAGGTTGGCCATCTCGGTGACGCATGCCTCGAAGTCGGCCTGCATTTTGTCCAAGTTGTCCTTGGTGGTGCTGATGCGGTCGTCGAGACCTTCCAATAGTCTGCCTGCATCGCTGCACGCAGCTTTGAACTCGTTCGCCAGCATTGCCGCGGCCAGCTCAGGCTCAACCTTCTGAAGCTCTTTCTCCGCTGCGGCCGTCTTAACCGTGTCGAACTGTTCTCGAGCCTTGTCTTGCGCCTTGTCACTGGCCTTCGCCTTCTCACCATGCGCGCGAACGATGCGCGTCACCTGTTCGCTTACATCATCCTCCAGTACCAGCTCTGGCAGCTCGTTAAGTGCCATCGGCGGCTGACCTAGCATGTGGGCGAGTTCAAGGTTGAGCAACTCTAAGTTCGGCTGAACCTCCAATTTCATGGCGCTCGTGGTAACTTCAGCGAGTTGAGCGTCCAAGGCCGCGGCGTCGCCGAGACGCTTTGCCCTGTCGCGAGCCTGGTCTGCTTCACCTAACGCCTCCATCTGGCGCTTTCCAGCCGCTTCGCTTAGGGCGGAGGCTTCGTCGCGCCGTCCTTCGAGTGCTGCATCATCTAGGGCCTCTATATCTGGAGTTGCTGCAGGGATGTCCCGGTTCTTCCGGTGCCATTCAGTGGACGCTGTCTGCGCTCCACCGCTTGCTGCCGCAGCAGAGACGTGTTCCTCCATGGCTTGTGTATGTTTTGCCTCAAGGCCAGGAAGCATTGCGCTGTGATCCATTCCATCGTAGGGCTCGACATGAGAGCGCATGATGGTGGGGTAGTCGCGTGTGTACTCCTCCCTTTTCTGGTCTCGTCGCTTGCGCGCCTCGGACATTTGGACGGCTAGGACGCCAAGCCGGTCCTGTTCGTTCGTTTTGTAGAGCGTGAGGGTGTCTGAGTAGGTGCCACGCAGCTCTTCGAGGGTCTGTGGGTTTGCCCTCAACAGCTGGTTGGCGTTGAGCGCTTTGTCATAGAACTCGATACGGGCACGCTCCATTGCTAAGTCCTGAGCGCTGCTCTCAATGCGGACGGAGAGCTTGTTCTGTTCGAACGTCTCTGTCTCAAGCCGCTCGATTTCCCGCTGGGTGGCTTCCCGGCGAATTTCGATATCCTCCAGGCTTATCTCGAGCTCGGTGATGCGCTCAAGGCGCTGCTCTCGGCTAGCTTCGTATTGCTCAATGAAGTGCTGCAGTGCCTGCGCGTGAATGCGTGCGTCGCGTGCGTGACGGTCGCGTTGTGCCGCGGCCTCACGGCTTTCGCCCGCCGCAACAGCTTCCGCAGCCGCTTTGGTATGAGCACCCTCTTTGTGATCTTGAGTGAGCTGTCGCTCGGCCTGTAGCTGGTCCCGACGGATGACAGCCTGCGCTAACTGTCCTTCACCAAATCGCTTGACGTATGCCCGGAGAGTCTCGAGTGCCGCAAGTGCGCCGGTCTGACGCTGGTAGTAGTCCCCGCGTCGTCGTTCTTCCTGGCGAATACTCTCCGCCAGTGTGCCCGCAAGTGCTTCAGCGGCGACTCGGTTGTAGGCCGCGTCGCTGTCGGTTGGCGCGACGAGTCGGGTGGCCGCTTCTGCGCTGGGCTCGAGGGCCAGAGGCGAAATGACGACGGGACGGGAGAGCTTCTGACCCTTCCAATTGACCGCGCGCGCCTTGTCCATCTCGCTCTGGGCCAGCGAAACGCCAAGAAAGCGTGCGGGGTCGCTGAGCACCAGGGCGCGCGAACGCTCTGCATCTGGAAGCGCGTCAGCAAGATATTCGTTGTATGGTCGGACTGAGCGGATGCCGGCTTCGCGCAGCTTCGAAACAACAAGGGCCACATCTGGGTTGTTCCCCGCGACGCCGGTCTCTTCGATTGAGCGCATCGTCGCTTTAAGCTCGGCAAGTCGCACGTCTACAAGAGACACCTCCAACGCGGAAGCTGTGATCACGCGTTGGAGAACTGCCGGGAGGGCCGGGGAGTCGGGGTCTGCCGTGTCAGATTCAACCGCCTGTAGAATGGCGGGAAGCTGTGAGAGCCGCTCGCGTTCGGCGGTGCCTTCCCCGATGAAGTCGGTAGCCGCGTGAATCTCGGCGTCCAGGCGGCCGAGTTCGTTGCCGAGGCGCACTTCCTCCATACGCCAGTGTTGCTCAAGCAGCTCGTGTTGGCTGGTCTCGAGCTTGTGGGCCTCTTCCTCCCGACGCATTTGCTGTTCCGTCGCGTTCCAGCGAGTCAGCGCATTCTCGGCCGGCTCGTCGTCGCTGCATAGGAGCCCTGATGCCATCATGCGGTCGCGCTCGAAGGCCCAAGTCTTCTCCTCCTGAGAAAGTTTGGCTCGCTCATCGCCTAGAGGCCATCGGCGCTTTTCGTCTTCTCCAAGTGCGGTGCGGTACGCTTTCACTTGGTCGCCTCGCTCTTCGGACTCCTTCTCAATCTTGCGCTGCTTCTCGCGAAACACCTGTTCGTGCTGGTACAGCGCGGCACGGAGTAGCGCCCCTCGCATGTCGAGACGGTCTTTGAACGGCTTTAGGCCTTCTTGTGCAAGCTCAGCTTGAGCCTCTAGCTCGCTCAGACGAAGCTCCTCGGCTTTGACCTCGGTCAGCAATCGTGCCGCCTTCACGTGGGTGATGCGGTCTTGTGCAGCTTTCAATGCCTGAGCCGCTTGACCCACTCGCACTTCTGCGGCCCGAACGGCTCGTACGTGCAGGAGCGATGTCATGCTGGAAGCTTGCCGTGAAGAGCTGAGGACCTCGGCTGCAGCGACTGCAGCCACCGACCTCTGAGTATCCTCGTATTCCTTCTCCTGCTTCTGTTTGTCGCGTCGGGTGGCAGAGCGCTCTTGCAATCCGAGGCTGAGTCTCGCGCCGGCGAAGATGACGTTGGTCTCGTCACCCAGCGCAAGACGGTAGTTGTGAGCCAACTGCTCGAAGGCGTGAAGCACAACCCGAAACTTTGTCAGCTCGTTGAGCTGGGCTTGGTAGAACGGCTTACGACGAAGTTTGTCGCAGGCGATAGCCACCGCTTCCCGGACAGCACCAGCCCGTTGGGCATCTAGCGTCAGGTGGAAAAACTTTTGGAGGAATGCTGCTTCGCTATTGAAGTTGAGGAAGCCGGTGTCGATCCCGCCCTCTTGCACCGAGAAGTTGACCTGCATCTGCAGCATTTCAAGATCGATGAGCCGCTCTTCGCGAAGGTGACGCTGCCAGTCGGCCTGCTTGCGGGTCACATAGACATCGGGGTGCCGTTTCTGCTCGTCGTGAACCCAGTTCGAGAACTCGGCCAGGGATACAGACGGCTTGGTGCCGAGCTTGGGCGCCGGCACAGCCTCCAGGCTCAATGGTCCCATCGCTTCGAAACTGAAGAAGATTCGGTCGCTCTCTGGGGCGTCATTTCCTGCCTTGATGGACACGACCTGACCCATGACAAGGCGGTAGGGCTGGCCGCCCCCCGTACGCGAAGGCATCTCCCACTCGATGAGGATGAAGCCGGGTAGGCCGTCCTGAGCAAAGTACTGTGAGAAGTGGTTATTTTTGTTCTGTAGATGCTTTAGGAAGCGGTCTTGGCTCGTGTCAAAGCACGAGAAGATCAGGCTGAGCAGCGAGGTCTTACCGCCGCCGTTCTCGAGGTTGATGATGGTGTCCGTAGGTAGATACGTATCCGGGTCTGTGAGGTCCAGTAGAAGCCCGTCGTACCAAGCCATCGAGTAGCCACAGTTGCCGAGGTAGATACGCGAAATCCGCTGCATGTCAGGCCTCCGCCATCGATGACGTTCGGATAGCCTCCTGAGCGATGTCGAACAGTCGACGCAGCGCAAGCTCTCGAAGCTGAATACGCAGCCGGTGCGTCGGAGTGTAGGTCACCGACGCGTCATCCTCCGCGTCCCGGTCCAGCCGGACTAAGCCGTTTGCTTGCATGTGTCCTAGCGCGATCTTCACGATGCCTACTAGCGAGTTGGGCGACGCACGTTGTCCCGCTGGCAGAACCAGCGGCATTGCTGAAATGGCCTCCCAGCCAGGAGCCAGTTCAGAGGGAACATCGGCCGGCAGGGCCGAGGACTCCTTCAGGCGTCGAGCCAAGGCATAGAGTGCGTCTCGGCAGTTTGATACTGATGACGGAGGCGGCGTGTAGTCGTCGTCATCCAAACCGTCGGTGGTTGGATAAAAAACGGCAGCGATGGCGACGTGTGCGAGTAGTAGGCTTGCCTTCTGGCCAGCATCCATGTTGTTCCGGATATCCGTCATGCGAAGGGCGAACCGGCTCTCTCGGGAGGAGGGTACAACGATGAGCCCACGCTCGCTGACATCAAGTATTAGGAGTTCCATGCCCGTAGCTACGTCCTGAACCTGGCTCGCGAACTCTGGATTGGCACGGAAATGCCCGAGCAACTCTCGATACTCTGCGTCGTTCACTGGTGACAGCGTGGTGTGCAGCGCTTTGTAGACGAGGCGTGCGGCATGCCTAACGCCAAACTGGATGTCCGTCACGGATGCACTCCTTTGGGTGTGAAGCTTAAATTTGTTCCGCGCGCAACGTCGGCGACGAACTCTTCTAGTGCCTCGGCTCGCATGTTCTTGAAGTCAGATTCGGAGTGCGCATATGCGCGGAACAAGGTAAGGACCAGACAGCGACGCATTGTCCAATCGAATCCGGCCTCCTCTGCCTGATACAGCAACTCATCGAGGCGCCATGACTGACCTAGCGAGAACTTACCTCCCAGCCACGCGGCGGCCTGCTTGATGACGGCTTCGTCGAACTGCAAGGGTGGAGGCTCGTACGGCTTGATTTCGCCATCATCCTCTTCGGATTCCTTGTCTTCTGCACGCTGTTCCAGCAGGAGCGAGAACAATGAGTTGAGGTCATAGACGCGAGGCTGGGTCGGCGGATACATCGCGCTGAGCATATGCTCGGCGTGCTTGACCAGATAGGGGATCGGAAGCTCGATGAGCTGCGGAAGCAGCCGCGACTCAAGGTCGGGTAACCCGGTGGCCCGCCGCGCTCGGAATACTGCACGCTGCGATTCGAGGAAGCGGTCGTTGGCGCCACTGATGTCGCCGACCAGTTGAGTGCGCAGCATGCTGGCACCCTGGAGCGTTTTGAGCAGCAAGGCGAGATTGGTCCTCGCCCGCGGCTCTTCAGCCTGTCGGAGTGCTTCTAAGACGGACTCCTCCATCCATTGGTCCTCAGCTTGACGCTGTCGAACGTGATCGCGCGCGCGGTCTAGGCCAGGCCCCATGTCGCGGGTCCAGTTCACCGTGCCAGGTGCGCGGTATGCTTGGTGCAGCTTGTCGCGAATGAGCTGACGGTACTCGATGGAGAGCGTCCGAGCCCGTTTGGCGATTTCCAAGGCGGCATCGAACCTGCCTCGTTGCACGAGTAGGTCAAGCATCTTTTCCATCAGTTCTTGGGCGTCTTCCGGGGCAAGGTCCAGCATGCCGAGGTAGACCAGATAGCCTTCAGGGGTTGGCTTGTACCGGTAGATATCTTCAAGGTCCGGTACATAAGTTACAAGTCTGAACCGCACCATACGCGGCCCTTTATAGGCCGCCTCGAAATGCTCGAACGCGAATTCCTTGTATTGGTTGGACTTGTTGTCGAGAGCTGCCAACACGGTTTCGGCAACCTTCAGAAGCTCAGCCTTGTTCAACGCGGGCTTCATAATCGCAGCCACACCGGCGATATGCGTCAAGACCTCGTCGCTCGTGCAGCCGGTAGACACTGTCGTGCCTTCCATCATCTGGTCGAGTGCCGATAGAGCAAGGTAGTGGGTGTCAATACCCAAGAAGAGCGAACCATCCTCACCTATCCGTTGCTTGCTGAGTTCCAGCGCAAAGAGTGGACGTAGTAGCAATAGGTTGCGCTGCTGTCGGGAAAGGTCGAGCAGTCCTAGCGTAGGCGCAACGTAGGCCATATCCGATGCAACTTCCGTCTCGACGTCCAATTTATGCGTCACCGAGGCGAAGAGCATATCCACCAGCTGCCAAGCTGTAGGTCAATAACGAGCACGGAATATACACAGTAGGCGAACCTGATGAGCAGTAGTTGGAAATGTATATATAAATATTATTATGCTATTCGCGGCATAGATGCCGGGCGGTAATTGCAGAAAATCTGCTTTGCATCAAACTCACAGGGGCTCAATTTCGTAATAAGCCCAAGGGCGGGTTCGTGGATGAGCAGCCCGCCTCGTTCTACTCTGCGGATCGAGAATCGGATGATCCAGGTCTGAGGGGTCGTAAACTATCCAATGCCAATATCCAAACCCAGATTTAACATTGAGTTTGTAATTTACTGCCACCAACGCCAATGCTGCTGGTCCTGCAGACCAGCTGTTAAATGCAACTTCTTCTTTCAACCGAAAACCTAACTGTGCAAGTACTTCTTTTATGTCATCGGGGCTCGTACGGAAACTTCGTGCTGTTTCCTCCAGCCCGAGAAGCGCTAGAACTTTTTTCCTGCGTGCTCCCGTGATGGAGCAAATGCATGCGACTCCACAATCGGTTCCTTTTTCCTGTCTAACGTGCTTTATTTTTCGCAAATAACCCCCTCGCAAATTTCGTTGCATATTGATGAGCAATTTGGCGCATCAAATTTCGACTGGGTTGAGTGAAGCGGGGAGCATGGCTCTCCATGCTTGCCCAGTTTGAAGTTTTCTTCGAACCAGTTGGTTAGCGATTCAACAAGAATCGGCGGCAGATCACTCCTGAAGCCTGAATATCGCTTGAATAAGCGATTCGGTGAAAACGTCGCAGGGAGGGTGGCGCCCTCAATTGCACTCCTACCAAAATAGAAGAAATGGTGTGAAACCAAAGCAAACAAATTCCCGCTGCATAGGTCTATATGGTCGATTCGCCCTGAGAAACGGGAATCCTCAAGAAATTCATGGAAATGCAGTTTTTCATCAACACGCATTAGGTAAATGATTTTCCGATTTCCTGCACTTTGCGCGCTCCCGCCACCTGAGCCAAGAATCCAATCCCCTACCTGTGCGAACTCAACGATGTTACGTCGTCCCTTCTCTCCACCAAACTTGCAATGAACAAGGGTGCAAACGCCGTTGCTTGGGTTAGGAGCGAACCCGTTGTCATGATCCACGACATATGAGAATAGTTTGGTCACCGCTTGGAGCCTGTGCAAGACGAGCCGAGTACGCTCATCGGGTTTATTTCAAACGATGTCCGAGGTTGTGCAGTTGGCTTAAACGTAGCTCTCCGCCCTCATAATTATGAGTTGCAAGGCTAGTGCTGCTTGCCCATCATTTAGCGGCAGATAATCCTCCTCCAAAGGGTCTGGTTCGGAAGAGTCATCTTGGCTGCGCACCCATTTCGCAGTATCAAAACCCGATGGGTCGACGATTCAAGTACGAGCAGTCCAGCCTTATCGATGAGGTACGCAAAGCCTAGCAATGCCCGTTTGCGACTCGTTCAAATGGTCTTCTCGGAAGCTTAGCCGATGAGCACATCGTGGGCGAGATTATTAAGCGAGCCGCATACTAGCTTAGGAGTTCCCTATTTCGCGTGCTCTAGAGGAACTGACGCCCAGCCTTAGTTGCGCTGACCCGCTCAAATCAAAGCACTCGCGATCACCTAGACCTTGCCCCACCAGTCGATGCTGTCTTGTGCATGCGTGGACGGGCATCGCTTCAGGTCATCTTCGCGAATTAGTATGGAGAAGGTAGTCGCTCCGGCCGCGCTTGCGGCCCTTGGCAGCTCAGCTCGCCCGCATCGCGCCGAGCCACTTTCCCTCCCCGTTTGTCAGAATAACTACCTACTCACGAAAATCCGCTCGTCGTTTCAGCGGACACCCAACGTCGAGAAGCGACGCTGTATCTATGTGTGTGCAGCGTGCAAGCAGCTTCTTTGCTTCGCGATGGATAGCTGCAAACACTAGCCTCCAGTGGTTATCCCTGCTTCCTAGCTCTGCGCCTCGGACAGCGTATCCAGCACATCGCATCTGCCGAGGTGGCAATCTGCTGATCGTTGTCCATACTTATGCGTATGGCATGTGTCAGAAATGTGCGTGCTCTGATACACATTCAAACTAGCAGCTCACACATAGCACAACGACCCGGAATATCCAGAGAGGGAACGCAACGCATGGCTGGCGAGCGCCTCGGCACGATCAATACCTCCGCCGCCTCGGGCGCGTTGCATTTGGCACGTTTGTCCCAGCGAGTTCAGCAAATTGGTTTTGCCCTTGAGACGACCGCGTGGGCGGGATGGAAGGGAAGTTATGCAATGCGCTGCCCAGCGGGGCATCACTTCAAGGCCTCCGCGACGCTGTTGTTACACCGGCCTATCCATTGCCCCTGTTGTGAGGCTGGATCGTTTATTCAACGCCTGCAGCTGCTCGCAGCACAAAAGAGTGGCAAGTACCTAGGGCCTTGCACGCACGATCCTCATCAACATCGCTTTGAATGTGCCGAGGGTCATACTTGGCAATTGGTCGCACAACGCGCGTTAGCGGGAGTGTGGTGCGCGAAATGCGCTTACCGCCCGGAGCAGAAAGCCAGTCTGTATGTAAAGGGCTTGCGGCGCCTGCAGTTGTTTGCGGAGCACCGCAGGGGAGTTTGCTTGGCAACGGAGTACACCCGCGCTCGTTCCACCTATTCGTTCAAGTGTGCACGAGGGCATGTTTGGGAAGCATCTGGGCAGGCGGTGCTTGCTAAAGGGGAGTGGTGTCCTGAATGCGAAGGCTTGGTGGGGAGCGCCTGCGAATGAGGTGGGAGAGGGGCGAGAGATAGCGAAGGACTGTGTTTGATGGGAGCAGTCTTTAACAAGGTAGGAAAGCGTGTGGAGTGTGAGGAGGGCCGGTGACAGGGGATGGAATATGAATATACGGACCCGGCCGCAAGGAAGTTGTTGGAAATTATGTGGCTACGATGAATTTTGGGTGCCCACATTATTGATGGATGTACCGGCCGCTGGGCCAGTCTATTACCTGTTAGGGGTAGTAATGAGCACAGAATTAGCCATCATAATAAGCACTTTAATCTATAAGCTTGCTTCTCTGGGTATTGGCCTAATTTTCTGCATATTGGGCTACAAGCTTTTTACGCTAGGAATCTGGGGAAGGGCTGGGAATTTTGAAACAAACTTACGAGACATAAAAATTGTTCTTAAAAGCGCTGCCCCCGGAACATTTTTTGCTGTTTTAGGTGCCTTCATCGTTCTATACACAATAAGCCAAGGACTTAACTACAACTGGATCGATGGAAATCAGGACAAATCTATAAACACAGAAAAAAAATTAGAACAAATAGACAAACCTAAATTACCGTAAAAGAGGAAATAAATTTATGAGCAGTCGTTTTTTAATTTTTTTACTATTGGCGCTTGCTTCGAGCTTTAGCTCGGCAGACCTTAGCAATCCTAAGTATTTATTAGCCAAAAATTATTACTCATCAGGAAAATGGCAGGAAGCAATAAATGCTCTGTCTGAATACAAAGAGGTAGATGGTGAGTTTTTGTCAAAGAATAAAAATACATTGGATGCCATTGATATGGTCATTGGGTACTGTAATTCCAAGCTACCAAAGAAACCGTGCAAAGGTGTTTGTTTTAATGTTGGCGCGGTAACAACAGGAGAAGGCGAACCTCCAAAACTACCTTAACAAGTCGCTCAAGCACCGCGCACTTCGTGTGCTGGACAGTTTTTAAGTCGCAGTTTTGTGGTTTTGCTGCGCATAAAGTGTTCCACAAAACCGCAACTTAAAAACTGCCGCTTAGCTCGGCGTTGGGCGTCAAGAATGGCGCAGTTCTCGATCTATCTTCAACGATCCATCAACGGTTGATTTCGTCAAAGAGGGACTTCGATTTGGCATGCTTGAGCGGTTCTGGTACAAGCACATAGCCTCCGCTTGGGAGCGGGAGTTTCGACTAGCAATATCTCTCCGCGGAGCGGAGGAATTTGTAGTTTCAGTGCCGGCGAACGGCATCAATGTTGATTTCGATGTGGCGCGACTCATAGAGTGCATCTTCATTGGTCCGTCATTGTCGAAGCTGGACACAGATGCTGTACGTGAAGCCGCGCGCTTTGCCGGTCTCGCTGAGCGGGTTCGGGTATCAATCATGCTCGGGCAACCGAGGTATACGTAGTTCGGCCCAACTGTCGTAGCTTGGATGATAATTTCATTCCGTGAAGCTGGCGGCTGTTTATGTCGCCTCAGATTTCATTTTGGCTGCCTGTAACAAAGAAGTCGACGTGACCTCAATTCTTATTTGATGCATCACGAAAGAGCAGAACTGGAAACTTCAGCGAAATAGCCAATTTGGTGACGTTGACGAGCACAGGTTTCATTTAGAGCTGTCCAGCGGAATCGCCGATTGCTCGCCGACCACCAGCGCGACGATCACCGGCGCGTAGGGCCGTTCGCCCAGCGCGCGCTGGATGCGGGTGGCGATCACGGCGCGCAGCCGGTCGATGGTGGCCGTGTAGGCGTGTCCCGGCAAGCGTTGCCCGCCGCGTACGCTCGCCGTGGCGCCGATGTCTTCCTGTAGCAGCCAGCGTTCCAGGTCGAACCCGCCCGGGTTGACCGCGCCATGCACTTGCCGCAGCCGCAAGGCGAGTTGCCAGCGCTCTCCAGCAGCCGGGGGCGTGGCGGGCCGGTACCAGGTGACCTGGATGCGTTCGGGCAGCGGGCCAGTATCGGGCATGAAGGTGAAGCGGGTGCCGAAGCGGGTCGGTTGCGGCAACCCGCTGATATGGCCGCTTGCCGTGATCACCTGGTTTTCCAGCGCGGAAGGCAGGCGATCGGCCATTCGCGCTTCGGCGCGCCAGGCTGCCCAGCTCCAGCCGGCGGCAAGGCAGGCCAGCGCGATCAGCCAGGGGCGCCCGCGCGGCAGGGCCGCAGCAAGCAGGGCCATGAGCAAGAACATGGCGATCCCAGGCCACCACGGTGGCAGGGCTGGCTGCAATTGCAGCAGGCAGACGCCGAGCACGAAGGCGGCGAGGGGAAGCAGGGTGCGCCATAGCATCCGGACAGCCTAGACCATCCATGCTCTTGGCATGATGGCCAGCGCGTCGACCGTGCTGGCCCGACCCGGTACACTGCCGCCCATGCACAGCTACGATGCCGATCTCATCATCGTCGGTGGCGGCCTGGTCGGCGCCGCCCTGGCCGCTCGCCTTGCGCACACGCCGCTCTCGGTGTTGCTGCTCGAAGGCCGCGCGCCACACTTCGATTTCGAGCCGGGTTCGTGGGATGCACGGGTCTACGCGATCAGCCGGGCCAGCCGGCGCTTGCTGACCGAGATCGGTGCCTGGCAACGGATGAACCCGGCGCGGTTGCAGTCGGTGTCGACCATGCGCATCTTTGGCGACGATGCGCGCGCCAGGCTGGAGTTCGCCGCACCGGAGGCCGGTGTCGACGAGCTGGCCGTGATCCTGGAAAACCGCGAACTGCAACGCGCCTTGTGGCAGACCGCAACCGATTGCCCGAATGTCTCGGTGCTGGCGCCGGCAATGCCGACCGCGCTGGCAGTCGACGCCGAAACGGCGACGGTGACGCTGGCCGACGGCCGTGTACTGAAGAGCCGTCTGGTGATCGGTGCCGATGGCGCCCAATCCTGGGTGCGCGCGCAGATTGGCAGCGAGGTGGCGGCCCATCCCTATGGCCAGTGGGGTGTGGTGGCCAATTTCGAATGCGACAAACCTCATCTGGGCGTGGCGCACCAATGGTTCTTTGACGACGGCGTGCTGGCGTGGCTGCCGCTCGCCGGTGGGCGCATGTCCATGGTCTGGTCGTGTGATGAGGCCAGGCGCGCCGAATTGCTAGCGCTGGGGCCGGCCGAGTTGGCGGAATGCGTGGCGCAGGCCGGCGGTCGGCGACTGGGCGACTTGCGTCAGATCGGCGCGACAGCAGCCTTTCCCTTACAGTTGAATCGCGTGGCTAGGACCGTGGCTGCGCGGGTCGCCCTGATCGGCGATGCGGCGCACACCGTGCATCCGCTGGCCGGGCAGGGCGTGAATCTGGGTTTTGGCGACGTCGCGGAACTTGCGCGTGTCCTGTCCGCCGAACTCCCGGCGCGTTGCGGCGACTATCTGGTGCTGCGACGCTACGAGCGCGCCCGGCGTGAGCCGGTGGCGCTGATGCAGACCGTGTGCGACGGCCTGCAAAAGCTGTTCAACAATACCAACCCGCTGCTCAAGACCCTGCGCAATGCCGGGCTGGGGCTGACCGACCAACAGGCATGGCTCAAGCATCGACTGATCCGCCATGCCATGGATGCCTGAACCAAGGAAACACCCATGCTGATCCCGAACCGCTTCATCCGTACCGCCATCGCCGGCGGCATGATCGCGCTGACCGCCTGCTCGGCTTCGGCCGACACGGCCAAGGAACCCAAGGAAGCGAAGGCGTTGCGCACCAACCTCGAAAAGCAGCTGCAGGGGCGCAAGGTGCAGAGCGTGCGTGCCACGCCGCTCAAGGGCATCTATGAAGTGGTGCTCGAAGGTCGCCAGATCGTGTACACCGACAACAAGGGTGACTACGTGCTGATCGGTGATCTGGTCGATGTGGCCAAGAAGCAAAGCCTGACCGAAGCGCGCATGGCTGAGCTGATGAGCACGGATTTCTCCAAGCTGCCGCTCGACAAGGCCGTCAAGGACGTGCGTGGTGACGGCAGCCGCAAGCTGGCGGTGTTCTCCGATCCGGATTGCCCATTCTGCAAGAAGTTCGAGCGCGAAAGCCTGGATGGCGTCGACAACGTCACCATCTACACCTTCCTGTTCCCGCTGCCGATCCACCCGGATGCACCGCGCAAGTCGGCACTGATCTGGTGTGCGGCCGACCGCAAGGCCGCCTGGCATGACTGGATCCTGAACGAGAAGCTGCCGGAAGACGGCAAGACCGATTGCCCGACGCCGCTGGAAGACAACGCCAAGCTGGCCGAAGCACTCGGCATCAGCGGCACCCCGGCGTTGATCTTCGGCAATGGCCGCATCGTTTCGGGCGCGATCCCGAAGGAGCAGCTGGAGCAGGCACTGGCTGAAAACGCCAAGAAGTAAGCGCAGCAGCGAGGAAAAAAACGCGGCCTAGGCCGCGTTTTTTCTTTGGGCGATCACGCACTGGTACACACCGCCGAACAGTGTGCTCTTGCGCCATTGATAGTCGTCGGCATGGCTGGCGTAGACGCGGATCTCGTGTTGCCACATGGCGTGGGCAAATGGCTCGAGCCAGGCGTTCACCAGCCGCAGCAACCAGCCTATCGGTTGCCACGGCGCCGGGCGGTGGTAGTCGACGAACACCGCCTCGCCGTCGTCGGTGAGGTGGGCCAGCATGTTGTCGACCACGGCGCGCTTGGTCTCCTCCGGCACCTCATGCAGCAGGAAGAAGCTGCAGACCAGGTCATAACGCCCTTCGCTGCCAAAGTGTGCGGCATCCGCACGCATCACCCTGGCCCAGGGAATGCCGCCGAGCTTGGCGTCGGCCTGCTCCAGCTGGGCCGGGGCGATGTCGGTCAGGTGGAATGCGCCGTGTGGCCCGACCCGTCCGGCTGCGCGCTGGACCAGATCGCCATAGACGTGCGCCACCTGCCAGACCCGGCTGCCAGAGCGGATACGCTCCAGATAGCGCCGCATCAAGCGGTTGTCCTGGCCGAACAGCAGCGTCTTCACCACCGCGGGGCGATCCAGCAACCGCACGTGCCGCGGATTGACGTAGGCCCAGTCGTAGATGTCGACCAGATAGTCGGGCACGCCGTCGTAGTAGTCGGCGGGGTTGGGGGTGTGCGTGGCTTCGATCGGTTGCATGGCGCGCTCCTGTATTTGCCTACAGGCTAGCGGCGACGATGACGCTGCAATTTGCGCTGGGCCAAGTTCCGCATGATGTAGTCGCCACAGTTCGACTACCACTTGTCGGGCTGCCATACCCATCTGGTGCATGCCAAAGGCATCTTGGTGCGCGCTGCGTTACACCAGTGCATAAGCAGAAACGGGAGGAGATCAACATGGACGAATTGAAGGCGGCCTGGATCAAGGCCGGATGGATCGCGTTGTCGTCGGCGGTTGTCGCATCGGCGTTCACGTTGCTGTTGCAGGGGCTGCGCGGCTGATTGCCACGGCGGTGGCGGCGCGGCATCATCGGCGCTTTTTTGCTGAGGAGCAGCGCCGATGCGGCCAAGACTGAATCTCATTGTGCTGGGCGTGCGCGACGTGGCGCGCTCGGCCGCATTCTTCGAAGCGCTGGGCTGGCCCAAAGCCGCGACCAGCCATGACAGCTTCGTCAAGTTCGACCTGGGCGGCGTGGTGCTGGCGATCCAGCCGCGCGATGCTTTTGCCCGCGATGCCTGCTATGCCGAGGTGCAGGGCAGCGGCTTTGCTGGCATCGCACTCGCCTATATCGCTCGCCACCCCGATGACGTGCCGCGCGTGCTCGACAAGGCGGTGGCGCTCGGCGCCGAGCTCGTCAAGCCGGCGACCACAAATGCCTGGGGCGTGGCCGGCTACTTCCGCGATCCGGACGGGCACCTGTTCGAGGTGCTGTACGAGGACGGCTGGCAGTTCGATGCCGACGACAACCTCGTCGTCTGAGCAGGCTCCCGCCGCACTTCCCCTGTCGCTGGCGGGCTCTGCCATGTTCGTCTATGTCCTTTAAGTAGGCCTGAGCGACAAGTTGCGCCCCATGTCAGCATGGGGCGACTCGCCGGTCAGCTTGGCCGGCCTTGTCCTGCATCAACGCGCAGCCCGACAAAGTTTTCCACAGTGGAGCCTCTGTCGCGCGATGCCGCGGCCCAGGCGGGTCCAGTCCCGATAACGGGTCGTGGCGCCGGCTCATCACATGCCGGGTTCGTGCTCCCGTTCAACCGACTACGCGGAGTCTGCCCATGCGCCGTACCTCGTTCCTCCTTGTGCTCGCCGCCGCAGCGGTTTTGGCTGCCGGCAGTGCTGCCGCCGCAGGCAAGACGCTGATCTTCTGCTCTGAGGGCAGCCCGGCCGGGTTCGATCCCGCGCGCTACACCACCGGCACCGATTTCGATGTATCGGCCGAGACGGTGTTCAACCGCCTCGTCGAGTTCGAGCGCGGCAGCACCAAGGTGCGCCCGGCACTGGCCGAGAAGTGGCAGGTCAGTGAGGACGGGCTGAGCTATACCTTCCAGCTGCGCCGCGCAGTGAAATTCCACACCACGCCATACTTCAAGCCTGGGCGCGACTTCAATGCCGATGACGTGGTCTTCACCTTCCAGCGGCTGATCGACAAGAACCTGCCATTCAACAAGGCCGCGCCGGCCGAGTATCCGTACGCCACCGACATGGGCATGGACAGCAACATCGCCGGCGTCGACAAGGTCGATCCTTACACGGTGCGCTTCCGCCTCAAGCAGGTGGACCCGGCCTTCATTCAGAACCTGGCGATGTCGTTCGCCTCGATCCAGTCCGCCGAATATGCCGACAGGCTGCTCAAGTCCGGCAAGGCGGCAATGATCAATATCGAGCCGATCGGCACCGGTCCTTTCGTGTTCAAGAGCTACCAGAAAGATGCAGCAATCCGTTACGACGCCAATCCGCAGTACTGGCGCAAGGAGGAGCTGCTGCTGGGCAAGCTGATCTTCGCCATCACCCCCGATGCCTCGGTCCGGGTGCAGAAGCTGCAGAAGGGCGAATGCCACGTGATGGCGTACCCGCGCCCGGCCGACGTGAAGCAGCTGCAGGCCGACAAGAACCTCAGCGTGCCGAGCCAGGCCGGCTTCAACCTCGGCTGGGTGGCGTACAACGTCAAGCACAAGCCGCTGGACAAGGTCGAGGTGCGCCAAGCGCTCGACATGGCGATCAACAAGAAGGCGATCATCGCTGCCGTCTACCAGGGCGCCGGCCAGCTGGCGACCAACCCGATGCCGCCCACGCAGTGGTCGTACAACAAGGCGCTGAAGGATGCACCGCTCGACGTGGCCAAGGCCAAGGCGCTGCTCGCCAAGGCGGGCCTCCCCAACGGCATGGAGATCACATTGTGGGCGATGCCGGTGCAGCGGCCGTATAACCCCAATGCCAAGCTGATGGCCGAGATGATCCAGGCCGACTGGGCCAAGATCGGGGTCAAGGCCAAGATCGTCACCTATGAGTGGGGCGAATACATCAAGCGCGCCAAGGCCGGCGAGCACGACACCATGCTGATCGGCTGGAACGGCGACAACGGCGATCCGGACAACTGGCTGGGCGTGAACCTCGGCTGCGACGCAGTCGGCGGCAACAACTACTCCAACTGGTGCTACAAGCCGTACGACGAGCTGATCGTCAAGGCACGCCGCGTCGCGTCGCAGGCCGAGCGCATCAAGCTCTACGAAAAGGCGCAGGCGGTGTTCAAGGAGCAGGTGCCGTTCACGCCGATCGCCCACTCCACCATCTACCAGCCGCTGCGCAAGGATGTGCAGGGCTTCAAGATCAGCCCGTTCGCGCTCAACTCGTTCTATGGCGTGAGCCTGAAATAACGCCGCGGCGCCCACCGGCGCTGCGTGGCCCGACGGCCCGCGTTGCACCACGTGGGCCGTTTTCGTTGGCTGCATGAGCCCGCTCCGGCCCGATTGCATGCAGCGATCGGTAGGGGGGCTTGGGGAGCATTCCATGTTCGCATTCCTGATCCGCCGGCTTGCCGTGGTGGTGCCGACCTTCCTCGGCATTACCGTGCTGGCGTTCGCGCTGATCCATCTGATTCCGGGTGATCCCATCCTGGTGATGATGGGCGAGCGCAATCTCGATCCGGCGCTGTACCAGGCCGCGATGCAGCGGCTCGGCCTCGATCAGCCGCTGTACCTGCAGTACTGGCATTACCTGGTGAACATGGTACATGGCGATCTGGGGCAATCGATCGTCACGCAGGAGCCGGTGCTGTCCGAATTCCTCAAGCTGTTCCCGGCCACGCTGGAGCTGTCGGTCTGCGCCATGGTGTTTGCCACCATGCTGGGGCTGATGGCGGGCATCGTCGCGGCCACCCGGCGCGGTACGGTGGTGGACCACACGGTGATGGGCGCCGCGCTCACCGGTTATTCGATGCCCATCTTCTGGTGGGGCCTGATCCTGATCATCTTCTTCTCGGTGCAGCTCGACTGGACGCCGGTCTCCGGCCGCATCGCGCTGGAGTTCGATGTGGAGCCCGTCACCGGGCTGATGCTGGTCGATACGTTGCTGGCCGGCGACATCGACGCGTTCAAGTCCGCGCTGATGCACCTGATCCTGCCGACGGTGGTGCTCGGCACCATCCCGATGGCGGTGATCGCGCGGATGACGCGCTCGGCCATGCTGGAAGTGCTGCGCGAGGACTACATCCGCACCGCGCGCGCCAAGGGCCTGTCGCGCACTCGCATCGTGCTGGTGCATGCGCTGCGCAATGCGCTGATGCCGGTGGTGACGGTGATCGGGCTGCAGGTAGGCGCGCTGCTGGCCGGCGCCGTGCTGACCGAGACCATCTTTTCCTGGCCGGGCATCGGCAAGTGGCTGATCGATTCGATCTCGCGCCGCGACTATCCGGTGGTGCAGGGCGGCATCCTGCTGGTAGCCACCATGATCATCGTCGTCAACCTGCTGGTCGATGTGCTGTATGGCGTCATCAACCCGCGCATCCGCCACGCGAGGTAAGGCCATGAGCACCGTCGCGACCGCCTCGCCGGTCTATCCATCGCCGTTGAAGGCCTTCTGGCGCGCGTTTCGCGAGAACACGGGCGCCACCGTCGCGCTCGGCTATTTCGCGCTGCTGGTGCTGGTGGCATTGCTGGCGCCGTGGCTGGCACCGCATTCGCCGACCGAGCAGTACCGCGACGCGTTGCTGGCGCCGCCGGCCTGGTCCGACGGCGGCAGCTGGCGCTTCGTGCTCGGCACCGACGAGGCCGGGCGCGACATCCTGTCACGCCTGCTGCACGGCGCGAGGCTCTCGCTGATGATCGGCTTCACCTCGGTGCTGCTGTCGCTGATTCCCGGCGTGGTGCTCGGGCTGGTGGCGGCGTTCCGTCCCGGCGCGCTCGGTACCACCATCATGCGGCTGATGGACATCATGCTGGCGCTACCCTCGCTGCTGCTGGCGATTGCCATCGTCGCGGTGCTCGGGCCGGGCCTGGGCAACACCGTGCTGGCCATCGCCATCGTCGGTCTGCCATCTTATGTGCGGCTGGCGCGCGCGGCGGCGATGACCGAGCGCTCCAAGGATTACGTGATCGCCAGCCGGTTGGCCGGCGCCGGTACGCTGCGACTGATGTTCGACACCGTGCTGCCCAACTGCATGGCGCCGCTGATCGTGCAGGCGACGCTGGGTTTTTCCTCCGCCATCCTCGATGCGGCCGCGCTCGGCTTTCTCGGCCTGGGCGCGCCGCCGCCGCTGCCCGAATGGGGCACCATGCTGGCCACCGCGCGCGAGTACATCCAGAGCGCCTGGTGGGTGGTGACCATGCCGGGCCTGGCCATTCTGGTGACGGTGCTGGCGCTCAACCTGATGGGGGACGGCCTGCGTGATGCGCTCGACCCCAAGCTGAAGAAAGGGTGAGCGATGAGCCTGCTGCATATCCGCAACCTCAATGTGAGCTTCGGCGCCTTCCGCGCCGTGTCCGGTGTCGACCTGTCGGTGGACAAGGGCGAGATCGTCGGCATCGTTGGCGAGTCGGGCTCGGGCAAGAGCGTGACCATGCTGGCGCTGATGGGCCTGATCGATGCGCCGGGCGTAGTGCGTGCCGATGCGCTGCAGTTCAACGGCCAGGACCTGCTGCGTGCCAAGCCGCGCCAGCTGCGCCGCATTGTCGGTGCCGACGTGGCGATGATCTTCCAGGATGCGCTTACCAGCCTGAACCCGGCTTATACCGTGGGTGCCCAGCTGGCCGAAACGCTGAAGCTGCATCTCGGGATGTCGCGCCGCGCCGCGCGGCAACGGGCGCTGGCGCTGCTCGACATGGTCGAGATTCCCGATGCCAAGGCGCGTTACTCGGCGTATCCGCACCAGCTCTCGGGCGGCATGAGCCAGCGGGTGATGATCGCGATGGCGATCGCCTGTAACCCCAAGCTGCTGATTGCCGACGAGCCGACCACTGCGCTCGATGTCACCGTGCAGGCGCAGATCATGGAGCTGCTGGTCAATCTGCAGCGACAGAACGACATGGGGCTGATCCTGATCACGCACGACCTGGCCGTGGTGGCCGAGGTGGCGCAGCGGGTGGTGGTGATGTACGCCGGCGAAGTGGTCGAGCAAAGCCCGGTGCCGGACATCTTCAATACGCCGCGCCATCCGTATACGCAGGCGCTGCTGGCCTCGATTCCGGAACACAGCAAGGGCGCTGAGCGGCTCGCCACGCTGCCCGGCGTGGTGCCCGGGTTGTATGACCGGCCCAATGGCTGTTTGCTGAGCCCGCGCTGCCCTTACGTGCAGCCGGTCTGCCACCGCGAGCATCCTTCGCTGGCCGCCACTGCCAATGGCAGTGCCCGTTGCTTCTTCGCGCTCGACGATGCCGGGAGGCCCAGCCATGGCTGATCACCCGCTGCCTACCACCGACGCTGTCATGCCTGATACGCCCGTGATGATCGCCCGTGCGCTGTCGCGCCATTACACCGTGTCGCGCGAACTGTTCAAGGGCCAGGCCACGGTGAAGGCGTTGAACGATGTGTCGTTCGAGCTTGCCCATGGTCGTACGCTGGCGGTGGTCGGCGAATCAGGCTCGGGAAAATCGACACTGGCGCGCCAACTTACGCTGATCGAGGAGCCCAGCGGCGGCAGCCTGCAGATCGGTGGAATCGAGATCGCCGGTGCCAGTCGCGACCAGTTGCGTACGCTGCGGCCGACGGTGCAGATGGTGTTCCAGAATCCCTATGCGTCGCTGAATCCGCGCAAGCAGGTGGGCGCGATGCTGGCCGAGCCGTTGCGGCTGAATACGACTTTGAGCGCGGTGGAGCGGGAGGGGAAGGTGCGCGCGATGATGGCCAAGGTCGGCCTGCGCCCGGAGCACTACCACCGCTATCCGCACATGTTCTCCGGCGGGCAGCGCCAGCGCATCGCCGTTGCCCGTGCCATGATGCTGCAGCCACGCATCGTGGTGGCGGATGAGCCGACCTCCGCGCTGGATGTGTCGATCCAGGCACAGATCCTCAACCTGTTCATGGATCTGCAGGACGAGCTCGGGACTGCGTATGTGTTCATCAGCCACAACCTGGCCGTGGTCGAGCACGTGGCGGACGAGGTGATGGTGATGTACTTCGGCAGCACCGTGGAATACGGCGACAAGGCCGCTGTGTTCGCGCGGCCACTGCATCCATACACCCGTGCGCTGATGTCGGCCACGCCGGCCATCCATAAGGAAGACCGGCAGATCAAGCTCAAGCTGGTGGGCGAGTTGCCGTCGCCGCTCAATCCGCCGACCGGCTGCGCTTTCCATACGCGCTGCCCGTTTGCTGCCGAGCGTTGCCGGGCTGAGGCCCCGCCGCTGAGACCCTTCGAGGGCCGGCTGGTGGCGTGCCACCGGGTCGAGGAAATCTGACCGGAAGCCAAAGACGAGGTGCGACATGATGATGGAATGCGATATTAGCTTTCCTTAAACTTTCACGTCTATCGGGTAGGCATCGGCACGTAGCCGGACTGAAAACAAGATTGCGTTAAGCTCGGGCCTCCGATCCCATGGAGGTTCCCATGCAGTTGCGCTCGCACACCGTCCTGATGTCCTGCCTGCTTATCCCTGCCGCCTGGGCGGACCAGGTGCCCGAACCGGGCTTTCGGGGCAACGTGAGCCTGCACGCGGGCTGGGCGCAGGAACGCTCGCAGTCCAATACCGACAGCAACCAGCGCATCACCGAGCTGGGCCGCGCGCCGCAGAGCGACGACACGGTGCTGGTGTTGCCGATGTGGGATCTGGCTTATCGCTTCGAAGGCTTCACCGGCGAGGTCTACTTTCAATCGGCGCTCGGCGGCATGGCGGACAACTTCTATATGGAAGCGGGTTATCGCCACTACCTGCCCGATGGCTCGCGGCTGGGCATCGGCCTGATTCCGGGTGTGCCGGCGCGCGATGCGTGGGAAGACCCGTTCGCGCTCAATGTCGACCGGGTTGAGACCGACATGACCGTGTCCGGCGCCATGCTGCACTACGATGCCATTCTCGGTTCCGGCTTCAACCTGGAGCTGGGCTATGGCGAGCGCAAGCTCGATGTCGAGCGCAGCGGCGAGCAGGGATACAGTGCGGTGCAGCAATCGCAACTGCGCCGGGAAGGCGATCTGCTGTACGCGTCGCTGGGCCATGGGTTCGATCTGGGCGAGCAGACCTCGCTCGATGCCCGGCTGCGCTACCTCGATGACAACGCCGATGGCGAAGCCATGGCCAACCAGCGTGTCGGCGTCGAGTTCGAGCTGACCCACTCGATCGGCCGCCATGTGCTGCAGTTCGCCGGGGAGTGGACCGAGCGCGATTACGATGCCACGCATCCAGTATTCGACAAGAAGCGCGACGACACACTGTGGGGCGCCTCGTTCGCCTATATCTATGCCGAGCCGTTCTCCTGGAAGCAGACCTCGCTGATTGCCCGTGTCGGTTGGAGCGAACTCGATTCCAACATCGATTTCTACGACGAAGAGAACGTCCTCGTCTCGCTGGGCATTGGCTACGACTTCTGAGCCGAGTCGTTTTTCGCCTCGAGCATCGACGCCCTGGAACCCGGCAAAGCCGGGTTTCTGCACGTCTGAAGTGGAAACAGCGGCATTCGCTGTTCGATTCCTCACCGCCTGCCGTCGGGTGCGGCTAGGGCCTTCGCGGTCACTCGTCAGCAACCCTGGCTTGAGCTCCGGATGCAGATAGCAGGGCCACAACAGCTTCAATCGCAGTCACCAAGCCGGTGGTGCAATGCGTCACACCTCAATCAACAGCGCCGCCTCGCGCAGCAGGCCAAGCGCGGCTTCCCCGCTCATGCGCTCGGGCTGGAAGCTGTCGTTCACGCCAAAGCGCAGCAGCACTGGCACGGTGAGGGCATCGTCATCGAGGTAACCGGCACTCCAGTCGGTATAGAGTCGCTCATGGGCATCGCCGAAGTGCAGCAAAGTCACATTGCAAAAGCCGCTGGCGCGGACTACGCCGTTGTAGGCCTGGTTCACCGCCATGCGCGGGCCTTCCAGCAGCTCCAGATACTTGCCGGACTGGGTGATCAACAGGCCGGTGAGATGGTTTTCCTGGCACAGCCGTCGCCGTTGCTCAAGGTAGGCGAGGTGATCCGCTTCGGAGAGCTCTCGTGTGGCGTGGCAGGCATGGACCAGTCGGACCAGGTACATGGCATCCTCTTTTGCCTGGATTGCTACTGTGTATTGGATGCCTGTTGCCAGTGCGATGCAAGCGCTTGCAGTATCAACGGCCGAATCCTTTGATGCGGAACTGGCGCCGGCCTTTACGCGTCTTTCGAACCACCCTGACCAAGGAGTGAACGATGAACGACATCCTGTCCCAGCTCACCACCGACCGCCGCACTTTCCTCACCGGTTCGCTGGCCGCCGGCTTTGCGCTGGCTACCCAGCCGGTGGCTGCCTCGGCCATCCAGACCAATACCGCGGGCCTGATCGCCGGCCCGGTGTACATTCCGCGCGGCGACGTGTCGTTGCCGGCCTATCGTGCCCAGCCCGACCAAGCCGACGCCGCGCTGCCGGTTGTGCTGGTGATCCAGGAAATCTTCGGCGTGCACGAGTACATCCAGGACGTGTGCCGACGCCTGGCCAAGCAGGGCTATCTGGCCATCGCACCGGACCTGTTCTTCCGCCAGGGCGATGCATCCAAGTACAGCGACGTGCAGACGCTGATCAGCGAGCTGGTCTCCAAGGTGCCGGATGAGCAGGTGCTGGCCGATCTGGATGCCACCGTGGCCTGGGCCACTGCCAATCACGGCGATGCCAACCGTGTTGCAATCACTGGCTTTTGCTGGGGGGGCCGCATCACCTGGCTGTATGCCGCGCACAACCCCAGGCTCAAGGCCGCCGCTGCCTGGTATGGCCGGCTGGTGGGGCAAGCCTCGGCCAACAACCCCAAGCATCCGATCGACGTGGTCAGCAAGCTGCAGGCACCGGTGCTGGGTCTCTACGGGGGCAAGGACCAGGGCATTCCGCTGGACACCGTCGAGCAGATGCGCGAGGCGCTCAAGCGCAATCGCAAGACTGGCCAGTTCTACGTCTACGACGAAGCCGGCCATGCTTTTCACGCCGACTACCGCCCCAGCTACCTGGCCGCCGCGGCACAGGACGGCTGGAAGGAGATGCTGGCCTGGTTCAAGCGCTACGGCGTTTGAGTCAGTGATCAACAAAAAAGCCGGCATTCGCCGGCTTTTTTGTTGATCACTGCAGTGTCAGCTGACGGCCTTCAAGCCCACCACGCCGACGACGATCAGTGACAAGAATGCCACTCGCGCCATGCCTAGCGGATCGCCGAACCAGATGATGCCGCCGATGGTCACGCCGACCGCACCAAGGCCGGTCCAGATCGCGTATGCAGTACCGGCGGGAATGCCGCGCATCGCGAACGACAACAGTGCCATATTGATAAAGGACAGCAGCACCGATCCCGCAATGACCCAGGGGCTGGGGTGGGACTGCACATATTTGAGCGAAAGCGCCCAGACGATTTCGGTGAACACGGCCAAGCCGAGCACCAGCCAGTAGTTGGACATGCATACTCCTGCGGGCTCGGAAAAGAGGCGACCCAGCGGAAACCCGAAAGAGCTGGTTGGCCCGGAAAACGAAACGGGCGGCCTGGGCCGCCCGTTCTGATGATCCAGCTTGGCCTTACTTGGCGGCGTTGATCATATAGAGGGCTGCTGCCTTGAACTCCTCATCGGAGCCCTGGTAGCCACCCTTGGGCGGCATGGCATTCAGACCCTTGATGCCGATGGCGACGGCGGCATCGATACCGTCCTTCAGGCGCGGCGCCCAAGCCGCCTTGTCACCGAATTTCGGCGCACCCGAGATGCCGGCAGCGTGGCAGGCCATGCAGACGGAATCGTAGATCTCCTTGCCCTTGGTGGCCGGATCGATGGCGCCACCTGCGGCCGCAGCAACCTTGGGCTCCTCGAACTTGGCACCGGCGGCATTGGCCATGAAGGCCACTGCACGCTTCACTTCATCGTCGGTCAGGTCGGCAGCGCCGCCCTTGGCCGGCATGGCATTGAAGCCACCGATGGCATGCTTGGACAACGTGTCGTAGCCCTGCGCGATCCGGGCGCCCCAGGCACCAGCGTCGCCAAACTTCGGGGCGCCGGCGAGGCCGGCGTCATGACAGGACATACAGACGGCTTCATACACCGATTTGCCGCTGCGCGAGCCGGGGGCCGCCGCATCGACGACCTTCACGCTGCCCACCGGTTGCAGCCGGGCCGAAATGGCCTCGCCTGTCATGGTGGCAAGGCCCAGATCGACGCCACTGCCGGACGTGAACAGCTTGGCCACCAGGAAAATAAGCAGCGGAAAACCGATCAACGCTGCCACGATCATGCCTACAACTTTTTGTGCGCCGCTAGCGACATTGGAACCGCTCATGCTGCCATCCCTAGTCATTGTTTGGATTTGATGCAAAGGGTGGGAACCCCTTGCCTGATAACCGCGCGGATTATACCGGCAAAGCCTTGCACCAGAAAGCAGCGCATGGACGCACCGTTCGATTCGCGCTATGATCCGCTCCCTTGACGCGCTCGTAGCTCAGTTGGATAGAGTGTCAGTTTCCGAAGCTGAAGGTCACAGGTTCGATCCCTGTCGGGCGCGCCACTTCCCTCCTGCAATACCCCATTCCACGTTGTAGTCCCGATTCCAGCCAAGGCACTTTGTTTTGTGGCAAGGCGAGCCTGCTTGCGCTGAAATCACTCAGGTGGCGTGCTAAATTGGCAACAATCAAGCACGGAGCTGACTATGCCTTACGTCCAACGCGGGCTCGGCGGCGAGATCACAGCGCTGTATGCGCAGCCGCATCCCGGTGCCGAGGAATTCGTGCCCCACGCCAGCCCGGATGTGCTGGCCTTTCTTGGCCAAGCCGAAGATCGGGCGCTGTTCGGTGAGCTCGACATCGAGTTCGTGCGCGTGATCGAGGATCTGATCGATGTACTGATCCAGAAGAACGTGTTCAAGCTGACCGATCTGCCGCCGCAGGCCCAGGCCAAGCTGCTGGCGCGACAAAGGCTGCGCAAGCGGCTGAATGGCCCGTCCTTGCTCGGGAGCGGCAACGACGTGATCTGAACGATTTGCGCCTGGCGTAGTCCCGTGTGTAACCGTGCACATGAGTATGAGCGGTTAAATTTTGGGAGTGGACGGTAGAATGCCGGCCATGATCGAAGCGGAGATCGCCCTTGCAATAGGGGCGGCACAGGATGGAAACAAGCGATGACGGGCACTGAACAGGCTCGCAATACCGACTGGCAAATGGCTGGTCGCCACGGTCATTTCGACCCCTTGCTCGATTGTCTGGTCGAAGTGACCCGCATCCATGGTTCGCCCTCCACGCGGGAGGCGCTGTCCGCCGGCCTGCCACTGGTGGATCAGCGCATCACGCCGTCGCTGTTGCCGCGTGCTGCGTCTCGCGCTGGCTTCAGCGCCCGTGTGGTCCGGCGCGGGCTCGCTGAACTGCCCGATCAGCTGATGCCGATGATCTTGCTGCTGGATGACCGGCAGGCCTGCGTGCTGCTGGAACATCTGCCGGGCGAACGGGTGCGCGTGCGTTTCCCGGAAAGCGGCGAGACGGCCGAGGACATGAGCCGGCGCGAGCTGGAGCAGCGCTACAGCGGCGTGGCCATCTTCGTGCGACCACGCTTCCGCTTCGAGGCGCGTGCGCCGGAGCTGGGCAAGATCCGCGAGCGGCACTGGTTCTGGGGTGTGGTGTTCGAGAACTGGCGGCTCTATCGCGACACATTGCTCGCAGCATTGTTGATCAATGTATTCGCGCTGGCGATGCCGTTGTTCTCGATGAATGTCTATGACCGCGTGGTGCCCAACCATGCGACCGAAACGCTGTGGGTGCTTGCCATTGGCGCGTTGCTGATCCTGTTGTTCGATTTCGTGCTGCGCACTGTGCGTGGCTACATCGTCGATGTCGCGTCCAAGCGCATCGACGTCAAGCTGTCGGCGCTGATCATGGAGCGAGTGCTCGGTATCCGCATGGAATATCGGCCGGCGTCGGTTGGCGCGTTTGCCGCCAACCTGCGTGCCTTCGAATCAGTGCGCGATTTCATCGCTTCGGCGTCCGTCACCACGCTGATCGACTTGCCGTTCGTATTCGTCTTCCTGTTGGTGCTGATCTGGCTGTCGCCGTGGTTCCTGCTGCCACCGCTGGTGGGCATGCTGTTGATCATCGGCTTCACCTACCTTGCACAGCACAAGATGCACGAGATGGTGGAGCTGACGCAGCGCGCCTCGTCGCAGCGCAATGCCACGCTGGTGGAAAGCCTTGTCGGCATCGAGGCGATCAAGGCGACCTGTTCGGAAAGCCACTTCCAGCGTCGCTGGGAACGCGCCGGCCTTTTCATCGCGCAGATCGGGGGCCGGCTCAAGCTGTTGTCGAGCACCACGGTGAACTTCGCCAACTTTATCCAGCAGCTGGTCAATGTGGTCACCGTCATTGTCGGTGTCTATCTATTGATTGACGCGCAGATCTCGATGGGCGCGATCATCGCGGCCTCCATGTTGTCTGGCCGTGCCCTGGCGCCGCTGGGACAGGTGGCTGGCGTGATGATGCAGTACCAGAACGCGCGCACCTCGCTGGCCGGGCTCGAGTCGCAGATGACCTTGCCGGTGGAGCTGCCCAACGACGCCAATTTCCTGCACCGCAAACAGTTCAAGGGTGACATCGAGTTCCGCGAGGTGAGCTTCGGCTACCAGGACGGCCAGCAGGTGTTGCGCAACGTTTCGTTCCGCATCAAGGCTGGTGAGCGCGTCGGCATCATCGGCCGGATCGGCTCGGGCAAGACCACGATCGAGAAATTGCTGCTCGGCCTCTACCACCCCACCCAGGGCGCCGTGCTGGTCGACGGTATTGATACGCGCCAGATCTACCCGGCCGAACTGCGCCATGCCATTGGCTACGTGCCGCAGGAACCGCTGCTGTTCTACGGCACGCTGCGCGAGAACATCGCCTTGGGTGCTCCGTTCACCGACGATGCGATGCTGCTGGCCGCCGCCGCCGTGGCGGGGGTCAGCGAGTTTGCCCATGCCCACCCGCGTGGCTTCGACATGCCGGTGGGCGAGCGCGGCGAGTCGTTGTCCGGTGGTCAGCGCCAGGCCGTGGTGATTGCCCGCGCATTGCTGAACGATCCGCCGATGCTGCTGCTGGACGAGCCGACCAGCTCGATGGATCACCAATCCGAAGAGCGCCTGAAGACACAGCTACGCGCATTGATCGCCGGCAAGACCATGCTACTGGTCACGCACCGCACCTCGCTGCTCGATCTCGTCGACCGGCTGATCGTGCTCGATCGCGGTACCGTAGTGGCGGATGGCCCCAAGGCACTGGTGATTGAGGCGCTGCAACAAGGCAAGGTGGGGCGCGGATGATGAACAAACTGCTCGTGATCTGGCGCCGAATGACCGGGCGCCTGCTGGAAACCAGCTCGGCGTGGTTCGACCGTTATCTGTTCTCCAATGAACGGCGCGATGTGGCGGCTGCCGATTCCGATTTCATTGCCGATGCCGATTGGGCCATCGTGCAGCAGAACCCACGCGGTTCGCGCATCCTGGTCTGGCTCGCTGCGGCAGCCTTGTTGGTGTTGCTTGCCTGGGCGGCGCTGGCCAAGGTCGATGAAGTCACCCGGGGCGAAGGCAAGGTGATCCCGTCGCGGCAGATCCAGATCGTGCAAAGCCTCGACGGTGGCATGGTGCAGGAAATCCTGGTGCGCGAAGGCCAGCAGGTCGCCAAGGGGCAATTGCTGCTGAAAATCGATCCGACGCGCTTTGTTTCCTCCTTGCGGGAAAACCAGGCGCAGTTCCTGTCGTTGAAGGCCAAGGCCGCACGCTTGGAGGCGCTGGCTTCAGGCAAGGCGTTCGAGGTACCGCCGGAGGTGTCCCAGCAGGCGCCGGATCTGGTCGAGCAGGAACGGCTACTGTATCAGTCGCGCGTGGCGGAACTCGATGCCACATTGGGCGTGGCGCGTCAGCAGCTGGCGCAACGCAGCCAGGAAATGAACGAGGTGCGTGCCAAGCGCGATCAGGCGAGCCAGAGCTATGAGCTCACCCGCCAGGAGCTCGATGCGACCAAGCCGCTGCTGAAGAGCGGTGCGGTATCCGACGTCGAAGTGCTGCGCCTGGAGCGCGACTTGGCCCGCTTCCGTGGTGACCGAGATGCGGCTGCTGCACAGATTCCCCGGATCCAGGCGGCCATCGGCGAAGCCAGCCGCAAGCAGCAGGAAGTGGAGCTGGCATTCCGCAACCAGGCCAGCAGTGAGCTTTCGGAAACGCTGGGCAAGCTCGCCAGCCTGTCCGAAGGCAAGGTGGCGCTGGCGGACCGGGTGAAGCAATCGGATGTGCGCTCGCCGGTGAAGGGCACGGTGCAGCGCTTGCTGGTCAATACCGAGGGTGGCGTGGTCCAGCCAGGCAAGGATGTGATCGAGATCGTGCCTGCCGATGATGCACTGCTGCTCGAAGCGCGCATCCAGCCGCGCGACATCGCATTCCTGCGGCCGGGCCAGCCGGCGCTGGTCAAGTTCACCGCCTACGATTTCGCCACCTATGGCGGGCTGGAAGCCACGCTGGAGCAGATCTCCGCCGATACCATCACCGATGAAAAAGGCAATGCCTTCTACGTGGTGAAGGTGCGGACCAAGACCAGCTACCTGGGGCATGAAGCGCATCGCATCATTCCCGGCATGGTGGCGGAGGTCGACATTCTGACCGGCAAGAAGACCATTCTTTCCTACCTGTTGAAACCGGTGCTGCGCGCCAAGGCCAATGCATTGACCGAGCGATGACGATTACGCTGCTTTCCCAAGATATTGCGCTGCTGGCGCACTGGCGTGGGCTTACCGATGTGCTACCCAGGCTGAGTGCCGATCCGGTTCAACTGCTCGATGCGCTGCCGGATCGCACCCTGGTGCTGTGCGATCTCGATTGCCCCGGCTTGCCGTCCTTGTCTGATGTGCGCTGGCTGAGCTGGAACAACCGCCTGCGGCTGATCGCTGCGAGCAGCCTGCCGCACGCGGATCAAAACGTGGCGGCGTTGTCTGCCGGTTTCCATGGTTATGCACACGCTTATGCTTCGTTGTCAGACTGGAGACAGATTTTGGCGACAGTGGAAGCGGGTGGATTCTGGATCGGGCCGGAAATCATGGCTCGCCTGTTGGGCACATTGCGGCAAGCGGCCCAACCCAACGTTTCCGCTGGCTGGCGTACGCAGCTTTCCTCGCGCGAGGCAGATGTGGCCGAGCGCGCAGCGCGCGGCCTGCCGAACAAGCAGATTGCCCGCGAGCTCGATATCACCGAGCGCACGGTGAAGGCCCATCTCACGGCGGCATTCGGCAAACTGGGCGTACACGACCGCCTGCAGCTTGCCCTGCTGATCAATGGCATGGGCTGAATCAGTATTTGATGATGTAAGTGACGAACGGTCGATCGCTTGTACTTAGGTACAATCGATTTTCCACCTGACGGCGCCTAGGCTGTGATCCATCCCTTCATGGATTCTGGATCACCCCATGGCTACCACTCCCGACCACGCCTCCATCGTCCGTATCCTCGGTGCCGCCTATGTGCGCGATGCCGATGGCAAGCTCACGGCACTCAAGCCCGGCGACCAACTGACCGAGCAGCAAGTGCTGGTCACGGCGGCGGATGGCAGCGTGGTGCTGCTGTTGCCCAACGGCGAGCAGGTCACGGTTGGCGCGGATCGCAGCGTGCTGATCGATGGCACCTTGCTCGGGACGGCTCCAGCCGACCCGGTCGATGCCGCACTGGCTGAGGTGAATGCTGAAACGGCCAAGGTCGAGCAGCTGCTGGCGCAGGGGGGGGACCTTTCCACCGAGCTCGATCCCACTGCAGCGGGTTTGACGGCAGGCGGCCAGGAAAGCGGCCACTCTTTTGTCCGCTTGATGCGGATCGTCGAGTCACTCGACAACGACACCTTCAATTTTGCCGATGTCGCGCAGGACCAGCGCCCAGAGCTGTTCAATGACAGCGGCAATGTGCAGGCCCAAGGTGATGTCGTCACCGAGACACCCACGCCCGCACCTGTACCTACCCCGACGCCTACCCCGGGCAATTCGGCACCCGATGCGCAGGATGTCAGCGTTACAACTACTGAAGACACCGCGCTGAACGGCCAGCTGACCGCCACCGATGTCGACGGCGACCCGCTGAGCTTCAGCAAGGGCAGCGACCCGGTGCACGGCACGGTCACGGTCAACCCGAACGGCAGCTGGACCTACACGCCGAACCCGGACTACAACGGCAACGACAGTTTCACGGTGGTAGTCAGCGATGGTAAGGGGGGTACCGATACCGTCACCGTCAATGTCGGCGTCACACCGGTGAACGACGCACCGGTGCTGACCGACACCAACGGCAACCCGCTGGGCAACGACCTCAGCGTCACCACCCCGGAAGACACCCCGGTGAACGGCCAGCTGACCGCCACCGACGTCGACGGCGACCCGCTGAGCTTCAGCAAGGGCAGCGACCCGGCGCACGGCACGGTCACGGTCAACCCGGACGGCAGCTGGACCTACACGCCGAACGCCAATTACAACGGCAGCGACAGCTTCACCGTCACGGTCAGTGACGGCCAGGGCGGCACCGACACCGTCACCGTCAACGTCGGCATCACCCCGGTGGCCGACCCGGCCGTGATTGGCGGCGACGACCAAGGCGCCGTCACCGAAGACCTCGGCGTGGTCGCCGGCAAGCTCAGCGACACCGGCACGCTCACGGTGAGCGACCCGGATGCCGGGCAATCGAGCTTCAGCGCCGGTGCCGCCACCCCGGTGGGCGCCACCCTGGGTGGCCTCACCATCGATGCGGCCGGTCACTGGACCTACCAGGTCGACAACGCCGCCGTGCAATACCTCAAGGCCGGCGAGACCAAGACCGAACAGTTCACGGTGCAGAGCGCCGACGGCACCAGCCACGTCATCAGCGTGGTGATCACCGGCACCAACGACGGCCCGGTGGCCAATGCCGACGTCGCCAGCACCGCCATCAACACCCCGCTCAGCAACATCGACGTGCTGGCCAACGACACCGACGTCGACGGCAACCCGCTGACGGTGACGAATGCCAGCCTGGTCGACCCCAGCAAGGGCACGGTCACGCTCAACCCGGACGGCACGCTCAACTTCGTGCCGGCCAGCAACGTCACCGGCCCGGTCAGCATCAGCTACCAGATCAAGGACAGCGAAGGCGCCACCGCCACTGGCACCTTGACGGTCAACGTCGGCGCCAACACCCCGCCGACCGGGGCCGACCAGACCGTCACGCTGCTGGAAGACGGCAGCCACGGCTTCAGCGCCGGCGACTTCGGCTTCAACGACAGCGATGTGGGTCAGACCTTCCAGGCGGTGCGGATCGACAGCCTGCCGGGTGCCGGCAGCCTGACGCTGAACGGCGTCCCGGTCAGCGCCAACCAGGTGATCAACGTCGCCGACCTTGGCAACCTGGTGTTCACGCCGGCCGCCAACGCCAACGGCGTGGGCTATGCCAGCTTCACCTTCAGCGTGCAGGACAGCGCGGGTGGGTTCGACACGGTGCCGAACACGGTGCGCTTCAACGTCACGGCGGTGAACGACGCACCGGTGCTGACCGACACCAACGGCAACCCGCTGGGCAACGACCTCAGCGTCACCACCCCGGAAGACACCCCGGTGAACGGCCAGCTGACCGCCACCGACGTCGACGGCGACCCGCTGAGCTTCAGCAAGGGCAGCGACCCGGCGCACGGCACGGTCACGGTCAACCCGGACGGCAGCTGGACCTACACGCCGAACGCCAATTACAACGGCAGCGACAGCTTCACCGTCACGGTCAGTGACGGCCAGGGCGGCACCGACACCGTCACCGTCAACGTCGGCATCACCCCGGTGGCCGACCCGGCCGTGATTGGCGGCGACGACCAAGGCGCCGTCACCGAAGACCTCGGCGTGGTCGCCGGCAAGCTCAGCGACACCGGCACGCTCACGGTGAGCGACCCGGATGCCGGGCAATCGAGCTTCAGCGCCGGTGCCGCCACCCCGGTGGGCGCCACCCTGGGTGGCCTCACCATCGATGCGGCCGGTCACTGGACCTACCAGGTCGACAACGCCGCCGTGCAATACCTCAAGGCCGGCGAGACCAAGACCGAACAGTTCACGGTGCAGAGCGCCGACGGCACCAGCCACGTCATCAGCGTGGTGATCACCGGCACCAACGACGGCCCGGTGGCCAATGCCGACGTCGCCAGCACCGCCATCAACACCCCGCTCAGCAACATCGACGTGCTGGCCAACGACACCGACGTCGACGGCAACCCGCTGACGGTGACGAATGCCAGCCTGGTCGACCCCAGCAAGGGCACGGTCACGCTCAACCCGGACGGCACGCTCAACTTCGTGCCGGCCAGCAACGTCACCGGCCCGGTCAGCATCAGCTACCAGATCAAGGACAGCGAAGGCGCCACCGCCACTGGCACCTTGACGGTCAACGTCGGCGCCAACACCCCGCCGACCGGGGCCGACCAGACCGTCACGCTGCTGGAAGACGGCAGCCACGGCTTCAGCGCCGGCGACTTCGGCTTCAACGACAGCGATGTGGGTCAGACCTTCCAGGCGGTGCGGATCGACAGCCTGCCGGGTGCCGGCAGCCTGACGCTGAACGGCGTCCCGGTCAGCGCCAACCAGGTGATCAACGTCGCCGACCTTGGCAACCTGGTGTTCACGCCGGCCGCCAACGCCAACGGCGTGGGCTATGCCAGCTTCACCTTCAGCGTGCAGGACAGCGCGGGTGGGTTCGACACGGTGCCGAACACGGTGCGCTTCAACGTCACGGCGGTGAACGACGCACCGGTGCTGACCGACACCAACGGCAACCCGCTGGGCAACGACCTCAGCGTCACCACCCCGGAAGACACCCCGGTGAACGGCCAGCTGACCGCCACCGACGTCGACGGCGACCCGCTGAGCTTCAGCAAGGGCAGCGACCCGGCGCACGGCACGGTCACGGTCAACCCGGACGGCAGCTGGACCTACACGCCGAACGCCAATTACAACGGCAGCGACAGCTTCACCGTCACGGTCAGTGACGGCCAGGGCGGCACCGACACCGTCACCGTCAACGTCGGCATCACCCCGGTGGCCGACCCGGCCGTGATTGGCGGCGACGACCAAGGCGCCGTCACCGAAGACCTCGGCGTGGTCGCCGGCAAGCTCAGCGACACCGGCACGCTCACGGTGAGCGACCCGGATGCCGGGCAATCGAGCTTCAGCGCCGGTGCCGCCACCCCGGTGGGCGCCACCCTGGGTGGCCTCACCATCGATGCGGCCGGTCACTGGACCTACCAGGTCGACAACGCCGCCGTGCAATACCTCAAGGCCGGCGAGACCAAGACCGAACAGTTCACGGTGCAGAGCGCCGACGGCACCAGCCACGTCATCAGCGTGGTGATCACCGGCACCAACGACGGCCCGGTGGCCAATGCCGACGTCGCCAGCACCGCCATCAACACCCCGCTCAGCAACATCGACGTGCTGGCCAACGACACCGACGTCGACGGCAACCCGCTGACGGTGACGAATGCCAGCCTGGTCGACCCCAGCAAGGGCACGGTCACGCTCAACCCGGACGGCACGCTCAACTTCGTGCCGGCCAGCAACGTCACCGGCCCGGTCAGCATCAGCTACCAGATCAAGGACAGCGAAGGCGCCACCGCCACTGGCACCTTGACGGTCAACGTCGGCGCCAACACCCCGCCGACCGGGGCCGACCAGACCGTCACGCTGCTGGAAGACGGCAGCCACGGCTTCAGCGCCGGCGACTTCGGCTTCAACGACAGCGATGTGGGTCAGACCTTCCAGGCGGTGCGGATCGACAGCCTGCCGGGTGCCGGCAGCCTGACGCTGAACGGCGTCCCGGTCAGCGCCAACCAGGTGATCAACGTCGCCGACCTTGGCAACCTGGTGTTCACGCCGGCCGCCAACGCCAACGGCGTGGGCTATGCCAGCTTCACCTTCAGCGTGCAGGACAGCGCGGGTGGGTTCGACACGGTGCCGAACACGGTGCGCTTCAACGTCACGGCGGTGAACGACGCACCGGTGCTGACCGACACCAACGGCAACCCGCTGGGCAACGACCTCAGCGTCACCACCCCGGAAGACACCCCGGTGAACGGCCAGCTGACCGCCACCGACGTCGACGGCGACCCGCTGAGCTTCAGCAAGGGCAGCGACCCGGCGCACGGCACGGTCACGGTCAACCCGGACGGCAGCTGGACCTACACGCCGAACGCCAATTACAACGGCAGCGACAGCTTCACCGTCACGGTCAGTGACGGCCAGGGCGGCACCGACACCGTCACCGTCAACGTCGGCATCACCCCGGTGGCCGACCCGGCCGTGATTGGCGGCGACGACCAAGGCGCCGTCACCGAAGACCTCGGCGTGGTCGCCGGCAAGCTCAGCGACACCGGCACGCTCACGGTGAGCGACCCGGATGCCGGGCAATCGAGCTTCAGCGCCGGTGCCGCCACCCCGGTGGGCGCCACCCTGGGTGGCCTCACCATCGATGCGGCCGGTCACTGGACCTACCAGGTCGACAACGCCGCCGTGCAATACCTCAAGGCCGGCGAGACCAAGACCGAACAGTTCACGGTGCAGAGCGCCGACGGCACCAGCCACGTCATCAGCGTGGTGATCACCGGCACCAACGACGGCCCGGTGGCCAATGCCGACGTCGCCAGCACCGCCATCAACACCCCGCTCAGCAACATCGACGTGCTGGCCAACGACACCGACGTCGACGGCAACCCGCTGACGGTGACGAATGCCAGCCTGGTCGACCCCAGCAAGGGCACGGTCACGCTCAACCCGGACGGCACGCTCAACTTCGTGCCGGCCAGCAACGTCACCGGCCCGGTCAGCATCAGCTACCAGATCAAGGACAGCGAAGGCGCCACCGCCACTGGCACCTTGACGGTCAACGTCGGCGCCAACACCCCGCCGACCGGGGCCGACCAGACCGTCACGCTGCTGGAAGACGGCAGCCACGGCTTCAGCGCCGGCGACTTCGGCTTCAACGACAGCGATGTGGGTCAGACCTTCCAGGCGGTGCGGATCGACAGCCTGCCGGGTGCCGGCAGCCTGACGCTGAACGGCGTCCCGGTCAGCGCCAACCAGGTGATCAACGTCGCCGACCTTGGCAACCTGGTGTTCACGCCGGCCGCCAACGCCAACGGCGTGGGCTATGCCAGCTTCACCTTCAGCGTGCAGGACAGCGCGGGTGGGTTCGACACGGTGCCGAACACGGTGCGCTTCAACGTCACGGCGGTGAACGACGCACCGGTGCTGACCGACACCAACGGCAACCCGCTGGGCAACGACCTCAGCGTCACCACCCCGGAAGACACCCCGGTGAACGGCCAGCTGACCGCCACCGACGTCGACGGCGACCCGCTGAGCTTCAGCAAGGGCAGCGACCCGGCGCACGGCACGGTCACGGTCAACCCGGACGGCAGCTGGACCTACACGCCGAACGCCAATTACAACGGCAGCGACAGCTTCACCGTCACGGTCAGTGACGGCCAGGGCGGCACCGACACCGTCACCGTCAACGTCGGCATCACCCCGGTGGCCGACCCGGCCGTGATTGGCGGCGACGACCAAGGCGCCGTCACCGAAGACCTCGGCGTGGTCGCCGGCAAGCTCAGCGACACCGGCACGCTCACGGTGAGCGACCCGGATGCCGGGCAATCGAGCTTCAGCGCCGGTGCCGCCACCCCGGTGGGCGCCACCCTGGGTGGCCTCACCATCGATGCGGCCGGTCACTGGACCTACCAGGTCGACAACGCCGCCGTGCAATACCTCAAGGCCGGCGAGACCAAGACCGAACAGTTCACGGTGCAGAGCGCCGACGGCACCAGCCACGTCATCAGCGTGGTGATCACCGGCACCAACGACGGCCCGGTGGCCAATGCCGACGTCGCCAGCACCGCCATCAACACCCCGCTCAGCAACATCGACGTGCTGGCCAACGACACCGACGTCGACGGCAACCCGCTGACGGTGACGAATGCCAGCCTGGTCGACCCCAGCAAGGGCACGGTCACGCTCAACCCGGACGGCACGCTCAACTTCGTGCCGGCCAGCAACGTCACCGGCCCGGTCAGCATCAGCTACCAGATCAAGGACAGCGAAGGCGCCACCGCCACTGGCACCTTGACGGTCAACGTCGGCGCCAACACCCCGCCGACCGGGGCCGACCAGACCGTCACGCTGCTGGAAGACGGCAGCCACGGCTTCAGCGCCGGCGACTTCGGCTTCAACGACAGCGATGTGGGTCAGACCTTCCAGGCGGTGCGGATCGACAGCCTGCCGGGTGCCGGCAGCCTGACGCTGAACGGCGTCCCGGTCAGCGCCAACCAGGTGATCAACGTCGCCGACCTTGGCAACCTGGTGTTCACGCCGGCCGCCAACGCCAACGGCGTGGGCTATGCCAGCTTCACCTTCAGCGTGCAGGACAGCGCGGGTGGGTTCGACACGGTGCCGAACACGGTGCGCTTCAACGTCACGGCGGTGAACGACGCACCGGTGCTGACCGACACCAACGGCAACCCGCTGGGCAACGACCTCAGCGTCACCACCCGGAAGACACCCCGGTGAACGGCCAGCTGACCGCCACCGACGTCGACGGCGACCCGCTGAGCTTCAGCAAGGGCAGCGACCCGGCGCACGGCACGGTCACGGTCAACCCGGACGGCAGCTGGACCTACACGCCGAACGCCAATTACAACGGCAGCGACAGCTTCACCGTCACGGTCAGTGACGGCCAGGGCGGCACCGACACCGTCACCGTCAACGTCGGCATCACCCCGGTGGCCGACCCGGCCGTGATTGGCGGCGACGACCAAGGCGCCGTCACCGAAGACCTCGGCGTGGTCGCCGGCAAGCTCAGCGACACCGGCACGCTCACGGTGAGCGACCCGGATGCCGGGCAATCGAGCTTCAGCGCCGGTGCCGCCACCCCGGTGGGCGCCACCCTGGGTGGCCTCACCATCGATGCGGCCGGTCACTGGACCTACCAGGTCGACAACGCCGCCGTGCAATACCTCAAGGCCGGCGAGACCAAGACCGAACAGTTCACGGTGCAGAGCGCCGACGGCACCAGCCACGTCATCAGCGTGGTGATCACCGGCACCAACGACGGCCCGGTGGCCAATGCCGACGTCGCCAGCACCGCCATCAACACCCCGCTCAGCAACATCGACGTGCTGGCCAACGACACCGACGTCGACGGCAACCCGCTGACGGTGACGAATGCCAGCCTGGTCGACCCCAGCAAGGGCACGGTCACGCTCAACCCGGACGGCACGCTCAACTTCGTGCCGGCCAGCAACGTCACCGGCCCGGTCAGCATCAGCTACCAGATCAAGGACAGCGAAGGCGCCACCGCCACTGGCACCTTGACGGTCAACGTCGGCGCCAACACCCCGCCGACCGGGGCCGACCAGACCGTCACGCTGCTGGAAGACGGCAGCCACGGCTTCAGCGCCGGCGACTTCGGCTTCAACGACAGCGATGTGGGTCAGACCTTCCAGGCGGTGCGGATCGACAGCCTGCCGGGTGCCGGCAGCCTGACGCTGAACGGCGTCCCGGTCAGCGCCAACCAGGTGATCAACGTCGCCGACCTTGGCAACCTGGTGTTCACGCCGGCCGCCAACGCCAACGGCGTGGGCTATGCCAGCTTCACCTTCAGCGTGCAGGACAGCGCGGGTGGGTTCGACACGGTGCCGAACACGGTGCGCTTCAACGTCACGGCGGTGAACGACGCACCGATCGCCGCCCCGGACAGCAACACCACCGCTGAAGACACCCCGCTGACGGTCACCGCCGCCAATGGCCTGCTGGCCAACGACAGCGATGTCGACGGCAACCCGCTGACGATCACCCAGTTCTCGGTCGCCAACGTGGCAGGGACCTTCACCGCCGGCCAGACCGCCACCATTGCCGGTGTCGGCAGCCTGACCATCAACGGCAACGGCAGCTACAGCTTCGTGCCGGCCGCCAACTACAACGGCCCGGTCCCGGTGGCGACCTACACCGTCTCGGACGGCACCACCACCGCGACCAGCACGCTGACGCTGAACGTCACCGCCGTGGCCGACCCGACCGTGACCGCCCCGGACACGCTGACGGTGGCCGAAGACTCTGGCACCAGCACCGGCAACGTCCTGAGCAACGACAGCGATCCGGATGGCCCGCTGTCGGTATCGCAGTTCGTGGTCTCGGGCACCACCTACACCATCGCCGCCGGAGGCAGCGCCACCGCCACGCTGGCTGGGGTCGGTACCCTGGTGATGAACAGCAACGGCAGCTACAGCTTCACGCCGGCGACCAACTACAACGGCAGCGTGCCGCCAGTGACGTACACCGCCACCGACGGCACCAGCTCGGCCACCAACACGCTGACCATCAGCGTGACGGCGGTGGACGATCCGTCGGTGCTGGCCCCGGACAGCAAGACCGTGGCCGAGGACAACGTGGCCAGCGGCAACGTGCTGAGCAACGACAGCGACGTCGACAACGTCCTGAGCGTGGCCAGCTTCAGCGTGACCGGCGTGCCTGGCAGCTTCAGCGCGGGCCAGACCGCCACGCTCGCCGGGGTGGGCAGCTTCACCCTGGGCAGCAACGGTGACTACACCTTCACGCCGGTGGCGAACTGGAACGGCAACGTCCCGCAGGTCAACTACACCACCAACACCGGTTCGAGCAGCACGCTGAACATCACGGTGACGGCGGTGAACGATGCACCGATCGCCGCCCCGGACAGCAACACCACCGCTGAAGACACCCCGCTGACGGTCACCGCCGCCAATGGCCTGCTGGCCAACGACAGCGATGTCGACGGCAACCCGCTGACGATCACCCAGTTCTCGGTCGCCAACGTGGCAGGGACCTTCACCGCCGGCCAGACCGCCACCATTGCCGGTGTCGGCAGCCTGACCATCAACGGCAACGGCAGCTACAGCTTCGTGCCGGCCGCCAACTACAACGGCCCGGTCCCGGTGGCGACCTACACCGTCTCGGACGGCACCACCACCGCGACCAGCACGCTGACGCTGAACGTCACCGCCGTGGCCGACCCGACCGTGACCGCCCCGGACACGCTGACGGTGGCCGAAGACTCTGGCACCAGCACCGGCAACGTCCTGAGCAACGACAGCGATCCGGATGGCCCGCTGTCGGTATCGCAGTTCGTGGTCTCGGGCACCACCTACACCATCGCCGCCGGAGGCAGCGCCACCGCCACGCTGGCTGGGGTCGGTACCCTGGTGATGAACAGCAACGGCAGCTACAGCTTCACGCCGGCGACCAACTACAACGGCAGCGTGCCGCCAGTGACGTACACCGCCACCGACGGCACCAGCTCGGCCACCAACACGCTGACCATCAGCGTGACGGCGGTGGACGATCCGTCGGTGCTGGCCCCGGACAGCAAGACCGTGGCCGAGGACAACGTGGCCAGCGGCAACGTGCTGAGCAACGACAGCGACGTCGACAACGTCCTGAGCGTGGCCAGCTTCAGCGTGACCGGCGTGCCTGGCAGCTTCAGCGCGGGCCAGACCGCCACGCTCGCCGGGGTGGGCAGCTTCACCCTGGGCAGCAACGGTGACTACACCTTCACGCCGGTGGCGAACTGGAACGGCAACGTCCCGCAGGTCAACTACACCACCAACACCGGTTCGAGCAGCACGCTGAACATCACGGTGACGGCGGTGAACGATGCACCGATCGCCGCCCCGGACAGCAACACCACCGCTGAAGACACCCCGCTGACGGTCACCGCCGCCAATGGCCTGCTGGCCAACGACAGCGATGTCGACGGCAACCCGCTGACGATCACCCAGTTCTCGGTCGCCAACGTGGCAGGGACCTTCACCGCCGGCCAGACCGCCACCATTGCCGGTGTCGGCAGCCTGACCATCAACGGCAACGGCAGCTACAGCTTCGTGCCGGCCGCCAACTACAACGGCCCGGTCCCGGTGGCGACCTACACCGTCTCGGACGGCACCACCACCGCGACCAGCACGCTGACGCTGAACGTCACCGCCGTGGCCGACCCGACCGTGACCGCCCCGGACACGCTGACGGTGGCCGAAGACTCTGGCACCAGCACCGGCAACGTCCTGAGCAACGACAGCGATCCGGATGGCCCGCTGTCGGTATCGCAGTTCGTGGTCTCGGGCACCACCTACACCATCGCCGCCGGCGGCAGCGCCACCGCCACGCTGGCTGGGGTCGGTACCCTGGTGATGAACAGCAACGGCAGCTACAGCTTCACGCCGGCGACCAACTACAACGGCAGCGTGCCGCCAGTGACGTACACCGCCACCGACGGCACCAGCTCGGCCACCAACACGCTGACCATCAGCGTGACGGCGGTGGACGATCCGTCGGTGCTGGCCCCGGACAGCAAGACCGTGGCCGAGGACAACGTGGCCAGCGGCAACGTGCTGAGCAACGACAGCGACGTCGACAACGTCCTGAGCGTGGCCAGCTTCAGCGTGACCGGCGTGCCTGGCAGCTTCAGCGCGGGCCAGACCGCCACGCTCGCCGGGGTGGGCAGCTTCACCCTGGGCAGCAACGGTGACTACACCTTCACGCCGGTGGCGAACTGGAACGGCAACGTCCCGCAGGTCAACTACACCACCAACACCGGTTCGAGCAGCACGCTGAACATCACGGTGACGGCGGTGAACGATGCACCGATCGCCGCCCCGGACAGCAACACCACCGCTGAAGACACCCCGCTGACGGTCACCGCCGCCAATGGCCTGCTGGCCAACGACAGCGATGTCGACGGCAACCCGCTGACGATCACCCAGTTCTCGGTCGCCAACGTGGCAGGGACCTTCACCGCCGGCCAGACCGCCACCATTGCCGGTGTCGGCAGCCTGACCATCAACGGCAACGGCAGCTACAGCTTCGTGCCGGCCGCCAACTACAACGGCCCGGTCCCGGTGGCGACCTACACCGTCTCGGACGGCACCACCACCGCGACCAGCACGCTGACGCTGAACGTCACCGCCGTGGCCGACCCGACCGTGACCGCCCCGGACACGCTGACGGTGGCCGAAGACTCTGGCACCAGCACCGGCAACGTCCTGAGCAACGACAGCGATCCGGATGGCCCGCTGTCGGTATCGCAGTTCGTGGTCTCGGGCACCACCTACACCATCGCCGCCGGAGGCAGCGCCACCGCCACGCTGGCTGGGGTCGGTACCCTGGTGATGAACAGCAACGGCAGCTACAGCTTCACGCCGGCGACCAACTACAACGGCAGCGTGCCGCCAGTGACGTACACCGCCACCGACGGCACCAGCTCGGCCACCAACACGCTGACCATCAGCGTGACGGCGGTGGACGATCCGTCGGTGCTGGCCCCGGACAGCAAGACCGTGGCCGAGGACAACGTGGCCAGCGGCAACGTGCTGAGCAACGACAGCGACGTCGACAACGTCCTGAGCGTGGCCAGCTTCAGCGTGACCGGCGTGCCTGGCAGCTTCAGCGCGGGCCAGACCGCCACGCTCGCCGGGGTGGGCAGCTTCACCCTGGGCAGCAACGGTGACTACACCTTCACGCCGGTGGCGAACTGGAACGGCAACGTCCCGCAGGTCAACTACACCACCAACACCGGTTCGAGCAGCACGCTGAACATCACGGTGACGGCAGTGAACGACGCGCCGGTACCGCAAGCCGTCACCGCGTCGGGTAACGAAGACACGGTTATTGCAGTCAACCTGAGCGGTACCGATGTCGATGGCACGGTGGCCAGCTTCAAGCTGACTGGCCTGCCGGCCAACGGCACGTTCTACAGCGACGCGGCGGCTACCAACCCGCTGACGCTGGCCAGCGTGATCAACGCCACCAGCAACGGCGCCACGATCTACTTCAAGCCGAACGCGGATTGGAATGGCACCAACAGCTTCCAGTACAGCGCCACCGACAACAACGGCCTGGTGTCGACCAGCAATGCGACTGGCACCATCACCGTCAACTCGGTGAACGACGCCCCGGTGCCGCAAGCGGTTACCGCAAGTGGCAATGAAGACACCGTGATCGCCGTGGCGCTCAAGGGCACCGACGTCGACGGTACGGTGGCCAGCTTCAAGCTGACCGGCCTGCCGGCCAACGGCACGTTCTACAGCGACGCTGCCGCCACCAACCCGCTGACGCTGGCCAGCGTGATCAACGCCACCAGCAACGGTGCAACGATCTACTTCAAGCCGAACGCGGACTGGAACGGCACCAACAGCTTCCAGTACAGCGCCACCGACAACAACGGCCTGGTGTCGACCAGCAACGCGACCGGCACGTTGACGGTGCTGCCGGTAAACGACGCCCCGGTTGCCGTGAACGATCCGGGCACTTTGAGTGGGTTGTCCGCGCAGTACTACGCCTACCACGAGGGTACCGACGGTGCGAACCTGACTTCGTTGACCATGGTGCGCAATTTCATTGCCGCCAATACCGCAGACGCGACCTTCGTGGCCAAGAGCTTCAACTACACGCTCGGTAATGGTGATCTGGGTGGCAATGGCAACTTGCAAACCTTCTTGGGTTCCGACTCGGCGTCGCTCAACGTTGATCCGGAAAACAGCAGCGATGCCATCATCCGCATGGCCGGCACCGTGCAACTCGCCGCAGGGACCTACAACTTCAAAGTCACCGCTGATGATGGCTATATCATTCTGATCGATGGCGTGATGGTGGCCCAGGTCAATGCCAATCAGTCGCCCACCGGCACTGTGCACCCGACCTTCACGGTGGCTGAAGGTGGTGCGCATACCATCGAGATACTGTACTGGGATCAAGGCGGTCAGGCGGTCTTCAAGCCGGAGCTCAGCAACAACGGGGGTACCAGCTATCAATCGCTGGGCAGCTACACGCTAGGGCAGGAACAACCGGCCTTCGTTACCACCGAGGACAACGCGCTCACGATCAGCCCGGCCGCGTTGCTTGGCAATGATAGTGATGTCGATGGCGATATCCTGACCATTGTCTCGGTCCAGGCTGCCACTCACGGTTCGGTAGCGCTGGTAAACGGCAACGTGGTGTTCACGCCGGCCAGCAACTATTTCGGCCCGGCGTCGTTCACCTATACGATTTCCGATGGGCACGGTGGCACCAGCACGGCCACCGTCAACCTGAACGTGACTTCGGTGAACGATGCCCCGGTACCGCAAGCTGTCACCGCGTCGGGTAATGAAGACACTGTCATTGCAGTCAACCTGAGCGGTACCGATGTCGACGGCACGGTGGCCAGCTTCAAACTGACTGGCCTGCCGGCCAACGGCACGTTCTACAGTGATGCTGCCGCCACCAACCCGCTGACGCTGGCCAGCGTGATCAACGCCACCAGCAACGGCGCCACGATCTACTTCAAGCCGAACGCAGATTGGAACGGCACCAACAGCTTCCAGTACAGCGCCACTGACAACAACGGTCTGGTATCGACCAGCAATGCGACTGGCACCATCACTGTCAACTCGGTGAACGACGCACCGGTACCGCAAGCGGTGACCGCGACGGGTAATGAAGACACCGTGATCGCCGTGGCGCTCAAGGGCACCGACGTTGACGGCACGGTGGCCAGCTTCAAGCTGACCGGCCTGCCGGGCAACGGCACGTTCTACAGCGACGCTGCCGCTACCAACCCACTGACGCTGGCCAGCGTGATCAACGCCACCAGCAACGGCGCCACGATCTACTTCAAGCCGAACGCGGATTGGAATGGCACCAACAGCTTCCAGTACAGCGCCACCGACAACAACGGCCTGGTGTCGACCAGCAATGCGACTGGCACCATCACCGTCAACTCGGTGAACGATGCGCCGGTACCACAGGCGGTGACTGCGACGGGCAACGAAGACACGGTGATCGCAGTCAACCTGAGTGGCACCGACGTCGATGGCACGGTGGCCAGCTTCAAGCTGACCGGCCTGCCGGGCAACGGCACGTTCTACAGCGACGCTGCCGCTACCAACCCACTGACGCTGGCCAGCGTGATCAACGCCACCAGCAACGGCGCCACGATCTACTTCAAGCCGAACGCGGATTGGAATGGCACCAACAGCTTCCAGTACAGCGCCACCGACAACAACGGCCTGGTGTCGACCAGCAATGCGACTGGCACCATCACCGTCAATGCGGTGAATGACGCGCCGACCACTACCGGCGGTTCGGTCACCGGCACTGAAGACACGCCGCTGGTGCTGACCTGGAGCCAGTTCAACGCCAGCGATGTTGATACCCCGGCCAGCGGCCTTTCGGTGAAGATGATCGGCCTGCCGGCCGATGGTACCGTGCAGTACAACAACGGCAGCAGCTGGGTCACCGTCACTGCCAACCAGCTAGTCAGCAAGGCGGACATCGATGCTGGCAAGCTGCGCTTCGTGCCCGATACCCATGAATCGGGCAGCAATGCCTACAGCACTACGGGTACCGGTGATCAGAAGTCCGACTACGCCAAGTTCACCTACCAGATCAGCGATGGCAGCGTCACCAGCAGCACCGCCACCATGACGGTGGACATCACGCCGGTGGCTGACAAACCGACGTTGACGCTCAATGCGCCGGCCGCCCAGACGGTGTTCAACACCACCTGGGAATCGGTCGCCAACAGCGATGACAGCTCGGAGGGCGTCAACGCCACCACGCTGGAAGGGTGGACGTTGGTCACCACGCCCGACTCGTTCTCGGGCGGCCTCAACCGCTTTGAGGTGTGGTCGAGCGGTGACCAGATCAGCAACCAGGCTGGCACCATGATCACTGGCGTCGGCGCACCGGGCGGCAACGGCAACTGGCTGGAGCTGAACAACGCATCCTCCAACAGCCTGCCGCAGACGCTGGGCATTGAGCGCAGCGTCAGCACGGCGGTGGGGCAGGTCTACACCCTGTCGTTCGATTACGCCGGCCGCTCGGGCTACAGCACCGCCTACACGCAGATCGCCATCCTGGTCGACGGTGTGAAGGTGGCAACGTATTCGAGCACCAGCCCGCAAGGCGGCTTGAACTGGGAAGAGCTGAAGTACAGCTTCACCGGTGACGGCAACGCACACACCATCCGCATCATCACCGATGCGACAAGCTTCGACAGCTCGGGCCGTGGCGCGATGATCGACGACATCAAGATCGAGTCGAGCTCCGGCATCGTTGCGGGCAACGCCAGCGGCGGCAAGACGGAAGTAACGCTTGCCAACTACGTGAGCGGCCAACTGGTCGATACCGATGGCTCGGAAAGCCTGACCTATCGCTTTACCGGCCTGCCGACCGGCACCGTGATCACCACGTCCGGCAACAGCAGCGGCTACGTGATCAGCAACGGTGGCATCACCATCTCGGCCGCTGAGCTCGCGTCCGCCAAGCTGGTGCTGCCGAGCAGCTACACCAGCGGCACACTCAATGTCGGCGTGTCGTCGATCGCGACCGAAGGCGCCAACGCCAGCAGCGACAGCACCAGTGGCACGCTGACGCTGAACGTGATGGCGACCGGCCTTTCCAAGACCACGGTGACCGATACCGGCTCGCCAGTGGCGGTGGCGGACAGCTACACCACGCCGGAAGACCAGAGCATCACCTTCAATCCGCTGTCCAACGACACGTTGCGCGATGGCGCACGCATTGCCGGCTTCACCCAGCCAGCCAATGGCAGCCTCACGTTGAACGCGGACGGCACGCTCACCTACAACCCGCCGGCCAACTACAACGGCACGACCACGTTCAGCTACACACTGATTGATGGCAACGGCCAGAACAGCACGGCTACGGTTACGCTCAATGTCACGCCGGTGAATGATGCGCCGGTGGTCGACAGCCACAGCATCACGGCCAAGGAAGGTGTGCCGACCGCACTGGCGATCGCTGCACCAACCGATGTCGATGGCGACAGGCTCACCGTCACCATCACCGGGTTGCCGACGCAGGGCACGGTGATGACCGAGGGCGGCACGGTGGTGCAGAACGGCCAGGTGATCTCGATCAACCAGTTGCAAAACCTGGTCTACGTCAGCCCGACCACCATCACGTCGACCACCAACGTGGGCAGCCTCAGCTACAGGGTCAATGACGGCACCACGAGCACCAACGGCGCCATCGCGATCACGGTGACCGACAACCCGAACGTGATCACCGGCCACGACGGCGTGGGCACCTACTACGTCGATGGGGCCGAGTCGGGTGCTGGCAATACCTTCTACGTGGCGAGCTCGGCGTACAACGCTGGCAACGGCCAGCCGGCAGGGGGCTACGATCTGCGCACGGTGACGACCACCGGCAAGGAGCAGGTCATCTTTACCGGCGGCAGCAACGACCATGTGGAGGCCGGTGCCGGCAACGACATCATCTTCATGGGCGAAACGCAGAGCAACGACAACTCGGTGGCGCTGACCACCCAGGCGGAGATGTTCACCGGCTCGCGCAACATGTTCATGACCACGGCCGACAGCAACCTGCTCAACAGCAGCGACAAGCTGGTGCAGACCGTCGTCAACCAGATGCAGCCGGTGTCCGACCTTGCCAATGCCGGTAGCGGTGACGACGTGATCTACGGCCAGGGCGGTACCGATGCGCTGTACGGTGGTGCCGGTGATGACAAGCTGTATGGCGGCGATGGCATCGACGCGTTGCGTGGCGGCGCCGGCAACGACCTGATCGTGGGTGGTTCCGGTAGCGACCTGCTGCGTGGCGACATGGGCGACGACGTGTTCAAGTGGACACTGGGTGACCAGTCGGCAACAGCGGGTGTGTCCAACGCCGGTGGCAGCAATGGGCTCTACTTGCCAAGCAGCACCAAGATTGTGGCCGGTGCGACCGACCTGATCGTGGATTTCAACGCCAGCACCACCAGTGGCAACAACGACAAGCTGGACCTGCGCGACCTGTTGCAGAACGAGTCGCACACCGGCACCAACGTTGGCAACCTGGGCAACTACCTGCACTTCGAAACCATCAGCAACACCGCCGGCGGCAAGAGCACCATCGTGCATATCAGTCACGATGGCGACTTTTCCGGCGGCTACAACAACGGGGCGGCGGAAGACCAGACCATCGTCCTGCACGGTGTGGACCTGGGCGCCACCGGCAACAACGATGCCGCGGTGATCCAGGATCTGCTGACCAAGGGCAAGCTGATCACCGATTGAGGCTGCGGCCCCATTGAAAACGGCGCTCCGCGGAGCGCCGTTTTTTTATGCAGGTGCCGATCAGGTGGAAGCGCGGTTGGTCGTCACTGGACCGGTCATGCCCTGCACTCCGAGTTTGGCGAGCATGTCCCATTCGGCATTGGTCTGCACGCCCTCGGCGATGGTAAGCAAGCCGTTGCCGTCGGCCACGCCGACGATGGCCTTGATCAGCTGCTGGTTGCCGGCGTGCGCCTCGATGCCCTGGACGAAGCTGCTGTCGATCTTCAGGTAATCGAGCTGCAGTTCGAACAGCTGCGGAATGCTGCCGAAATGGCGGCCGAAGTGCTCGATGCCCACCTTGCAGCCCAACGGACGCAGCCGGCGGGCGAACTCGGCGAGCGCCAGCATTTCGTCGCGGAAACCGAATTCGTTCACTTCCAGCCACAGCCTGCCGGTATGCGCCTTCTGGCTGCGCAGCAGCTCCAGCAGTTTGTCGACGAACTGCACATCGGCAATCGAGACGGCGGACAGGTTGACCGCCACATCGGCCTGGCTGTGCGCCAGTTCGGCGCAGGCGAGGCGCACGGTTTCCAGATCCAGCGCGCTGGTCATGCCCAGCCGGCTGGCCATGGGCATGAAGGTGCCGGCGGTCAGCAGCTGGCCATCTGCTTGCTGCAGCCGCAGCATCAGTTCGCGATGCCAAAGCTCACCATCGCGGCGCAGGACCGGGTAGCTGGCGAGCCGGAACGCGCCTTCGTCGAGTGCGTGGCGCAGTACCTGCTGCCAATCCTGGCCGGAACGGGCGGGCAGGGCACTGCCCAGTTGCGCCGCGTGGATGCCGTTGCTGCTGCCTTCAGCCTGGGCCAGCGCTTCATCGGTGCGCGCCAGCACGGTGCCGATGGCCTCGCCGGCGCGGTATGGGGTGATGCCGATGGCGGCGAGGTCGTGCTGGTCGGCGAGCTCGGCGCGTCGCAGCTCGGCGAGGCCCGCCTGCATGCGCTCGGCCAGTTCGCCGGCGCGCGCCGCATCGTCGCCCGGGAGCAGCACGGCGAAGTCGGCGCCGTTCAGCCGGGCCAGCAGCGCATCGGGCTCATGGCCGAGCACGGCACCAAGCTTGCCGGCCACCGATTGCAGGAACTGGTCGGCCCGTTCGCGGCCGAGCCGGCGGTTGAGTCCCATCAGATCGCGCAACCGCAGCAGCAGCAGGGCGCCTTCCGGGGCCGATTCCTCGTCGCCCAGCGCCTGTGCCAGTCGCCCCATGAAGAAACTGCGGTTGGGTAGCTGGGTGAGCGCATCGCGGTTGGCTTCGCTGCGCAGTGCGTCGATGCGTGCTGCCTGTTCGGCGAACATGGTCTTCACCCGCTCGACCATGGTGTTCATCGCCTGCACCACGGCGCGCAGCTCGGTCACCCGCGGTACGGGGATGGTGACGAAACGACGCTCGCTGATCGCTTCGGCCTGGCCCACCATCTGCACGATCGGGCGCTTCACCCACAGGAACAACCGGTGCAGCACCAGCCCTGACAGTAGGCCGGCGGCGCTGATCCACAGCAGCAGCTTGACTGCGCCATCCCACAACGACTGGTAGGCGAAGCGCGAGTGCGCCATCACGGTGACGCGGCCTGCCTGCTTCCAGCCATCGCTGACATCGGCCTGCCCGGCACTGACCTCGATCGGGAACAGGTCGATGAACCATTGCGGCACGCTGCCAGTCTCCCCGGGATTGACGCGCTCGGCGACGACCTTGCCGCCAGTATCGCTGTAGCGCACCACCTCGAAGTGGCCGCTGTCGAACAGCGCAGTGACCATCAGCTCAATGGTGGCCTCGTCCTTGGGCTGCTGCGTCATCGACAGCGCCAAGCTGGCTGCGCTGTCGGTGCTTTGCGCGTACAGCTGCTGTTCCAGGTAGTTGCGTGCCGTATAGAGGCTGACAATGAAGCTGCCAAGGAAGGCGATCACGGTGGCGGTGATCACCAGCAGCCAGAGTTGTCGGAGCAATGACATCGTTGAATCCTCAAGGATCGTAGCCCTGCGCCTGCATGCGCAGTAGCAGATTGGTCCAGCGCGACAGTCGTTCGACCGGCGCAGGGGCCGCGCCGCCGACATACACGCCGTCGCGGTTGAAGCTGAACACCGGCAGCAGGTCCGGCCGGCGCGAGGCCGGGCGGATCTCGCCGATCAGGTTGTCGAGTACCAGCGGCTCGGCCTGCGGGGTGTCGTAATAGGTCAGTACCATGTGCGCCTGGGTCACCTTGCTTTGTGGCCCGCCGATGCGGGCCTTGACGTAGGTGAGGCGCAGCTTGGCCGGCTCGACCCCGGCCTCGACCAGGGTGAAGTACTTGGCAATGGTGAAATCCTCGCAATCACCGCCCATCTTGCCGATGGTTTCCAGCGGTGTCGCCCAGTAGTCGGCTTCACCCCAGAGCGCACTGTCGTCTAGAAAGGCGATATGGCGGTTGAAGAGATCATTGATGCGGGCCAGCCGTACGTCGTCGGGCGCGCCACGCAGCTCGCCGATCAAGCGACGCCAGTCGGTATACAGGGTGATGGGCTTGCTGCCGAAGCGCTCGCCAAGAAAGGCCTGCATGCGCGCGGTGTTGACGGCGGCAAGGGCAAGGCCCAGCGACAGCAGGATTGTAAGAAATCCGCTGAATACTGGGAAAGGTTTTATCCGGTAACCGGAACTAAACCACACGTTGGTAAGCTCTATGCTGACGGATTAAAAAGGGTTGGTCCTACGCGCAATGCCGGCAAAACGGTTGTTTTCGCAGACAGCAGGCCAGAATGCACGCCTGTTCTCTGCTAGAATCGGGGAAAAAATATTGTCGATATTGTCAGAAAAACGAACATCTTCGAAGGGGTAGTCCATGCGATGCCGACCGTTGTTACTCGCTCTCTCCCTGGCCTTGGCCGGGACCGCTCAAGCAACCACGCTCGATCAAGCCGTCGAAAAGACCATCCTGCGCAACCCGGATGTAAAGACCCGCTGGTACCAGTTCCGCGCCAGTAGCGAAGCACAGCGTGTTGCCGAAGGCGGCTTCCTGCCCCGCGTCGACCTGCAGGCCGGTGCCGGTCAGGTCTGGCAACATGATGAGGGTAGCAGCAAGGATAACTATTACAACCCGAGCGCCACGCTCTCGTTGCGCCAGTTGCTGTTCGATGGCTTCGCCACCCGCGATCAGGTTCGGCGCCTCGGCTACGACAAGCAATCCGCCTATTTCGAACTGCTGGCGAGTTCCGATGAATTCGCGCTGCAGGCTGTGGCCGCCTACTACGACGTGCTGCGTTATCGCGAACAGGCCGATCTGGCCCGACGCAACCTGGCAACCCACCAGGATATCTACAAGCTGATCGAGGAGCGCACCCAGGCCGGCGTTGGCCGTCGGGTCGACCTCGAGCAGGCTGCCGGTCGCCTGGCTCTGGCCGAATCCAACCTGATGACCGAACAGGCCAACCTCTACGATGTGTCGGCACGCTATGCCCGGCTGGTCGGCGAAGAGGCCGACGAGCTGACCCGTCCGGCTTCGCTCGATACCGCGCTGCCGCAGGCCAGCGAACTGCTGTCCCTGGCGGTGAAGCAGAATCCGTCGTTCCAGGCCTCGGTTGCGGCCATCCGCGCGGCACGTGCCGGGGTGGGCGTGAGCAAGTCTGGCTACTACCCGACACTGGAGCTGCAGGCGAGCCAGGGTTACGAGCGCAATCAGGACGGTGTCGATGGAGACTACCGGACCAGCCGCGTGATGCTGATGCTCAACTACAACCTGTTCAGTGGCGGCGCCGACCGCGCCCGCGAGCGGCAATCGCTGGAGCAGCTGAATGCGTCGTTCGAAGTGCGCGACAAGGCCTGCCGCGACATCCGTCAGAGCACGGCCATTGCCTGGAACGATGTGCAGCGGCTCAATCGCCAGCTGACCTACCTCGAGCAGCACGAGCTGTCCACGCGCAAGGCGCGTGATGCCTATCGCCAGCAATTTGATATCGGCCAGCGTACCTTGCTCGACGTGCTCGATACCGAGAACGAACTGTTCGATGCGGCGCGCTCGCTGGTCAATGCCCGCATCGATCGCGAAATCGCAGTGGCGCGCGTGCTGGCACAAACTCACCAGCTGCTACCGACGCTGAAGCTGGCGCCGCTGCAAGGCGACATCAACACCAACGAATTCGGCGGCGGCGAACTCACCGACGAGCAGATCGGCTGCGCGCTCAACCTGCCGGACAGCTCGGCGCAGTATGCCGAGCCGCTGCCGCTGGCGCCGCTGAAACAGGGCGCGCCCGATGCCGTGCCGCGTAGCATCGAGCCGGCCGCGGTCAAGCCGGTGTCTTCTGCCCCGGTTGCGCCGCAGTCGCTGCAGCAGTCGATCGACGGCTGGGCCAAGGATTGGTCGAACAAGAACGTGCAGGGCTACCTCGCCCGCTACGGCAGTGAGTTCAAGCCCGAAGGTGGGCTTGATCGCGCGAGCTGGGAAGCGCAGCGCGGCGACCGGCTGAATCGGCCCGGCGCGATCACCGTGAAGCTTGAGGACATGAAGGTACTCAAGCAATCGTCGCGTGCGGCCGAGGTCCAGTTCACCCAGCATTACGCCGCAGCTGGCTACAGCGACAGCGTGCAGAAGCAGCTGATCCTGCAGCAGGAAAAGGACGGCTGGAAGATCGTGCGCGAGCGCGTACTCGATTGAGTCGACTTCCGCTTCACGAAAACGGGCGCCGTGGCGCCCGTTTTTCTTGCCCGGCTAGCGTGTTGCGCGGTGCTGCAGCCAGAACAGCCCGGAGACTGTCTTGGCATCGGTGATGCGGCCGCTCCGCACGCCGTCCACCAGCTCGTCCATGCCCATGGCCACCGTTTCGACAAACTCGCCCTCGTCCAGTCGGGCTTCTCCGGCAGTGAGGCCGCGCGCGATGAACAGGTGTATCTCCTCGGTGGTGTAGCTGATGATGGGGTGCAGCACGCCGAGGTAATCCCAGTCCCGCGCGGTGTAACCGGTTTCTTCCAGCAGCTCGCGCTGGCCGCAGGCAAGCGGTGTCTCGTCCGGATCGAGCTTGCCGGCCGGGAACTCGATGAATACCCGATCGAGCGGATAGCGGAACTGGCGCTCCATCAGCAGGCGCCCGTCGTCCAGCACCGGGATCACCATCACTGCACCGGGGTGCAGCACGTATTCACGAGTGGCCAGCCCACCGTCGGGCAGGCGGACGGTGTCGCGGTTGATGTGCAATAGAGCGCCGTCGAAGACGCGCTCGCTCTCGACTCGGGTTTCGATCAGGTGCTGGTCGTTGGCCATGGCGGGAACCGGTTGAGGGGATGGCCGATTGTCCATGGCGTGGCAGTCAGTGGGAAGGGGCGGCGCTTGCGCCGGCGCAAAAAAATGGCCCACCGTATCCGGAGGGCCTCAAGGTTACTGCCGTGACTGGTTACTACAATCTGCCGCCTGTTCCGATCACAGTGCGCTGTGGCGCAGCTGCTCCAGAATGGCCGGGTTTTCCAGCGTCGAGACGTCCTGGGTGATCTCCTCACCCTTGGCGATCACGCGCAGCAGGCGGCGCATGATCTTGCCCGAACGGGTCTTGGGCAGGTTGTCGCCGAAGCGGATCTCGTCTGGCTGGGCGATCTTGCCGATCTCGTGGGCAACCCATTCGCGCAGCTCCTTGGCGAGCTTCTTCGCTTCCTCGCCTTCCGGGCGGGCGCCCTTGAGCACCACGAAGGCAACGACGGCCTCACCCTTGATCTCGTGCGGCTTGCCGACCACGGCGGCTTCGGCCACCAGCGGGTTGGCAACCAGGGCCGATTCGATTTCCATGGTGCCCAGGCGGTGGCCAGAGACGTTCAGCACGTCGTCGATGCGGCCCATGATCCAGATGTAGCCATTCTCGTCGAAGTGGGCCGAATCGCCGGCGAGGTAGAGCTTGCCGTTGAAATCATCCGGGAAGTAGGTCTTCTTGAAGCGCTCGGCGTCGTTCCAGATGGTGCGGACCATGGATGGCCACGGCTTCTTCACCACCAGGAAACCACCCTTGCCCGGCTCGACCGGTGCACCGGCCTCGTCGACGATGTCGGCGATGATGCCCGGCAGCGGCAACGTGCACGAACCCGGCTTGGTGGCGACGGCACCCGGCAGCGGCGCGATCATGTTGGCGCCGGTTTCGGTCTGCCACCAGGTATCGACGATGGGGCAACGGCCGCCACCGACGGTCTCGTGATACCACATCCAGGCTTCGGGGTTGATCGGCTCGCCGACGGTGCCCAGTAGGCGCAGGCTGGACAGGTCATGCTTCTTCGGCAGGTCGCCGCCGAGCTTGATCAGCGAGCGGATGGCGGTCGGCGCGGTGTAGAAGGTGGTGACGCTGTGCTTCTCGATCATGGACCAGAAGCGGCCGGCATCCGGATAGGTCGGCACGCCTTCGAACACCACTTGCGTCGCGCCGATGGCCAGCGGGCCGTAGGTGACGTAGCTGTGGCCGGTGATCCAGCCCACATCGGCCGTGCACCAGTAGACGTCGGAATCCTTGTAGTCGAACACCCACTTCATGGTCACCAGCGCGCCCAGCAGGTAACCGCCGGTGCTGTGCTGGATGCCCTTGGGCTTGCCGGTCGAGCCGGAGGTGTAGAGGATGAACAGCGGGTGCTCAGCGTCGACCCATTCCGGCTCGCATTCGTCAGCTTGGCCCTTGACCAGGTTGTGCCACCAGATGTTGCGCTCTTCGGCCCAGTGCTCCGGCTTGTTGCTGGTGCGCTGGAACACCACGACCTTCTGCACCGTTTCGCAACCACCGAGGCCCAGGGCCTCGTCGGTGGTGGCCTTCAGCGGTACGGCCTTGCCGCCACGCACCGATTCGTTGGCGGTGATGATGATCTTGGCTTCGGCATCGGCGATGCGGTCACGCAGCGCGCCGGCCGAGAAGCCGCCGAACACGACCGAGTGGATGGCGCCGATGCGGGCGGTGGCCTGCATGGCCACTACGGCTTCGATGCCGTGCGGCATGTAGATGACCACGCGGTCGCCTTTGCCGACTCCCAGGCTCTTCAAGCCATTGGCAAACTGGCAGACGCGGTGGTGCAGGTCGCGGTAGGTCACCTTGGTGACCGAGCCGTCGTCCGCTTCGAAAATGATGGCGACCTTGTTGGCGCGTGCTTCCAGGTGGCGGTCGATACAGTTGTACGACACGTTGAGGATGCCATCCTCGAACCACTTGAAGTAGGGTGCGTTGTCCTGGTTCAGGACCTTGGAGAATGGCTTTTTCCAGGCAACCAGCTCACGGGCCTGGTCGGCCCAGAAGCCTTCGTAATCGGTGCTGGCCTTGTCGCACAGGGCGTTGTAGCCCTCCATGCCCGAGACATTGGCCTTGACGCGGAAATCGTCGCTCGGCGGGAAAAGGCGGGTTTCCTTGAGGACGGAATCGATGCTGCTCATTGCTGCTCCTTCTTGCCGAAAGTGTCAGTAACGCGAGGATGCGCGCTAATGTAAAACCCTTAGCCGCTGCAATCCAATCGTGTTTTCTGATCCGGGGTATCAGTTCTGCTGATCTAAGTTGCACCAACTTGGTGCAAAAACAGGGCGCCTCAGCGCCCTGTCGTTGGGGGAGCGTGGTTCAGTCGTCGGCGTAGATATCGCGATCCTTGGTTTCCGGCACGCAGAACACGCCGATCACGAAGGTGGCCAGTGCCACGACGATGGGATACCACAGGCCGTAGTAGATGTTGCCGGTCGCGGCCACCATGGCGAAGGCCACCGTCGGCAGGAAGCCGCCGAACCAGCCGTTGCCGATGTGGTAGGGCAGTGACATCGACGAGTAGCGGATGCGGGTGGGAAAGAGCTCCACCAGCCAGGCCGCGATCGGGCCGTACACCATGGTCACGAACAGTACCAGGATGGTCAGCAGCACGATCACCATCGGCGTGTTCATCTGCTCCGGATCCGCCTTGGCCGGGTAGCCGCCGGTGGTCAGCGCGGCGCCGAGTGCGAGGTTGAACGCATCGGACTTGGCGGTGAACTCCTCCTTCGGCAAACCCACGCCCTCGAAGCTCTCGATGCGAGTGCCGCCCACCGTGACAGTGGCGACGGTGCCGGCCGGTGCGGCTTGGTTGGTATAGGGCACACCCTTCTTCGCCAGCGCGGTCTTGATGATGTCGCACGATTGCTTGAAGGACGCCTTGCCGATCGGATCGAACTGGAAGGCGCAGCGTTCAGGATCGGCCGTGACCACCACAGGTGCGGTGGCAACTGCCTGTTCCAGGGCCGGATTGGCGAAGTGGGTGAGCCCCTTGAAGATGGGGAAGTAGGCGAGCGCGGCGATCAGGCAGCCGGCCAGGATGATGCGCTTGCGGCCGATCCGGTCCGACAGCGAGCCGAAGAAGATGAAGAACGGCGTGGCAATCGCCAGCGAGACGGCGATCAGGATGTCGGCGCGGTTGGCATCGACGCCTAGCGTCTTGGTCAGGAAGAAGAGGGCATAGAACTGGCCGGTGTACCACACCACGGCCTGACCGGCCGTGCCGCCGAACAGCGACAGCAGCACTACCTTGAGGTTGGGCCAGCGCAGGAAGGCTTCGGTCAAAGGGGCCTTGGAGTGGCGGCCTTGCTCCTTCATCTTCTTGAACACTGGCGATTCGTTCAGCTGCAGCCGGATGTACACCGACACGATCAGCAGCACGATGGAGACGAGGAAGGGCACGCGCCAGCCCCAATCCTCGAAGGCCTCCTTGCCGAAGCTGTTGCGGCAGATCCAGATCACCAGCAGCGACAGGAACAAGCCGAGCGTCGCCGTGGTCTGGATCCAGCTGGTGAAGAAGCCGCGCTTGCCGTGCGGCGCATGCTCGGCGACATAGGTCGCGGCGCCGCCGTACTCGCCACCGAGCGCCAGGCCCTGCAGCAGCCGCAGGATGATCAGGATCACCGGCGCCGCCACGCCGATGCTGGCGTAGCCCGGCAACAGGCCGACGATGGCGGTGGAAGTGCCCATGATCAGGATGGTGATCAGGAAGGTGTACTTGCGGCCGATCATGTCACCGAGGCGGCCGAACACGATGGCGCCGAACGGGCGCACCGCGAAGCCTGCCGCGAAGGCCAGCAGCGCGAAGATGAAGGCGGTGGTTTCGTTGACGCCGGCAAAGAAATGCTTGGCGATGATGACTGCGAGCGAGCCGTACAGGTAGAAGTCGTACCACTCGAACACCGTGCCCAGCGAAGACGCGAAGATGACGCGCTTCTCGTCCTTGGTGAGGGGTTGCTTTTCCATTGCCATCTCCAGTGTGCCCCGACGCGCGGGCTGAGAATTGGGGTGTCATCATCGCAAGGATGATTGCGACTGAATCTAAGAAGCGGTTTGGGGACATGCCAATCGGATTTTCTGATGCACCAAATCAGCATTTCTGATGGTGCATCGCGTCAGCTGGTGGTGCAAGAAGGGCGTGGGAAAGATTGCAGGGTTTGTCATCCGCGTTGCGACTGGTGTGGGCATGAAAAAGGCGCGGCCGTGGCCGCGCCTTGTAAAGACCGTTACCGGTCAGTGTTGTGATGCGCCTTCTGCGCCGATACCGGTCATCGCCCGGATGAACTGCGGCAGGAACAGCGCTTTTTCCCGCGCCGCCTGCGCGCTGGTATCGAGTACCGACACCAGCCAGATGCTGATGAAGGCGAGCGGCATCGAGAAGATGGCCGGATTTTCGTACGGGAAGATCGCAGCGGCGTGGCCCAGCGTCTTCACCCATACGGCCGGCCCCAACACGATCATCACCACGGCGCTGACGAGGCCGATCAGGCCGCCGATCACCGCGCCGCGCGTGGTCAGCCCCTTCCAGAACATCGAGAGGAACAGCACCGGGAAGTTGGCGGAGGCTGCGATGGCGAACGCGAGGCCGACCATGAAGGCGACGTTCTGGTTCTCGAACGCGATCCCGAGCACGATGGCAACGAGGCCGAGCACCACGGTGGCGATCTTGGAGACGCGGATTTCCTTCGCCTCATCGGCATGGCCACGGGCGAATACATTGGCGTAGAGGTCGTGCGACACCGCCGATGCACCCGACAGCGCGAGGCCCGAAACCACGGCGAGGATGGTGGCGAAGGCCACGGCCGAGATGAAGCCGAGGAAGTAGTCGCCACCGACGGCTCCAGCCAAGTGTACCGCCGCCATGTTGGCACCACCGATCAGCTGCTGCACCGGGTTACCGTCCTTCATGATGGTCTCGGTGAATTCGGGCTTGCCGAGTACCAGCATGATGGCGCCGAAACCGATGATGAAGGTCAGGATGTAGAAGTAACCGATGAAGCCGGTGGCGACGAACACACTCTTGCGCGCTTCCTTGGCGTCCTTCACCGTGAAGAAGCGCATCAGGATGTGCGGCAGGCCGGCGGTGCCGAACATCAGGCCCACGCCCAGTGAGATCGCGTCGATCGGATTGGAGACCAGGCCGCCCGGACTCATGATGGCCTGTGCCTTGGGGTGACCGGCCACGGCGGTCTGGAACAGGCTCTCGAAGCTGAAACCGGTGGCCGCGAGCACCATCACCGCCATGAAGGTGGCGCCAGCCAGCAGCATGATGGCCTTGATGATCTGCACCCAGGTGGTCGCCAGCATGCCGCCGAAGGTGACGTACAGCACCATCAACACGCCGACGAGAACTACCGCCGAGCTGTAGCTCATGCCGAACAGCAGCTGGATCAGCTTGCCGGCACCGACCATCTGTGCGATCAGGTAGAGCGCCACCACCACCAGCGTGCCGACGGCGGCAAAGGTGCGCACTGGTGTCTGCGCCAAGCGATACGAGGCGACATCGGCAAAGGTGAACTTGCCGAGGTTGCGCAGCCGCTCGGCTACCAGGAAGGTGATGATGGGCCAGCCGACCAGGAAGCCGATCGAGTAGATCAGGCCATCGAAGCCGCTCGTCATCACCAGCGCCGAGATACCCAGAAAGGACGCCGCCGACATGTAGTCGCCAGCGATCGCGAGGCCGTTCTGGAAGCCGCTGATGCCGCCGCCCGCCGCGTAGAAATCCTTGGCCGAGCGGGTGCGCCGCGACGCCCACCAGGTGATGCCCAGTGTGAAGGCGACAAAGACGAAGAACATCACGATGGCGTGCCAGTTCAGGCTGCGCTGGTGTACTTCGCCACTGATGGCATCGGCGGCCCAGGCGGGCAGGGCAAGGGCCTGTGCGGCGAGCGCGACGGCGAGGTTGCGGTGGCGGCGGTTCATGCGCGCACCTCCCGCACCAGTTCGGCATTGAGCTGGTCGAACTCGCGGTTGGCGCGGCGTACGTAGATGCCGGTGATGACGAAGGCCGACACGATCACGAAGATGCCGGCGGGGATGCCGATGGTGGTCACGCTGCCCGCCGCGATCGGCGTGCCGAAGGTGGCCGGCGAGAATGCGATGATGAGGATGAAGCCGTAGTAGATGGCCAGCATCACGATCGACAGCAACCAGCCGAAGCGGGTCTTCTTACGCACGAGTTCGGCGAACTTGGGGTTGTCCTCGATTCGGCGGATCAGGGTTTCATCCATGCTTGTCTCCGGTGGAGCGCGGACCGGCCGCGCCAGCGAAGCCAATCTAAAAGTCGCGCTCGGCCCCTCGCCAATCGCAATTTCTGATATTGCGGATCAGCAATCCTGATGTTGCGCCGCAAAAATGGGTCAAGGGCTTTGTACGTCTGGCTTGGCGGGGTGACCGTTCCGCGCACCAGAAAAAGACAGGGTGCGCCAAACTAGGGATAATCCTGATATGGAAATCTACCAACTGCGCACGCTGGTCGCGGTTGCCCAGCAGGGGCACCTGACCCAGGCTGCCGAGCTGCTGCACCTGTCGCAGCCGGCGGTGACCGCCCAGATCAAGGCCTTGGAAGAGGAACTCGGCATCGCCTTGTTCGAGCGCTATCCGGGTGGTGTCCAGCTCACCGAAGCAGGCAAGATGCTATTGCCTGATGCCGAGCGCATCCTGGCCCTGTCACGCGACATGCTGCACCGCGCCCGGGCGATGGCGGGCGAACCCAAAGGCAAGCTGCGCATCGGCACTATCGGTGTGCCGGCCCGCCTCAAGCTGGGGCCGCTGCTGGCGGTGCTGCGCGAGCGCTATCCGCTGATCACCGTGCAGACCCAACACGCGATCTCCGGCGTGGTGCTGAACGACGTGCGCAAGAAGGCCTTGGATGGCGGCTTCTACCTTGGCCGCAATCCCTATCAGAACGTGAACACGCTGGCATTGTCCGAGCTGCGTTTTTGCGTGGCGATGCCAGCTGCATGGGTCGATGCCTATGCTGAGGCGGACTGGAAAGTGCTCGGCCAGGCGCCATGGCTGGGCTTGTCGCAGTTCACCAGTCTGTCGTCGATCACGCAGGAGCTGTGGCGCGAGCGCAATATCGCGCCCAAGAAGGTGGGCGAGTTCGACGAGGAGGCGACGCTGGTGGAGATGCTGAAGGCGGGCGTCGGCATCTCCATCCTGGCGGAGCGCACCGCGCAGCGCTTTGCCGCCGATGGCTCGATCACCCTCTGGCGTGGCGGCGAGATCGTGATCACGGCGCCGCTGCAGTTCATCTATTCGGCAGAGCGCGAGATGGATCCGATGATCGGCATGCTGCGCGAAGTGCTGCGCGAAGTCTGGTCGCTCTAGCCTTGCTTCACAGCTGATCCCGGTTCCGTGCAGCCAAACAAAAACCCCGCCGAGGCGGGGTTTTTGTTCAAGTCCCAGCAGCCAGGGAGCGGCTTACTTGAGCTTGGTTTCTTTGTACATCACATGCTTGCGAGCGACGGGATCGAACTTCTTGATCTCCATCTTCTCAGGCATGGTGCGCTTGTTCTTGGTCGTGGTGTAGAAGTGACCAGTACCGGCGGACGATTCGAGCTTGATCTTTTCACGCATGATCGGTCAACTCCTTACAGTTCGCCACGAGCGCGCAGATCGGCCAGGACGACGTCGATGCCGTTCTTGTCGATGGTGCGCAGGGCTGCGTTGGAAACGCGCAGGCGTACCCAACGGTTTTCGCTCTCAACCCAGAAACGGCGCGATTGCAGGTTCGGGAGGAAGCGACGCTTGGTCTTGTTGTTGGCGTGGGAAACGTTGTTCCCGGTTACCGGGCGCTTGCCGGTAACTTTGCATACTCGTGCCATGATTGAAGTTCCCTGACTTCCGGAAAAACCGAGTTTATAGCATGGATGGCCATGCCCGTTCAAGTCGAGTTTCCCGGCTGTGGTTTATGCTATTCGGACGGTGGTGCCAGCACCGTGCGGTTGCCGTTGGTCTCCATCGGGCTCACCAGGCCGGCAGCTTCCATCTGTTCGATCAGACGGGCGGCGCGATTGTAGCCGATGCGCAGCTGGCGTTGCACCGATGAGATCGACGCCCTGCGGCTCTTGATGACAAAGGCTACTGCCTCGTCGTAGAGCGCATCCGCTTCTGGGTCGCCGCTGCCGCCACCTTCCCACGGCGCACCACCGCCACCGGCGGCCTCGGCCTCGAACCCGCCATTGAGGATGCCCTCGACGTAATCGGGCTCGCCGAACTGCTTCAGGTGCTCCACCACGCGGTGCACTTCGTCGTCGGCGCAGAAGGCACCATGCACCCGCTGCGGGTAACCGGTGCCCGGCGGCAGGAACAGCATGTCGCCCTGGCCCAGCAGTGCCTCGGCGCCCATCTGGTCGAGGATGGTGCGGCTGTCCACCTTGCTGGACACCTGGAATGCGATCCGGGTAGGGATGTTGGCCTTGATCAGGCCGGTGATCACATCGACCGACGGCCGCTGCGTCGCCAGGATCAAATGAATGCCGGCCGCGCGGGCCTTCTGCGCCAGACGGGCGATCAGCTCCTCGATCTTCTTGCCGGCCACCATCATCAGGTCGGCGAACTCGTCGACCACCACCACGATGAAGGGCAGGTGGCTCAAGGGTTCCGGATCGTCTGGGGTCAGGCTGAACGGATTGGTGAGCTTTTGCCCGGCCTTCTCCGCATCCTTCACCTTCTGGTTGAAGCCGGCGAGGTTGCGTACGCCCATCGCGCTCATCAGCCGGTAGCGCTTCTCCATCTCCGCCACGCACCAGTTGAGCGCATTGGCAGCCAGCTTCATGTCGGTGACCACCGGCGCCAGCAGATGCGGGATACCGTCGTAGACCGAGAGCTCCAGCATCTTCGGATCGACCATGATGAAGCGCACGTCCTCGGGGCTGGCCTTGTAGAGCAGCGACAGGATCATGGCGTTGACCCCGACCGACTTGCCCGAGCCGGTGGTGCCGGCCACCAGCATGTGCGGTGCCTTGGCCAGATCGGTGACGATGGGCTTGCCGGTGATGTCCTTGCCCAGCGCCATGGTGAGGCGGCTGCTCATTTGGTGATACGGCTCGGATGAAAGGATTTCCGAGAGGCGGATGGTTTGGCGGCTGGGGTTGGGCAGCTCCAGGCCCATATAGGTCTTGCCGGGGATGGTCTCGACCACACGAATCGACACGAGGCCCAGTGCGCGGGCCAGATCCTTCATCAGGTTGACGATCTGGCTGCCCTTCACGCCGACGGCAGGTTCGATCTCGTAGCGGGTGATCACCGGGCCCGGGTAGGCTGCCACCACCTTCACCTCGACATTGAAGTCAGCGAGCTTGCGCTCGATCAGCCGCGAGGTGAATTCCAGCGTCTCCAGGCTGATGGTTTCCTGCGCCACCGGCGCCGGTGCCAGCAGCGACAAGGCGGGCAGCGCCTCGTTGGTACTGCCGCGAGGCAGCGGCTTGGCGGGTGGCGGCAAGTCATCGAGATCGAACAGGCTGGGCTGTGCGGCCTGTTGCTCGGCAACCTGCTGCTGCTTTTCCTGCTCCTTCTTTTCCTTCTCCAGCCGCTTTTCCGCCTGCTTGGCGATCGGGACCTCGAGCTGCGGCGTTTCGATCTTCAAAGGGGCCTTGTCTTCCTGCTTCTTCTTTTCCTCGGAAACCTTGACCTCGCGTTTGACTGCCGCCTCCCGGCCGATCTTGCGGTCCTGCGCGGCCTGCCAGGTGTCGATGCTCTTGAAGCACAGCCACTCGAGCGCAGCACCCAGTTTTTCCATCACCGCGAGCCAGGACAGCCCGGTGAACAGCGAGACACCGATGGCCCAGGCGGCGATCAGCGTCAGCGTGGCGCCGGCAAAGCCGAGTGCGCGATAGAGCCAGCCGCCGAGGCCCAATCCGAGCACGCCGCCGGGCGCCAGTGGCAGTGCAATCTGCAGCGAGTGCAGCCGTAGCGCTTCAAGGCTGCTGGAGGACAGCAGCACCAGCGCGAAGCCGAGGCAGGCGAGCAGTACCACCGGTTTGTGCGGATTGTCGCTGACACGGTCGATGCGACGATAACCCCACCAGATGGCGGCGAAGCAGAATGCCACCCACCACCAGGCCGACAGGCCGAACAGCGCGAGCAGGATGTCGGCAGCCCAGGCGCCGACCATGCCGCCACGATTGTGCACCTGCACGCTGCTGGCGCTGTGTGACCAGCCCGGATCACCCGGGTGATAGCTCGCCAGTGCGAGCACCATGTAGAGCACCACGGCCACCAGCAGGAACCACCACGATTCGCGCAGCGCGTTGGCGATCTGCGGCGGCAGTGCGGCGCGGGCCGAGGCGTTGGCGACGTTCTTCTTGCGCAGCAGTGGCATGACGGTCCCGAGGGGCGAGAAGGTGGAGATTATAGCGGGATGTGCGCCGTGCCCGAGTGCGCGAGCGCGAGTTCGGCCATGGCGAAATCGATGAAGGCGCGCACGCTGGCCGACCGGTGGCGGTGTTGCGGGTAGAGCAGCGTGAACGGGCGGGCGCGGCCGGCGTAGGGCTGCAGCACCTCGACCAGCTCGCCGCGTGCCACGTATTCGGCGGCGATGTAGTGATACATCTGGCACAGCCCGCCGCCCGCACGGGCGTGGCCGACGCAGGCGAGCACGTCCTCCTCGACCCACAGCCGCGCGGCGATGGCGTGCTCGATGTCCTTGCCCAGCACCTGGAACGACCACGGCATCATCCGGCCGCTGCTGGGCAGTACGAAGGCGATGCAATCGTGATGGGCCAGATCGTCCAGCGATGCAGGCGTGCCGCGTGCGGCGAGATAGGCTGGGGCGGCGAACACGCCCAGCGTGGCGTGTTCGAGCACGCGGGCGATCAGCCGGCCGTCTTCGGGCAGGCCCAGTCGGATGGCGAGATCGTAGCCATCCTGGACGAAATCGATGTTGCGGTTGCCGACATGCACCTCGACCCGCACCTGGGGATACAGCGCGAGGAAGCGCGGCAGCACCGGCAGCAGCCGGTGATGGCCATAGGTGGTTGGCACCGAAATGCGCACGGTGCCTGCCGGTTCGCTCTGCCGCCCGGTCAGCGCGCGCTCGGCGTCCTCGATCTGGGCCAGTGCCTGGCTGCATTGCCGGTAGTAGTCCTGGCCGGGCTCGGTGAGCTGGATCTGCCGGGTGCTGCGGGTAAAGAGCTGCACCGCAAGCCGCGCCTCCAGTCGGCCGATCGCGCGGCTGACCGCCGCCGGCGTCACGCCCAGCGCACGCGCGGCAGCGGTAAAGCCGCCGAGCTCGGCGGCCTTGCAAAAGAGTTCGATGCTGGAGAGCTGTACCGGGGCGAGATGGCGTTGCATTGATTACATCATGTAAATACTGAAGTGATGTTAACCCGGTTTATCTGCGCCGTGTGCAGCCATAACATGGGTGGCGTTGCAGGCGGATCGGCCGCCTTCCTTCCTTTCGCGAGACCACACCATGAGCAAGCACATCCTGATGATCATCACCTCCAACGACCGCATGGGCGATACCGGCAAGCCGACCGGCGTCTGGGCCGAGGAGCTGGCGGTGCCGTACTACGCGTTGATTGATGCGGGCCACACGGTGACGCTGGCTTCCCCCAAGGGCGGGATGATTCCGCTCGATCCATCTAGCGTGACCGGCGAGGCCAGCCACGATCCGGCCGTGGTGCGCATGAATGGCGACGCCGCGCTGCAGGCCTTGCTGGCCGCGACTCGGCCGGTTGCGGACATCGAATTCGCTGGTTTTGATGCGGTGTTCTTCCCCGGTGGCCACGGCACGATGTGGGATCTGCCGGGCAATGCCGACGTGCGCCGGCTGGTCGAGGCAGCGCATGCGCAAGGCAAGTGGATCTCGGCGGTCTGTCACGGCGTGGTCGGCCTCGTTGACGCGCGCCGCACCGATGGCCAATCGGTGGTCGCCGGCCAGCACATCAGCGCATTCACCGATGCCGAAGAAGCGGCCGTGGGCCTGACGGCGCTGATGCCGTTCCTGCTCGAATCGCGCTTGCGCGAACTGGGCGCGGATTTCCAGCCGGCCGCCAACTGGCAGGCCTTTGCCGTGCGTGATGGCCAGTTCATCACCGGGCAGAATCCACAGTCATCCAAGCAGGTGGTCGAGCTGCTGCTGGCGGCACTCGCCGAATAAGGATTACTCGAGGAAGCGCTGCTGCCAGGCTTGGTAGCAGTGGTAGACGTGGCTGCTATAAGCCTCGCGGTCGGCGAATTCGGCCGGATCGAATGCGTCGAACACGTGGTAGTTGGCGACCGGGTTGGGGCTGGTGACGATGTGCCAGATCTTCTGCAGCAGCGTCTCGCCCTCGGCCCATTCGAACGCCTGTTGCGCCTCGTAGTGCAGGAACACCGGCACGATGGGCACGCCGGTTTCCAGCGAGACGGTGAAGGCGCCATAGAGGAAGTGATCCCACAGCCGGCGGCCCTTGCAGCCGCCTTCCGGGTAGAGCGCGACGTTATGCCCGGCGCGGACGGCATCGATCAGCGCGGCCTGCGCGGCCTGGCGCGAATCCTTGCTTTCGCGCTGCACGAACAGCGTGCCGGCTGCTGCCGCGATACGGCCGACCAGCCACCAGTCGCGCACCTCGATCTTGGCGAGGCTCACTACCGGAAACAGCGCGGGGATGCCGACATCCTCGAACGCCGACGGGTGATTGGCGATCAGGATGTAGTGGCGCGGCAATGGCCGAGCATGGTGCTGGTGCAAGCGCAATTCCACGTTCAGCGCACGCACGAAGCAGCGGCACCACGCGTGGAACAGCCGTGGATACCAGCCCAGCCAGGACAGCGGCAGCAGCGCCAGCAACACCATCAGCAGCGTGAACAACACGAGATCGATCCAGGCGACGAACAGGCGAAAACGAGCGAGCAGCCACAACATATTGATCCCCCTGGCGCGGTCTGGTGTGCCGCATGCATCGGTCCCGCCGTGCCGGTGACCGCCGTTGGAGCCGGACCTGGGCCTTCAACGCTCAGCGAAGCCCGCCGACGACGCCCTCAGTGCAGGAAGCCGGCCAGCTTGCTTTCCAGCATCCGCGGATTTTCGCCGTTGGCGATGGTGACGAGGCCTTCGAGCAGCATTTCGCGGCGGCGTGTTTCGCTGGCGATATGGTGTTTGAGCTTGGTGGAGATCGGCAAGAAGATCAGGTTGGCCGAGCCGACGCCGTAGATGGTGGCGACGAAGGCCACGGCGATGCCGGCGCCGAGCTTGGACGGATCGGACAGGTTCTCCATCACATGGATCAGCCCCATCACCGCGCCGATAATGCCGATGGTGGGTGCATAGCCGCCGGCGGATTCCCAGATCTTGGCGGCGGCGCGGGCGCGCTCTTCGTAGGCGTCGATGTCGAGCTCCAGCGCACGGCGGATCATGTCCGGCTCGGCGCCATCGACCAGCATCTGCAGGCCGCGCCGTACGAACGGGTCCTTCTCACCGGCAACATAGGCCTCCAGCGCCAACAAGCCGCCACGCCGCGCCTGCTGCCCCCAGTTCACCATCACGTTCAGCACCTGGCGGAAATCATGCTGTGGTGGCACGAACACCCATTTGCCGAGCTTCACGCCGGCGATGAAGTCGGTGGCCCGGCTTTGCAGCATCACCGCGCCGATGGTGCCGCCGATCACGATCAGGAACGCCGTCGGCTGTACCAGCGAAGCGATGTGGCCGCCTTCGAGCACCTGTCCGGCCACGATGGCGATCAGGCCCAGCAGCAGGCCGAAGATACTGGTCTTGTCCATGTTCATGTGGGGCTCAGCCAATCGGTGAGTCGGGACCGCAAGCGCGCGATGGCCTGGCTATGGAGCTGGCATACGCGCGATTCGGAGACGCCGAGGACGGCGCCGATTTCCTTGAGGTTGAGTTCTTCGTCGTAATAGAGCGACATCACCAGCTGTTCACGTTCCGGCAGCGCCGAAATGCCCTCGACCAGCACGTCGCGAAAGCCGGCGTCGGACAACTGCTCGAATGGATTGGCGCGCTCGTCGGCGGTGTAGTGGTCGAGCTGGTCGTTGTCGCCGTCGTCGCCGAAATCCTCGTAGTAGACGAGCTGGTGGCCGCGGGCGTCCGCCAGGCGCGCCTGATATTCGGCCAGCGGCAGGTTCAGCCCCTGGGCGACCTCGCCCTCGCTGGGCGCGCGGCCCAGCGTCTGCTCCAGCTTGTGGATTTCCTGTTCGATCTCGCGCATGTTGCGCCGCGCCTGGCGCGGCATCCAGTCGGCCTGGCGCAGCTCGTCGAGCATGGCGCCGCGGATGCGCTGGGTGGCGAAGGTCTCGAACTGCACGCCGGCGGCCGGATCGAAATTGCGCGATGCCTCCATCAATCCCATCAGGCCGACCTGGATCAGGTCTTCCACGTCCACGCTGGCCGGCAGGCGCGACACCATGTGGTAGGCGATGCGCTTGACCAGCGGCGCATGCGCGCTGACGCGATCGTCCTCGGTGGAGGCCTGGGTCTGGCGGTAGAGATGGATGGCGCGGGGTGAGGGCATTCCGGGGTGGCTGTAAGGGGGCAGCTCCAGTTTAGCGGGAAAGCGCCGGGTCTGTGAGGGCGAGTGCGGCTTCGTACTGGCGGAACGCGTTGCCGAGCGCGGCATCGGCGGCAGCGGCGATGCCATCGCCATCCATGCTGCTGATCGGCGCTGCGGCGGTGATGTTACGGCTGTCGCGCAACTGGCCGTCCCGACTCAGTACCAGATTGAGTCGCACCACGACCTGGCGTTCGCCGTTCGGGCGCAGGTCGGCGTACAGTGCGTCGAGCCGGCCGGCCAGCGTCCAGTCGACGGCATCGAGCTGCGCGCCCAGCACTTCGCCGAACAGGCCGCTGGCAGCGATCCAGGCGCTCAGCCGCTCGGTGACGAGCTGGGCCGGTGGCGCGACAAAGCCGCGATACGGGTCGCTGGCATAGCGGTAGTCTGTTTCGCGATAGACGAAGCGCCAGTCGCGATAGCCTTCGGCGGCGCGCAGCGGCGCAATGCGCAGCTTGCCGGCAAAGCGGGGCGCGCTGGCGGCGGTGCCGCTGCGCTCGGCCTCGACGCGGTAGTGCGATTCGGCAGGCGGATTGCCGGCGCAGGCGGTGAGGAAGGCGGCAAGGCAGAGGCAGGCGAGGCGCATCATCGGGGCAGCGGATAGGGAGTAGGATCGGCACCGAACAGCAGGCCGGCCGGGTTGTGGCGGGCGCGTTCGGTCAGTGTTCGCAGCTCGGTACTGATGGCATGCAGGTTGTCCAGCGTGTCGGCCAGTTCGTCGTCGCGACTGCCGACGAGAGCATCGAGCCGGCTGGTTACCCGCTCAAGATGTTGCAGCGTGCGCGGCAGCGCTGGATCGTTCAGCACGCTCTTCGCGCCCTGGGCGGCAGCGGCGACGTCGCTGGCGGCACGCTGCCACGCCGGGTCGGCCACCAGTTGCTGCAGGCTGGCGTTGGTGGCGCGCAGCTCCACCAGCAGCGATTGCGCATCCTTGCCGATCTGGTCGGTGGGCACTTTCTCCAGTCGTTCGCTCACACGCAGCAGCGAAGCAGCCAGATCCTTGAACGGGACGTCGCCGAGCTGGCGCTCGGCGGTGTCGAGCAGCTTGTTCAGCCGGGCGACCGTGCCCTCGATGTCGAGGTTCTGCGTCTTGGTGATCAGGTTCTGCGCGGCTTCCATGATCTGCGCCACCGCGCTGTGGGCGGAGGGAATATAAAGCGCATCGGGCTTCCAGCCGATCGGCAGTGGTCGGTTGCTCTTGGTGTCGACGTAGTCGATTTCCAGATAGTTGGTGCCGGTAAGGCCCTGTGGGGCCAGCCGCACCCGCAGGCCGCGCTCGATCTGGCGATCAAGCAGACCCTGGTCCGGCACGTCGCCGCCGCCAGCCTGGAAGCGATCGGGCTTGAGTTCCATTTCCACCAGCACGTATTGCGGTTGGCCGCGCTCGTGATCGTATTTGTTGCCGGTGAAGCCGATCTTGCTGACGGTGCCGAGTGCCACGCCGCGGTATTTCACCGGCGAGCCGACGTCGAGCCCCTGCACCGATTCGTCGAAGTAGGTCTCCAGCGTGATGGTGCTGGCGAACCAGCGGCCGGCGCCGAAGGCGACGAACAGCACCGCGCCAATGGCGAGGCCGATGACGATGAACAGCCCGAGGCGGAAATAGGGAGTCTTGGCTTGGCTCAAACGGTCTCCTCACCGCGGCGAAAGAAGCGGGTCACGCGGGGATCGGGGTGATGATCACGCAAGTCGGCGGGTTTGCCGACGGCGATGATGCCTTTTTCCTGTTTATCCAGCATCAGGCCGCGGTCGGCAATGGCGAAAATACTGGCAAGCTCGTGTGTCACCACGACGAAGGTCAGGTGCAATGCCCGTGCCAGCCGCAGGATCAGCGCATCGAGCTCGCTCGAAGTGATCGGATCGAGCCCGGCCGAGGGTTCATCGAGAAAGATGATGGCCGGATCGAGCGCCAGCGCGCGGGCAATGGCGGCGCGCTTTTGCATGCCGCCCGACAGATTGGCCGGCGCGTAGTCGGCGTATTGCTCGAGCCCCACTTCCCGGAGCTTGAGCCGTGCGACCAGCTCGCGCGCCGGTGCATCGAGCGCGGTATGCTCGGCGAGTGGCAGCATCACGTTCTCCAGCACGCTCATCGAGCCGAACAGCGCACCGGCCTGATAGGCCACGCCGAACGAGGCGAGGATGGCGCGGCGGGCTTCGCCGGTCGCCTCGGTCAGCTCCTGGCCGTTCAGCCAGATGCGGCCGGCAGCCGGATGCTCCAGCCCGATCAGGTGCTTGAGCAGCGTGGACTTGCCGCAGCCGGAGCCACCGAGCACCGTCAGCACCTCGCCGCGCGCCACCTCAAAGCTCACGTCGCGCAGCACCACGTTGTCGCCGTAGGCGCAGGTCAGATCTGCCACGCGGATGATGGGCTCGCTCATCACCACCCCAGGTAGTAGAAGGCGACGGCAAACAGGCCATCGGCGACCACCAGCATCACGATGGCCTGAACGTCGGCACTGGTGGCCGAGGCACCAACGGCGCGGGCGCCGCTGCCGGTGCGCAGGCCGCGCAGGCAGCCGATGCCGGCGATGCCCAAGCCGAACACGAAGGCCTTGCCCAGGCCGGTCAGGTAGTCGCTCATGTCGACGAAGCCCTGGATCTGGGTGGCCGAGGTGGCGAGCGGGATATCGAAGCCGGTGAGCACCAGGGCCGCGCCGAACATGCCGATCAGCTCGGCATAGAGGGTGAGGATAGGGGCGGTCAGCGCCACGGCGATCAATCGCGGCAGCACCAGGAAGCGCAAGGGGTCGAGACCGAGCGTGGTCAGCGCATCGATCTCCTGATTGACCTTCATGGTGCCGATCTCGGCCGCGAACGCGGCGCCGGTGCGCCCGGCCAGCAGCACGGCAGTCATCAGTGGCGCGAGTTCGCGCACCAGCGACAGCCCCACGAGGTTGGCCACGAACAGCTCGGCACCGAACTGGCGCATCGGGATCGCCGACTGGAAGGCGAGGATCACGCCCAGCAGGAAGGCGATCAGCGAGACGATGGGCAGCGCGTCGGCGCCGGCGCTGGCGGCTACGCGCAGTGTCTCGGCCACGCGCAGCTCGCCTGGGCGGCGCAGCACCGCAGCGCTGGAGGCGACGGTTTCGCCGATGAAGGCGATCACGTCGCGGGTCTCGCGCCACCAGCTGGCGGCGGCATGGCCGAGTGCGGTGACGCGGCCTTCCGGCGGCGGCGTCTCGGGGATCACCAATGGTTGGTCCGGATCGAGTTCGGCGAGCAGCGGGGCGAACTGTTCGGCCAGCCCCTCGATGTGCACGCCGCGCTGGCTGAGATCGAACAGCAGGGCGGCACCGATGCCGTCGCAATAGTCGACGGCGCTGGCATCTGCGGTGCGACCGTCGCTGGCCGCTTCGCGTGCAGCCGGCCAGATCTGGGCACAACCGGCGGCGTCGAGCCGGCCGGCCAGCTTCAGGCGATCACCGTCGAGGGTCAGTGTGGCGCTCATGGCTGGCCCAGCCTGTCGTTGAGGATACGGCTCGATTCGACGAGCCGGTGCACGAAGTTTGCCGGGCTGCTGCCTTGCGGGCGCTTCCAGCGCAGCATGCTGTCGGCGAGCTGGCGGAAGGCCAGCGTGGATTCGGTTTGCGGGAAGGCATCGAGCACGGTCTTGCCGAGCCGGGTGGCCCGCTTGAGTTTTTCGTCCTCCGGCACATAGCCGGAGAGCTTGAGCTTGACCTTGTCGCCGAGGTACTGGCGCGATACGTCGCGGATGCGGCCGAACACCAGCTGCGCCTCGGCAAGGCTGTCGACGCGATTGGCCAGCACGCGGAAATCACGCCGGGCGTATTCGGTGTACAGCAACTTGATGGTGGCGTAGGCGTCGGTGATCGATTCGGCGCGGTTGGTGACGATGACGACCACGTCGTCGGCGGCGAGCGACAGGCCGGGCACCGCCGCGCCGGTGGCGGGGCGGCTGTCCAGCAGCAGGTAGTCGCAATCACCGGTCACGCTCTCGAACTCGGCGGCCAGCCAGTCGAGCTCGCGCTCGTTCAGCGCCGCCAGTTGTTCCGGTCGTGCCGATACCGGCAGGATGCCGAAGCCGGCCGGCACGGTGATCAGCGTGTCGGCGAGCGAGGCTTCGCGTCGCAGCGCGTGTTCCAGTCGCCATTCCCCGGCCAGCCGCAGGCGGGCGGCCGCGTTGGCGAGGCCGTCGAATTCGTCGAGCAGGATCACGCTGCGCTGGCGTTCGGCGAGCGCGGCGGCGAGGTTGATCGCCAGCGTGGTGCTGCCGCTGTCGCCACGGCCGCCATTGAAGCTGATCGAGCGGCAACTGGGCTTGGCCACCAGCGCCCGCAAGCCGGCCGCCTGGTCGCGCGACCAGGAAGGGCTGCTGCTCATGACCGGCGCTCCGCGCATGATCGGGAAAGGGTGGGGCGGGGTAGCACGGTCAGCTCCGCACCGAGGGGGCGTGCCGCATGCCCATGTAGACGCAGCCCTGTGCCAGTTCGCTAAGCATCTGGTCGAGCCGCTTCTGCCGGGTAGCGGCCTGCTTGGCCCGGCTGATCCAGCCCAGGTAGTCGTTCTGCTGGTAGGTGGGGCGCGCGTGGTCGTCCGCCATCAGGTTGCGCTGCGCCAGCGCCTCGGCCACGTCGGCAGGCATCGTCTGGCTGTCGCGCTTCAAACCCGAAAAGTCGCTGCTCATGGCGTGCTCCTCGCTGCCGTCGACGCTCAGCTACGGATTCCCCCGACATTCAGCGTGAAGTCGAGTGGGGCATCTTGGCTGCCCATGTAGAGGGGGTATTCGTCGCGCTTCAACTCGAAGGCGCCGCGATCGGTCTGGGTACGGAAGGCCCGGTCGATCAGGTAGTCGACGCGGGCCACGTGCAGGTCTTCCGGCACGCGCTGGCCGTTGGTGACGAAGTGCAGCTTGAGCTTGTGGCGGATGGCGATGTCGAGGCAGCCACCCAGGCTCATCGCCTCGTCGAGCTTGGTGAGAATGCAGCCGGTAAGGTGTTCGTTCTTGTAGCGGCGGGCCACGTCGTCGAGCGTGGCGGGCGCAGCGTTGGCGGCGAGCAGCAGCACGGTCTGCACTGCATCGGCGCCGAACAGCTTCAGTTGTTCGGTGATACGCTGGTCGCGCTGGCCCATGCCCACGCTGTCGATCAGCACCAGATGGCGGTCGGCCAGATCGGCCAGCGTCAGCTCGAGATCGGTGTCGTCCTTCACGTCGTGCACCGGCACGCCGATGATGCGGCCGTAGATGCGCAGCTGGTCCTGCGCACCGATCCGGTAGCTGTCGGTGGTCAGCAGCGCCACCGATTGCGGGCCGTGGGTCAGCGCACAGCGCGCGGCGAGCTTGGCTACCGTGGTGGTCTTGCCGACCCCGGTGGGGCCGATCAATGCAACGATGCCGCCTTGCGTGATCAGGTCGTCGCCCCCCTGCACCGAGGCAAGGTTGTGTGCGAGGGCGGCCTTCACCCAGCGCATGCCGGCATCCAGCGTGAGATTGCCGGGCATCTTGTCGATCAGCTGGCGTGACAGCGCCGGGCAGAAGCCGGCGGCCAGCAACTGGCGCAAGGCCTCGAGTTTTTCCGGCGCGTGCTTGGAAAGTTCGCCCCACGCCATGCCGGCGATCTGGCTTTCCAACAGGCCCCGCAGCAGGCGGATCTCGCGGGCGATGTCCTCCATGGCCTCGGCCGAGGCCGGCGGCTCGGCCGGTGTTTCATCGTCGAAGCTGAAGGAGGCCGGCGGCAGGCGCGGTTCGGCCACGCGGGCAACGGGGCGCGGTGCAGGCGCGGCAGGGCGGGGTTCGAGGCGCGGTTCCGGGCGCGGACTACGGTTGCTGCGCACCACCAGCGGCGCTGCGTCGGCCAGTGTGTCGTCCAGCGTCGGCTCCTGGTCCTCGTCGGCGATCGCATAGGAGCGGGCCAGCGCGCGGTTCACCGGCGCGGCGGGCGCGGGCACCACCGGGGCGCTGGCCTGTGCGCTGTTGATCAGCTTGGCACCGTTCTGTGCCGCACGAGGGCTGGGCTTGGTCGGGGTGCTGGGAATGCTGGTGAGGGCCGCGACATCGGAGTCGGCCACGGCCATGATTTCGACCCCGCCGCCGGCGATCTGCCGGTTGGAAAGGATCAGCGCATCGGGGCCCAGTTCGTCGCGAACCTGGCGCAGCGCATCACGGGTGGTGGCTCCGTAGAATTTCTTGACGACCATTGGGGTCCAGTCTGGCGTGAGAGCCGATCTCATTGGGGGCTGGAAACCGCGCTATTATCGCCACCTCCCCGCCATTGCACAAACTTGACAGTACGGCCTTGCCGACGCTGTTGTTTGTGCGTTGCGCCGATATGCAATTGGATTAGCCAGACCTTCGCAGTGAGCCACTACCAGCCTCCGGCCGATACCGGCCTCGACCTCGTTCATCTCGATGACCACCTGCTGGTGCTTGCCAAGCCCGCTGGCCTGCTCGCCGTGCCCGGCCGCGGCGAGGACAAGGCCGATTCGCTGGCAACGCGCGCCGCCGCACGCTATCCGGGCGTGCTGATCGTGCACCGGCTGGACATGGACACTTCCGGGCTGATGGTGCTGGCGCGCAATCCGGACATCCACCGCAGCTTGTCCAAGCTGTTCCACGATCGCATCGTCGACAAGCGCTATGTCGCCGTGGTCGAGGGCAAGCCGAAGCACAGCATGGGCGAGGTGGACCAGCCGCTCAATGTCGACTGGCCGAACCGGCCGCTGCACATCGTCGATCATGAGAACGGCAAGCGCGCGCTCACTCGTTACTGGCTGCAGGACTACGACGCGGCGCTCGACGCCACGCGGGTGCTGCTGGAGCCAGTGACCGGCCGCACCCACCAGCTGCGCGTGCACATGCAGTGGCTGGGCCATCCCATTCTCGGCGACACGCTGTATGCGCAGCCGGCCGCGCAGGCCAAGTCCGGACGGCTGCTGCTGCATGCTGCGGTGCTGGAGCTGCCACACCCGGTGACCGGCGAGGCGATGCGCTGGGAAAGCCCGGCGCCGTTCTGAGCCGGCTTACTCGTCGATCCGCTCGCCAGCCTGTGGCAGATAGCGCAGCGAGAAGAACACGCTATCACCGCCGCAGGGTGCGCGCTGCTGCAACAGTGGCCGGGCCGTGGCGAGGGGCAGGCGTTCGGCTTTGAACGCTTCATCCGGCGCGGTCTGGCGGAACAGCTCGTAGACCACGCCTGCTGCCGCCGGATTGGGGCAATCGCCCACTGCCTTGAGGTAGAGCGCCCGCTCGGCTGCATTCAGTTTTCCCACACCCCGGCCGTCGTGTACCCAGACGTGCGCGCCACGGGCGGCCACGTCGGCGACCAGGCCGCGGTACTGCGCTGGCGCCATGTTGCCGACGAAGAAACTGCTGATGTAGACCGGCCGCGGCAACAACTTGCGCAGTTCGCCCACGTGCTGGCCGAGGCCATCGAGCAGCAGCTTGCGGGCGGCGGGATCGCGCCAGCGGGCGTCGTCGAGCTCGGAGGGCAGGTACCAGCCGGCGATCGCATCGGGGCCCAGCCGCTGCAGCCAGCTGCGCGCGGCCTGCAGGTCGTTGCGGCGCAGGGTGGCGAGATAGCTGCCGAGCTCCTGCACCGGCGCCTGCTGGCGGGCGAAGAAATCCGGATCGGCGGCGAGGCCAACCACCAACTGCAGGCCGGCGGCGCGCGCCTCGATAAGCCGTGCGGCCAGCCAGTCCTGCTGGGCTGGGGTGGCAAGACCGTTGCCGTAGCGCGTCCATTGTACCACCAGGGTGTCGAAGCCGAGTTGGCGCGTAGTGGCAAAGAGTCGTGGCCAGTTTTCCGCGGGCTGGCTCAGATCGCGCGTTTGAGGCTGGTAGAACAGCGCGGTCATGGCCTGTGCCGGCGCGGCGAGCGCCAACAGCATGGTGAGCAAGAGAGCGGCCCGTCGCATCACCAGAGTCCTCCGAAGGTCAGCATCAAGGTGTTGTCATCGGCCAGGTAGGTGTCGAGCGCGTGCTGGAATTCCACGCCGACGGTGAATTTGTGGCGCCAGGCATCGTAGCGGGTGGCGCCGTACCACACGTGCCAGCGCACGCCGATGCCGGCGCGCAGGTCGGTGCTGTCGCCGTCGTCCTGGACCAGGTTGTACTGCAGGTGGGCATAGGGCTCCAGCGTCTGGCCGTCGCCCAGCTTGCGATGGTAGCCGAGCCGGTAATCCGCAGTGGCGGCAAAGCGCTGCTGTTTCAGGTAGTAGGCGGCATCCAGATACAGATTCTGCGCCAGCCAGCCGCTGCCGCTGGGATGCCATTCATCGGCGAAGCGACCGTCGTTGAGCAGCGAGGCGCTGGCGCGCAACATCAGGTCGGTGTCGCCCGTACCACCGAGCGGCGTCTGCGCCTCGGCGGATAGATAGAGGATGTGGTCGCGCAGCGGCTTCCAGCGCAGTCCGGCACCCAGCATCGCATCGTGCACCGGTAGCGCGGCGAGGCCGCCATCGCCGTCGCTGCTGCCGGCGAAGACGCGGGCATAGGCCGACAGCGTGCGGCCATCACGGATCGGCGGATCGCCGAGCCGGTAGTCGAACTCCAGCTGGCCATAGCTGCGGTAGGCCGTGCCCGGCTCGCCACCACGGCCGACCGCGCCGCTGTTGCTGCCGACGAAGCCGCCGTAGTTCAGCGTCCAGCGTCGGCCCAGATCCTCGTGCAGCCGGCGCAGCGCGTATTCCTTGTCGCGCTCGGCATCGGTCCAGTCGTCCTGATGCGTTTGCAGCGTGTCGACGGCGAGGCGTGCGTACAGGCGCGCCGATTCGTTGTCGGCGAGGCGCTGCTCGATGTACACCAGTTGCTCGACGAGGGCAGGGTTGTCCGGATCGGCCCAGCGCGCGTTTTCCAGGCTATCGCGTGCCCTGGCTGCATCCCCGGCCTGCCAGTAGGCATAGCCCAGTGCGGCCAGCAGCTGGGCGTTGTCCGGATCGAGCGCCTGCGCGGCTTCGAGCGACTGGAGTGCGCCCCGGTGCTCGCCCGCTTCGCGTTGCAGTGCGGCGAGCGCCATGTAGTAACGCACGTCGGGATGCTGTTCGAGCGCTGCCTGCAGCGCGGCACGGCGCTCGGCGGGGACTGCGCTGCTCTGGGCACGCAACCACCAATACTCGTCGTTGCGCGTTGCGCCGAGGTCCTGGTAGCGGTCCAGCCACCGGCGGGCGTTGGTCTGGTCCTCGGCGGCCAGTGCCGTGGTTGCGGCCGACAGCAGTTCGCCCGGCATCAGGTCGTTGGCAGGCAGCGATTGCCAGGCGGCCTGTGCCGCCGCGTAGTCGCCATTGGCAAAGGCCTGGTAGGCGAGGGTGCGTGCGGCATAGCCGCTGTCGTCCAGCGCTGCGGCTTGGGCGTAGGCGTATTGCGCGAGCCCGGGCATCTCTTCGCGATAGCAGTCGCCCAACCGCATCCAGTCCTGCTCACGATACTCCGGCGAGAGATCACCGAGCAGGCTGCGCACGGTGTCGCAACGGCCGAGCGAGGCGAACAGCACGGCCTGGCGGGCGCGCTCGCCCGCGCCTTCCAGCGGCTGCGCCAGCGTACGGCGATCCGCCTCATTCATCCGTTCCGGCCGCTCCGCAATCAGCGCGGCCAGCCGATCGGCGAGCACGATGCGGCGTTCGTCCCGGCCGCTGCCGAACGGGTAGGCATCGAGCAGCAGGCGCGCGGCCTGATCGCTGCCTCCGGCCTGGAGCAGTTGGTAGCTGAGGCGGTCGAGCAGGGCGAGATCGGCGCCAGCGCGGCTCATCCAGCGCTCGGCCAGCCGGCCGGCGGTGTCGAGCTCGCCACGCTGCAGCGCGATGGTGAAGCGCTCCGGCACCAGCACGTCGAGCGGCAATGGAGAAAGCAGGCGCCATGCGGCATCGATCCGGCCCTGCTGCACCAGGCGCGGCACCAGCGCCTCGGCCTGGCTGCGGCGATTCTGTGCAAAGTGTGGCGTATAGCTGGCGTACTGCACGTCGACGGCCTGGCCGAGCAGGCCCATCCATTGCGCTTCATCGGCCGCAGTCTGGAAGGCCGGGCGGGTGGCTGCGAGATAGCGCGCCAGCGCGGCGGTATCGCCGCGCCGGGCCAGCGCATCGGCGTAGGCGAGCTGGTCGCGTGCAGCGCTGGACGCTTTGATGACCTGACTGGCTGCGGCGATCCGGCCTTGCTTGAGCAGCACGTTGAGCCACTGGCTGCGCTCGCGGGCGGTCAATCGGCCCGCGGCTTGCAGTGCGTTGAGCTGGGCCTCGGCCGCGGCCCAGCGCTGCAGGTAGATGGCGCGCTGCGCGTAGGCGCGGCGCAGCGTCACGCCTTCACTGCTGGTGGCGAAGGCGGTGTCGGCCAGCACGGCATCGGCTGCGGCGAAGTCGCCGCGTTGCACGGCGGCCAGCGCGGATTGCAGCGCGGGGGAAGGGCCGGTTGCGGCCGGGGCGCTTTCCAAGGGAGAGGCGGGAGCGGGTGTCGGCGTAGTCACCGTGGCGATCCCGCTGGCCGGTACAGGCGCAGGCGCGAGATCGGCGCGCAGCGCCAGCAGGGCGTCGCGTGCCTTGGCGTCGTTCGGCGCCAGCCGCAGCGCTTCGTGCAGCAGCGGTTCGGCCCGGCTGGGCTCACCGTTGTGTCGATAGGCATCGGCCAGGTAGAGCAGGATGGTAGGGCTGTTCGGCGCCAGCCGGCGTGCAGCCTCGAATTCCTGGATTGCGCGTGCCAGGTCGCCCTGCGCTTGCGCGGCGAAGGCCTTTTCCAGGCGAGGGTAGACGATGAAGCGACGATAGCTGCTGACTTCGGCGCCCAGATCGGCAGGGCGCTCGTTGGCGGTGAACGCAGGGGCGGCGAAAGCGATCAACAGCAGCGTGGCGAGGTGGCGCGGCATCATGCTTCAGCGGCTCCATCGGCAAGGTGAAGGCCGGATTGCTGCAGCAGCGCGGGCATCGACAGCTGCACGGTCTGCTGCTGCTGGAGCACGGCGGCCAGCGTGTCGGCGCTGATCACGTTCTGCCCGACCAGGAACTGGCCCAGCGCCATGTCCTCGCGCTCGTGGCGTAGCAGCAGTGATTTGAGCGCGGCATCCTCCAGGTGGCCGAGTGAGATCAGGATGTCGGCAAACATGATCTGGCGGGCCACGTAGCGCTGCCACAACCGGCGCACCTGGTCCTGTGGCAGGCCGTAGCGCGCTGCGGCGGCGTGCAGCTGGGCGCGTGGATCGGCGTCGCGCCGCCGCGCATACCAGTGGCGCAGGCCTACGGTGACTTCGCCGATGCCGGCGATCACATAGCGCACCGGCCGGCCGAGCTTGCGCCCGAGCGCGGCGAGCGACACCGGATCGATGAAGGCTTCGCTCGCCAGCACCAGCGTGTCGCCCTCCTCGCGCAGCGGCAATACCGCGTAATGCAGCGCCAGTTCGTCTGGCACCAGCGCGCGCAGCGATTCGGGCAGGGCATAGGCGTCGACTTCCTCGTGCGCCACGCCGCTTTGCTCGGCGACGGCGCGCGCCAGCGTGGCGGCATCAACCACGCCGTGGTGCACCAGCCAGCTGCCGAGCTTGAGCCCGCGGGCGCGGTGCTCCAGCAACGCGCGCTCCAGCTGTGCTTCGCTGACGGCGCCGTGGGCCAGCAGGATCTGGCCCAGCGGCCGGCGGGCGCGGTTCTCGCCGCCGACACTGGGGAAGTCATGCGTGGTCTTGTCCCAGGCGACGCGGCGCGGATCGCCCTGCGCAATGATCTGCTTGATGGCGCGCCAATTGGCGAGAAAGTTGATCAGGTTGCCCCAGAACAGCCGCGGCACCACCATCAGTCCCTGCGCCAGGCCGTAATAGCCGGTGACGAACAGCATGCGCTGCAGGATGCGATTGCTCATCAGCACGAAGTTCACCTTGAGCAGCCATACCAGCCAGGCGTCGCCCTCGAAGATGGACATGAAGTGATAGGCATCCGGCCAGAAGCGCTGGTATAGCCACAGCGCCAGCAGCTGGGTGAAGATCAGGATGGCGAGGAAGCTGACGAAATTGCTGATCGCCCCTTTGCGGTCGCGCCACAGGAAGTAGTTGAGCACCCAGTTGTTGGTCCAGCCATGGGTCTTGAAGCCCTGGTAGACGATGCCGATGATCCAGCGCGATTTCTGCCGCACTGCAGTCTGCAGCGTGTCCGGAAAGTACTCGCGCACGCAGATCACGTTGGCGCTGCGCCTGCGCTGGCCCAAGGGCGCGGGCTTGTGCTCGTCCTCCCGCACCACCGGAAAGCGCACGAACACTTCGGCCATGCCTTTTTCCTTGAGCCGGAAGCCGATGTCGTAGTCCTCGGTGAGGCTCTGCACATCGAAGGCGATGCCGTCGCCATCGGCCAGGAGCGCCAGCACCGCGCGGCGGCTGAAGCAGGTGCCGACGCCGGCACTCGGCACCTGCCCGGCCAGCGCCTCGCGCACCGGCACGTCCTTGCCGTGCAGCTCGGTGAATTCGTCGAGATAGGTCAGGCTGGTGAAGCTGGTCCAGTTGCGTTCGAACGGATAGACCGGGATCTGGATCAGATCCTTGCGATCGACCAGGAAGTTGTAGAGCCGCAGCTCCATCGGCGAGACCACGTCCTCGGCATCGTGCAGGATGAAGCCGGCAAACTGCACGTTCGCCGCGCGCTCGAACTGCAGGATGGCATCGAGGATGTTGTTGAGGCAGTCGGCCTTGCTGGTGGGCCCCGGGCGGGCGCATACCACCTTGTGCACGTTGGGAAAGCGCGCGCAGACCACGTCGACATCGCGCTGGGTATCCGGATCGTTGGGATAGGTGCCAACGAAGATGTGGTAGTTCTCGTAATCGAGCGTGGTGGCGGCAAGCTCGGCCATCTGGCCGATCACGCCGGTCTCCTGCCAGGCCGGCACCATGATGGCGAGCGGCTTCTCATCCGGCACGTAGAGCGCGCGGTAGTCCATGCGGTCGTGCTGGCGATACACGGTGAGGCTGCGCCAGAGGCGCCGCGCCCAGTAGACGATGTCGATGACGAGATCATCGATGCCGCTCACCAGCATCGCCACTGCGGTGATGATGGCAACGAGCTTGAGCCCGTAAAGATAGGTTGAGAAGAGATCAAGCAGGCTCATCCACGCCCCCCGCGACGGTTATGCGGAAAAGAAGGGCTGGAGCAGAAGCCGCCAGAGGCGATGCCGGCCGGATCGCCGTTCGGTGGCGAGATCAGATTCGCATTCATCGTTCTCTTATATATCGGCTAACACGTGATCAGCCAGATGGAAATTCCCCAGCGGTGATTTTCCATCATGGACGCCCATGTGCGGCCTTGCACCGTTCATCCAGCCTGCAGCGCTTGCATGCCCCTCCCGGCGACTTATAAAGGTGACAAACAGCATCGTTTGTTCTTGCTGGAAATTGTCGCGATTTTATCTGCCGGCTTTCGAAGTGGCAGGGTTTGGAGAGGAGGATGGTCATGGGCTGGTTCATGCGTTTGCGATTGGGTACCAAGCTGTTGGCGGCATTCCTGCTGTCGGCGTTGCTCACGTTGTTCATCGGTTGGTGGGGGCTCGACAACGCCGAGCGTGCCGGCGACCAGATGCGCGGCATGTACGACAACAACCTGATGGGCATCAGCTACTTGTCGCAGGCCAATCTCTCCATCGTGCTGCATGGACGCTCGACGGTGCGGCTGCTGTCGCAGGTGGATAATCCCGAACAGTTCGCCGGCTCGCTGCAGCGGGGCGAGCAGTACCTCGCCGATTTCAACAAGTATTGGCAGCTGTACCTCGCCACCAAGGCCAACCAGCAGGAAGAGGAACTCCGGGAGGCGGCGAAGGCGGCCCTGCCGGCCTACCTGCGGCAGACCCAGCGTGCGATCGATCTGCTCAAGGGCGGCCAGCAGGCCGAGGCGGTGGCGCTGGTCAACGGCGCCTTGCGCGCTGATATCGAGAAGGTCGACGAGGGCTTGCGCCAGCTCAGCGCGCACAACCAGAAGCAGGCGGCCAATGCCAACGCCAGTAACGAGGAACGGCTGGCGCAGGCCCGGCGCAGCACGCTTTGGGGCATAGGCGGGGCGCTGGTGTTTTCGGTGGTGATGGGGCTGGTGCTGACCCGCTTGATCACCCGGCAAGTCGGGGGCGAGCCCGATGCCGCGGTCCGGGTGATGCAGCGGGTGGCGATCGGCGATCTGTCGCAGAACGTGCAGGTCCGCGAGGGCGACACCACCAGCATGCTCTACAGCATCCAGCAGATGATCGAGCACCTGCGGCTGTCCGCGCATGCGTTGCAGCGGGTTTCGGAAGGCGACCTGACGGTGGAGGTGCCGGTGCCGGCGGGGGACACCATCAGCATGCTGTATCACATCAAGGGCATGATCACCCAGCTCAACAGCGTGCTCGGTGAAGTCAGCACGGCAGCGAGCGCCATCGCCTCGGCCTCGGAGGAGGTATCCGCCTCGGCGCAATCGCTCAGCCAGAATGCATCGGAGCAGGCGGCGAACGTCGAGGAAACCAGCGCCTCGGTCGAGGAGATCTCGGCCACGGTGGCGCAGAATGCCGAGAACGCCCGCGTGACCGACGGCATGGCCACCAGCAGTGCCGGCGATGCCACCGACGGTGGCGAGGCAGTGAAGCAGACGGTGGCGGCGATGCGGCAGATCGCCAGCAAGATCGGCATCGTCGACGACATCGCCTACCAGACCAATCTCTTGGCGCTCAATGCCGCCATCGAGGCGGCGCGGGCGGGCGAGCACGGCAAGGGGTTCGCCGTGGTGGCGGCCGAAGTGCGCAAGCTGGCGGAGCGCAGCCAGGTGGCCGCGCAGGAGATCGGCGAAGTGGCGGCCAGCAGCGTGACGCTGGCCGAGCGCGCCGGCAGCCTGCTCGACCAGATGGTGCCCTCGATCAGGAAGACGGCCGATCTGGTGCAGGAGATCGCTTCCGCCTCGCACGAACAGACCAGCGGGCTCGACCAGATCAATGCCTCGGTCAGCCAGCTGGCGCAGACCACCCAGATGAATGCCTCAGCCTCGGAGGAGCTGAGCTCCACGGCCGAGGAGATGAGCGCGCAGGCGATCCAGTTGCAGGAGATGATCCAGTTCTTCCAGATCGATCGCGGCGAGCGCGTTGCTGCCAGTCGCAAGAAGCGCAAGGCCAAGCCCATCGCCAAGCCAGTGCCGGTGGTGGAAGACGGCGAGGAGGTGGACGAGGCGTCGTTCAACCGCTTCTAGCCTTCACGCGGTCCACCGACAAAAAACCCCGGCATCAGGCCGGGGTTTTTGCTGATCAGTCGCGCAGCCGGTTGGGCCGCGCGGAGATCATTCCCACTCGATGGTCGCCGGCGGCTTGCCGGATACGTCGTAGACCACGCGGTTGAGGCCGCGTACTTCATTGATGATGCGGTTCGACACGCGGCCCAGCAGGCTGTACGGCAGCTCCGCCCAGTGGGCGGTCATGAAATCGCTGGTGACCACGGCGCGCAGCGCCACCACCCATTCGTAGGTGCGGCCATCGCCCATCACGCCGACTGATTTCACCGGCAGGAACACGGCAAAGGCCTGCGAGGTCAGGTCGTACCAGGTCTTGCCGCTGTGCTCGTCCACGGTATTGCGCAGCTCTTCGATGAAGATGGCGTCTGCCCGTTGCAGCAGTTCGGCATATTCGGCCTTCACTTCACCGAGAATCCGTACGCCGAGACCCGGGCCCGGGAATGGGTGGCGGTAGACCATCTCGTGCGACAGGCCCAGCGCCACGCCGAGCTCGCGCACTTCGTCCTTGAACAGGTCGCGCAGCGGTTCGAGCAGCTTGAGGTTCAGTGTTTCCGGCAGGCCACCCACGTTGTGGTGGCTCTTGATCGCATGCGCTTTCTTGGTCTTGGCGCCGGCCGATTCGATCACATCCGGGTAGATGGTGCCCTGTGCCAGCCACTTGGCGGCCGGCAGCTTCTTGGCCTCAGCCTGGAACACCTCGACGAACTCGCGGCCTATGATCTTGCGCTTGGCTTCCGGATCGGTCACGCCAGCCAGATGGCCCATGAACTGGTCGCGGGCATCCACGCGGATCACCTTCACGCCGAGGCCGCGCGCGAACATGTCCATCACCATGTCGCCTTCGTTCAGGCGCAACAGGCCGTGATCGACGAACACGCAGGTGAGCTGGTCGCCGATGGCGCGGTGGATCAGCGCGGCCGCCACGCTGGAGTCGACCCCGCCCGACAGGCCGAGGATCACTTCCTCGTCACCGACCTGGTCGCGGATCTTCTTCACCGCTTCGTCGATGTAGTTGGGCATGGTCCAGCTGGGCTGCGCGCCGGCGATGCCGAGCACGAAGCGGTGCAGCATGTCGGTGCCGCGCTTGGTGTGGGTCACTTCCGGGTGGAACTGCACGCCGTAGAAATGGCGGTTCTCATCGGCCATGGCCGCCACCGGGCAGGATGGGGTCTCGGCGATCATCTTGAAGCCATCGGGCAGCGCGGTGACCTTGTCGCCGTGGCTCATCCACACGTCCAATAGGCCGTGGCCTTCGGCATTGCTGCGATCCTGCAGGCCGTTGAACAGCTGCGAGTGGCCGCGGGCGCGGATCTCGGCATAGCCGAACTCGCGCTTGTCACCGCTTTCCACCTTGCCGCCCAACGATTGCGCCATCCACTGCATGCCATAGCAGATGCCGAGCACCGGCACGCCGAGCTCGAACAGCGCCGGGTCGGCTTGGTAATCCGATTCGTACACCGAGTTCGGGCCGCCGGACAGGATGATGGCCTTGGGCGCGAATTCGCGGATGAAGTCCATGCCCACGTCGAACGGATGCAGCTCGCAGTACACGTGTGCTTCGCGCACGCGGCGTGCGATCAGCTGGGTAACCTGGGAGCCGAAATCGAGAATCAGGATCTTGTCCATGCCTGGCCTTGAGTGTGCCCGTTGCGCATGGCGGCTTCCGCGCGGATCGTCGCGATCCAAATGGAAACCGCCCTTGAGCAAGGGCGGATGGAAAAACGCATTATTTTACCGTGACTTGCCGCGCCGGGCGAGCCTCGCTGACCCAGCGCAGCAGCGCGTCGAGCGTCGGTGCGCCGCCGGGCGCCTGCGCGTGGTTGAGCACGCCGACCACCGCATAGCGCTCGCCATCCTCGGCCAGCACGTAGCCGGCCACTGCGCGCACGTTCTTCAGCGTGCCGGTCTTGACGTGGGCGGCGACATCCGCGCCCTTGAGCCGGCGCTTCATGGTACCGTCCACGGCAACGATGGGCAGCGAGGACATGAACTCGGGCGCATAAGGGCCGGCAGCGGCCTGCAGCAGCAGTTCGGCCAAGTGGCGCGCCGATACCCGCTCGCGGCGCGACAAACCGGAGCCGTTCTCCAGCACCAGTTCCGGCCAGTTGAGCCGGTTGTCCTTGAGCCATTCGCGCACGATGCGGGCGGCGGACTGTGCATCGTCGGCCTCGCCCTGCCGATTGCTGGCGCCCAGCGTGAGGAACAGCTGGCGGGCCATCAGGTTGTTGCTGAACTTGTTCACGTCGCGGATCACGCTCACCACGTCGGGCGAGCGGGAGCTGGCCAGCGAGCGGGAGCTGGCCGGCGTTGCGCCCTGACGCGTGCTGCCGGCGATCTCGCCGCCGAGCTCGCGCCAGATGGCGCGCACGAGGCCGCCGGTGTAGCTGAGGGTATCGAGCACCGACACATAGCGCTCGCTGCTGCAGCCCTCCGCCAGGTTGCCGCTGACGCGCACCCTGGCGCGCGTGGCCTCGCTGTCGGCGCTGATCGCCGCGTTGCAGCCGCTGCCGGCCACCTTCGCGGCATTCTCGATCGAGATCTCGGCGATCGGCGGCTCGACGCTGACGCGCACGATGCCGCCATCGGCGAGCACCCGTACCCGTACCGATTTGAAGTTGGCGAGCAGCGCATCGGGCGCGACCAGGAAGGGCCGTGCCGGATCACCTTCGTCGTCGTCGAACGCACCGGCTGGCGGCAGCCGCAACGCGGAGCGATCGAGCACCAGATCGCCGGCGATGCGCTTCACTCCGGCCGAGCGTAGATCGCGCAGCAGCAGCCACACCCGCTCGTAAGTAAGCTTGGGATCCCCGCCGCCCCTCAGGTACAGGTTGCCCTTGAGCACGCCCTCGACCACCGGGCCATCGGCCAGCAGCTCGGTGGTCCAGGCATACGCGGGCCCCAGCCGCTCCAGCGCCACCTGGGTGGTGACAAGCTTCATCACCGAGGCCGGGTTCACGGCGGCGTCGGCATTGAAATACAACGCATCCTGCGGCCGCGATAGCGGCACGACGGCCAGCGACAGTGCGCCGGCTGGCAGCTTGGCGCTGCGCATGGCATCGAGTACCGGACCAGGCGGGCCGGAGAGCTCGGCGGCGCCGGCGTGGGCCAACAGGCCAGCCAGCGCGATACAGATCAGGGAACGGATCATGGGTTTCCTAGCCGGGCCGCCTGGCGGGCCTGCCACTCGGCAAGCTGGCGCCGGTACTGCTGCAGCGCAGCGTTGTAGGTATCGAAAATGCAGGGATCGCAGCCGTTGCCGCAGCATTCTTCGAAGGCGGGCTCGTACGGCGGCTCGGGTGGTGGATCATCAGCCGGATAGTCGGGAAGTGGTTCGGTCATGGTCGTCGCTGAAGGCCGGGAGCGATCTGCTAGAATCGCCGCCATGGCCTATCAAGTTCTCGCCCGCAAGTGGCGCCCCCGCAATTTTGCCCAACTCGTCGGGCAAGAGCACGTGATCCGCGCACTGGCGAACGCATTCGCCAACGGCCGGCTGCACCATGCCTACCTGCTGACCGGTACGCGCGGCGTGGGCAAGACCACCATCGCGCGCATCATGGCCAAGGCGCTCAATTGCGAGACCGGCGTTACCGCCGAGCCCTGCGGCACCTGTTCCGCCTGCACCCAGATCGATGCCGGTCGTTTCGTTGACCTCTTGGAAATCGATGCCGCGTCCAACACCGGCATCGACAATATCCGCGAGGTGCTGGACAACGCCCAGTACGCGCCCACCGCAGGCCGGTTCAAGGTCTACATCATCGATGAAGTGCATATGCTCTCCAAGAGCGCCTTCAACGCGATGCTGAAGACGCTGGAAGAGCCACCCGGCCACGTGAAGTTCATCCTCGCCACCACCGATCCGCAGAAGATGCCGATCACGGTGCTGAGCCGCTGCCTGCAGTTTTCGCTGCGGCAGATGACGCCGCAACAGGTGGCCGGCCACCTGCAGAAGGTGCTGGACGCCGAGCAACTGCCATTCGAAGCCAGCGCGCTGCCGCTTCTGGGCCACGCCGCCAATGGCTCGATGCGCGATGCGCTCTCGCTGCTCGACCAAGCCATCGCCTACGGCGCTGGCAAGGTGGAGGAGGCCGGCGTGCGCGCCATGCTCGGCGCCGTCGACCAGAGTTACCTGTTCGACATCCTCGCCGCGCTGATCGCCAAGGATGGCCTGCGTTTGATGCAGGCCGCGGATGGCATCGCCGCGCGTGGCCTCTCTTACGAAGCCGCCCTGCATGAATTAGCACACGTGCTGCATCAGATCGCCTTGGTCCAGGCTGTGCCTGGCGCACTCGGCGACGAGCTGCCGCAGCGTGCCGACATCGAAGCCGTCGCCGCTGCACTTGCGCCCGAGGATGCACAGCTTTACTACCAGATCGCGCTGCATGGTCGGCGTGATTTGCCACTGGCGCCGGACGAGTACGCCGGCTTTTCGATGACGCTGCTGCGGATGCTGGCCTTTGCTCCGGCGGAGCCAGGGCAAGTAAGTCGAGCAAACTCCCCGGCAGCGCCGGGGCAGGTGAGTCGAGCGAGTTCGTCGGTCGAACCAGGGCCAACGACTCGACCTAGTTCACCCACGGATGCGGGGTTGGCCGCTCGCGTTGCATCTCCTACGGCGACGATCAGCAGTGCTGGCACCGCTAGCGCTGCGGCCCAGCCCATGCAGGCAACAGCTGAAGCAACGCCTGCGACTGCCCAGGCTGCCGTGCCCGCGCCGCAAGCAGCTGCGGTGCAGGTGCCGAGGCCAGCACCCACGCCCGTCGTCGCAGCCAGCAAACCGGTGCCGCTCCCACAGCCGGCCGTGACTGAACCTGCTGCCTATGCCGCTCCAGGCAACGCGCCGATTCCACCGTGGCAGGATGAAGCGCCTGCCGTGATCGATGCCGCGGAGCTGGCCTTGCAATCGTTCGGCGTGGCATCGTCGCCAGCGATAGAGTCTGAGCCCGCTGCCCCTGCGATACCGGCCGGCCCCCCTCCCGAATTCGATGGCGACTGGCGCAGCCTGGTGGTGCAGTTGAAGCTGGGTGCCGCCGGCATGCTGGCGCAGCACGCCGAGTTGGTCGACTATCGTCCCGGTCATTTTGAGCTGCGCGTATCCGCCGAGCACAAGGCCGTGGCCACGCGTGACTACCAGGATAAATTGCGCGCAGTGCTGGCGGAGTATTACGGCCGCGACATCAACGTGAACGTCACCCTTGGCGAATCGACCGGCGATACGCCAGCGGCGATCGCCACCCGTGAGCGGGCGGCGCGCCAGGCGGCCGCCGTCGACGCTATCCAGAACGACCCCTTCGTGCAGGCCATGGTGCGCGATTTTGGTGCCACCGTGGTGCCAGATACCATCCGGCCGCTCTGATCCATTCAATCCAAGCTCTACAGGAGTTACCCCCATGTTCAACAAAGGCGGTTTGGGCAACCTGATGCAACAGGCCCAGAAAATGCAGGACAACATGAAGAAGGCGCAGGAAGAGCTGGCCAATGTCGAGGTGGAAGGCCAGGCCGGCGCCGGCATGGTCAAGGTGGTGATGACCTGCGGTCACGCGGTCAAGCGCGTCTCCATCGACGATTCGCTGCTGTCGGACGACAAGGACATGCTGGAAGACCTGATCGCTGCCGCCTTCAACGATGCGGCCCGCAAGGCCGAAGCCACCAGCCAGGAAAAGATGGCCAGCTTCACCGCTGGCCTGCCGCTGCCGCCGGGCTTCAAGCTGCCGTTCTGATCCTCTGAGGCGCCATGCCGCATTGCACGCAGCGTGGCGCCTACCGCCGTCACCATGACCCCGTCTTCCCTCAACCAGCTGATCGAAGCGCTACGCGTGCTGCCTGGCGTCGGCCCCAAATCCGCCACGCGCATGGCCTACCACCTGCTGCAGCGCGACCAGGGCGGCGCAGTGAACCTGGCGCATGCGATCGAATACGCGATCGCCACGCTCAGGCATTGCCGGCGCTGCAACACCTTCACCGAGGCCGAGGTCTGCGACATCTGCGCCGACGAGGGGCGTGATGTCAGCCGGCTGTGCGTGGTGGAAATGCCGACCGACCTGATGATGGTCGAGCAGACGCTGGCCTATCACGGCCTCTACTTCGTGCTGATGGGGCGCTTGAGCCCGCTCGACGGCATCGGCCCCAAGGACATCGCGCTCGCCCGCCTGCTGGAGCGCGCCGGCGATGGCATGGTGGAGGAAGTGGTGATCGCCACCAACTTCACCGTCGAGGGCGAAGCCACCGCGCACTATCTGGCCGAAACGCTGCGCGCGCGCGGCCTCACTGTCAGCCGCATCGCCCGCGGCTTGCCGGTCGGTGGCGAGCTGGAGCATGTCGATCCGGGCACGCTGGCGCAGGCGCTGGTGGAGCGGCGGACTTTATAGCTGTCAGTTTTGAATGGGGGGTGGGTTCGTTGCAATCAGTTTTTTTGCAAGCTCCGTCGAACGTTCACGTGTGGGTTGGCAAGCATTCGGGAAGCGCAGGCATGGATACATCCCCACTTCCGCTAGTTAGGAAATCAATTGAGCTGGTAGCAGGTATTGCGGGCGCAATTCTATGCATGATCTGTTTCGGTTACATCGAGCAGACCATGGCGAAAGCGGGTTGCAACAATGATGGCTTGCCGATGTACGGTATCAGGACTGCAGCATCCATCGCGTTGTTCATCTTCTGGTTTTTCCTCTTCCGCCTCTTAGGCAAGGTGCTTTGGCGATACTTGCAGCCAGATCCGGTTGGCAAGGATGAAGATTAGATCGAAGGCTTGATACGCTTTGTGAGTTCAATCCGCTGGATTGGCACCGGATTGGCACCTCGTTACAGGTGAGTCCCGATCACCTTCAGGAAATCATCGCCATACTTCTCCAGCTTGCGATCGCTGACGCCGCTGATTCGCGATCAGCTCGTTGTCCGAGCACTTGTACGCCCTATCGATGCAACCCAATCTAACCATCGAGTCAGCCATGCCAAATCCGATATCCCTGCGTTATTCGTGCTGCGCGCTGCTGTGTTCCCTGGCCGTCGTTGCAACTGCGGCCCCCGCCGAAGAGCAGGAAAACCAGTCGGAAATCGAGCAAATCACCGAACAGGCTAAAGCCGGGGACCCGGCATATCAGTTCAGATTGGGCGCGGCCTATGAGCTTGGCTTGGGCGTGCCCAAGAATACGAAGCTGGCTATCCACTGGTATCTGACTGCGGCAGAGCAGGGCTACGCGCTGGCCCAGTACAGCCTGGGACAGATCTACATCAATGCCCGAGGTGTGCCACGCGACTTCGCCGAGGCTGCGCGTTGGCATCGCAAAGCTGCGGAACAGGGCAATGCCGCCGCGCAAATTGCCATCGGACGCCAGTATGCATATGGCTGGGGCGTGAGACATAACGGGAAAACGGCTCGGAACTGGTTCATCACTGCAGCGCAGCAGAAGCCTAAGCAGGCGTACGAAGAGCTGGCCACCTTGTACGAGCGGGGGAATGTCGTGCCGAAGAATCTGGTGGTGGCCTACGCGCTACACAGCATCGTCGCAGAGGGTGGGGATGAACTTGCGAGAGACGCCATGAATGGCATCGAGCCTGCTTTGGACGAGAAGGCGTTTCATGCTGCGAAGCAGATGGCAGCAAGGCTGATCGAGAACCCCTCCTTCTTGCAAACCGAGCTGGAAGGAGTTGTCGAATAAGCGCCGTTCACAAATCGCGGTGTAATGGCGCTGGCAAGGCTGTACGCAACGTCCAAAGGGGATCAATCGGCCCCCTTTGGCCACAATCTGGCCGTGGGCTGGACGGCCTCATCGGCTTGCCTGCCGCACTACAGATGCGTCCCGATCACCTTCAAAAAATCATCCCCATACTTCTCCAGCTTGCGATCGCCCACACCGCTGATCCGCGATAGCTCGTAATGATCGCCTGGGCGCTGGCGCACCATCTCTCGCAGCGTGGCATCGCCAAAGATCACGTAGGCCGGCACGTTCTGTGCGTCCGCGAGTTCCTTGCGCAGCTTCTTCAACGCCTGCCACAGGGCGGTGTCGGCGCTGGTGGCAAAGCCGCTGTCGCGCTCGCCACGGTAGTGGAATTTCTCGGCGCGGGCGCGTAGTGCCAGCGGGGCGTCACCCTTGAGGTAGCTGCGTGCGGCATCGGTCAGCTCCAGCCCGCCGTGGCCTTCGGGGTTGAGCCGCAAGGCGCCGCGGGCCAGCAGTTGGCGGTAGATGGCGCGCCAGGTGGGCTCGTCGGTGTCGCTGCCGATGCCGAAGGTGGAGACGCGGTCGTGGCAGAACTCCTTCACCTTGGGCGTAGGCTTACCCTGCAGCACGTCGACGAGATGGCCGACGCCGAAGCGGTTGCCGGTGCGGAACACGCAGGACAGCGCCTTCTTGGCATTCTGGCTGTGGTCGATCAGCTGCGGTGGATTCAGGCAGTTGTCGCAGTTGCCGCAGGCGCCGGTCTCCTCGCCGAAATAGCCGAGCAGCGCGATGCGGCGGCAGCCGGTGGCTTCGCACAGGCCGAGCATGGCCGAGAGCTTGGCGCGCTCGACCGCCTTTTGCTCATCGGCGCTGTTGCCGCCCTCGATCATCTCGGTGAGCAGCATCACGTCGTTCAGGCCATAGGCCAGCCAGGCATCGGCGGCGGCGCCATCACGGCCGGCACGGCCGGTTTCCTGGTAGTAGTTCTCGATGCTCTTGGGCAGGTCGAGATGGGCGACGAAGCGCACATCTGGCTTGTCGATGCCCATGCCGAAGGCGATGGTGGCGACCATGACCACGCCTTCGTCGCGGATGAAGATCTGTTGGTTGCGCGCGCGCGTTTCGGCATCCATGCCGGCGTGGTAGGGCAGGGCCTTGATTTCCTTGCTGCGCAGCCAGGCGGCGGTGTCCTCCACCTTCTTGCGCGACAGGCAGTAGACGATGCCCGAATCGCCCTCGTGCTCACGGCGGATGAAGGCGAGCAGCTGCTCGCGCGCGCTTTTCTTCTCGACGATGGTGTAGCGCAGGTTGGGTCGATCGAAGCTGGAAACGAACTGGCTCGCCTCCTCCAGCCGCAGCCGGCCGATGATGTCCTGGCGCGTGGCGTGATCGGCGGTGGCGGTGAGCGCGATCCGCGGCACACCGGGGAACTGCTCGGCCAGGACCGAGAGCTGCAGGTATTCCGGGCGGAAATCGTGGCCCCAGGCCGAGACGCAATGCGCCTCGTCGATGGCGAAGAGCGCGATGCGTGCGCGGGTCAACAACGACTGGAACCGCGGTGTGACGAGGCGCTCGGGTGCAACGTAAAGCAGCTTGAGCTCGCCGGTGACAAAGGCGCGCTCCACCTCGCGGGCGGCATCCGCATCGAGCGTGGAATTGAGGAAGGCCGCGGCCACGCCCAGCTCGCGCAGCGCATCGACCTGGTCCTGCATCAGCGCGATCAGCGGCGACACCACCACGCCACAGCCATCGCGCAGCAACGCCGGCACCTGGTAGCACAGTGATTTGCCGCCGCCGGTGGGCATCAGCACCAGTGCATCGGCGCCAGCGGCCAGCGTGTCGACGATGGCGGCCTGCGCACCGCGAAAGGCGCGGTAACCGAACACGTGTTCCAGCACTTGCTGGGCGGTGGGGGAGGGCTGGGCAACGGTCGACATCAGGCGGGCGATTCTACCGCAATGCGCCCGTCCCGGCCCGGCAAGCAGGTGGGCGGAATCCGGTAGAATGGCGCTTTTGCGATTTGCCCGAGACCCTCATGACCTTGCACGAGCTCCTTTCCAGCCGCGTGGCGGCCGCCCTGGCCGCCGCCGGTGCGCCCGACGCCGCCCCGGTGGTCCAACCGTCGTCCAAACCGGAGTTCGGTGACTATCAGGCCAATGGGGTGATGGGCGCAGCCAAGGCGCTGAAGTCCAATCCGCGCGAGCTCGCTACCAAGGTGGTGGCTGCGCTGCAGCTCGACGGGATTGCCAGCAAGATCGAGATCGCCGGTCCGGGCTTCATCAACATCACGCTGGCCGACGATTTCCTCGCCGGCACCGTGATGCGCCAGCAGGCGGATGTGCAGCTCGGCACCGGTCGCCACGCTGGCGACAAGGTGGTGATCGACTATTCGTCGCCTAACCTCGCCAAGGAAATGCACGTCGGTCACCTGCGCTCGACCATCATCGGCGACGCGCTGGCGCGGGTGCTGGCCTTCCGCGGCGACCAAGTGGTGCGGCAGAACCACGTGGGTGACTGGGGCACGCAGTTCGGCATGCTGACTGCTTACCTGGTCGAGACCGAACAGGCCGGCAGCGACGAGCTGGCGCTGGATGACCTGGAAGGTTTCTACCGCGCTGCCAAGCAGCGCTTCGACGAAGACGCTGCCTTCGCTGATCGCGCCCGCGACTACGTGGTGAAGCTGCAGGGCGGCGATGTGCGGGTGCGCGCGCTGTGGCAGCGTTTCCTCGAAGTGTCGCTGGCCCACTGCGAGGCAGTGTACGAGCGCCTGGGCGTGCAACTGCAACGCGACGACGTGATGGGCGAATCGGCGTACAACGACGATCTGCCGCGCGTGGTGACCGACCTGCGTGCCAAGGGCTTGCTGACCGAGGATCAGGGCGCTCAGGTGGTGTTCCTCGACGAATTCAAGAACAAGGAAGGCGAGGCGCAGGCCTACATCATCCAGAAGCAGGATGGTGGTTATCTCTATTCGACCAGCGATCTCGCCGCGCTGCGCTATCGCGCCGGGAAGCTCGGTGCCCGGCGCCTGTTGTACGTGGTCGACGCGCGCCAGGGCCTGCATTTCCAGCAGCTCTTCACGCTGGGCCGCAAGGCGGGCTTCATCGGGGACGACATCGCCACCGAGCACGTCGCCTTCGGCACCATGATGGGCGAGGACGGCAAGCCGTTCAAAACCCGCTCCGGCGGCACGGTGAAGCTGGTGGAGCTGCTGGACGAAGCCGAGCGCCGCGCGTTTGATCTCGTCAGCGAGAAGAATCCGGATCTGGCCGAGGAGAAACGCCGCAGCATCGCCCGCGCCGTCGGTATCGGCGCGGTGAAGTACGCCGACCTCTCGAAGCACCGCACCAGCGATTACATCTTCGACTGGAACACCATGTTGTCCTTCGAGGGCAACACTGCACCCTACCTGCAGTACGCGTATACGCGGCTGGCCAGCATCTTCCGCGCCGCCGGTAGCTTCGATCACCACGCCAAGCTGGTACTGACCGAGCCTGCCGAGCACGCGCTGGCGCTGCAGCTGGCGCAGTTCCCGGATCTGCTGTCGCAGGTGGCGGCAGAAACCTGCCCGCATTTCCTCTGCGCCTACCTGTATCAACTGGCGACGCGATTCAGCCGCTTCTACGAGGCCTGCCCGGTGCTGAAGTCGGATGGCGAAACCCGCGCCAGCCGCTTGGCGCTGTGCGCTGCTGCGGCCAACACGCTGAAAACAGGCTTGGGCCTGTTGGGTATCGCGGTGCTGGAAGAAATGTAAGCGAGCGTTGATGCAATAAAAAACCGGCCCAGAGGCCGGTTTTTTATTGGTGCCGCAGAAGGCCTATTCGTCGTCTGCGTCGCTCGGCTCGCACAGCAGATTGTCGCGGATCACGTCGCGCGTGAGGTGCGGGGCGAACAGCTCGATGAAATCGAAGGCGTAGCCGCGCAGATAGGCATCCTTGCGCACACCGATGTGGGTGGTCGATTTCTCGAACAGGTGGCCTGCGTCGATGCAGACCAGATCGCGGTCGTGATCGGGCTCGTAGGCCATGGCGGCGATCAGGCCGATGCCAAGGCCGAGCCGCACGTAAGTCTTGATCACGTCGGTATCGATGGCAGTGAGCACCACGTTGGGCGTGAGCGCCAAGCGCTCGAAGGCCTGGTTGATCTTGCTGCGGCCGGTGAAGGCAAAGTCGTAGGTGATCAGCGGGTAGGCGGCGATGTCGGCCAGCGTGAGCGTGCGGCCAAGCGCCGCCAGCGGATGCGCATTGGGCACGACCACGCTGCGGTTCCAGTCGTAGCAGTCGAGCATGGCGAGCTCGGGGTAGTGATCGATGCCCTCGGTAGCGACGGCGAGATCCGCTTCGCCATCGACGACCATCTCGCTGATCTGCGTCGGGCTGCCCTGCTTGATCGAGAGCCGCACCTTGGGATAACGCTCGAGGAAGGCCTTCACGGTGGCGGGCAATGCGTAGCGGGCCTGGGTGTGGGTGGTGGCGATGGTCAAACTGCCTCCTTCCACGTTGACGAATTCTTCGCCGATGCGCTTGAGGTTCTGCGCCTGCAACAGGATGCGCTCGGAAATCTTCAGGATCTCGCGGCCCGGCGCGGTCACGTCGACCACGCGCTTGCCGTTGCGGATGAAGATCTGCACGCCGAGCTCGTCTTCCAGCAGGCGGATCTGCTTGGAAATCCCCGGCTGCGAGGTATGCAGTTTTTCTGCCGCTTCCGAGACATTCAGCCCCTGGCGCGCCACTTCGACCAGATAGCGCAGTTGCTGCAGCTTCATGGCCTTTCCCCCAATTCAATCGTCAAAATAACCTGTGCTTCTAAAATCGTAACACATCAGTATAAGGACGAATATTCCCGCTGCTATCATCGCCGCTTCATTTAAGATCGGCGCAACATGGAAATCGGATTCATTGTTGCCGGCCTCGTGGTCGGCTTTATCGTGGGCATGACCGGTGTCGGCGGCGGGTCGCTGATGACCCCCATTCTGCTGTTCTTCGGGGTTAATCCGGCCACGGCCGTGGGCACCGATCTGCTGTATGCGTCGATCACCAAGGCGGGTGGGGTCTATGTCCACCAGAAGCAGCGCAATATCGACTGGAAGATCTGTGGCTGGCTGGCAGCCGGCAGCGTGCCCGCCGCCCTGCTGACCGTGCTGGCGCTGCACGCACTGCGCGCCGATACCGCCGTGGTGAATGCGGTGATCAAGCACTCGCTCGGCATTGCACTGCTGGTGACGGCAGTTGCCATCGTCTTCAAGCAGCAACTGCTGCGCTTTGCCCAGCACCACATCGGCGTCGGCGAGACGCTGTATGGCGGCCCACGTCGGCTGTGGGCCACCGTGGCCACCGGCGTGCTGCTCGGCGTGATTGTCACGCTGTCGTCGATCGGCGCCGGTGCCATCGGCACCATCGCGCTGTTCCTGCTGTTCCCGCTGCTGCCGACCGCGCGCCTCGTCGGCACCGAGATCGCCCATGCCGTGCCGCTGACGCTGGTTGCGGGCCTGGGCCACGCTGGGCTCGGCAATATCGACTGGCATCTGCTCGCCAACCTGCTGATCGGCTCGCTGCCCGGCATCTACGTGGGCAGCAAGCTTACCGGTCGCATGCCCGATCACATTCTGCGTCCGGTCCTGGCTGGCATGCTCGCCCTGATCGGTGCGAAACTGGTGTTTTGATCGCGCAGCGGTCTCCTGGAGCACATGATGGATCTGGAACAGAAGCTCGCCGAAACGCTGGCGGTGCTGCGACGCGTCGAGGCCGAGTTCAGCCCGGCGGTGTTTGCCAATTCGTTTGGCGCCGAGGACATGGTGATCACCGACCTGATCGCCCGGCACCAGCTCAATATCGAGGTGTTCAGCCTCGATACCGGCCGGCTGCCGGCCGAAACCTACGACCTGATGGCCAAGGTGCGCGAAACCTATCCGGCGGCGCAGGTGGTCACTTTTTTCCCGAGCGCTGCCAGTGTCGAGCGCTACGTGAACCAGAACGGCATCAACGCCTTTTACGAATCGGTCGAATTGCGCAAGGAATGCTGCCGCATTCGCAAGCTCGAACCGCTGGCCCGCGCGCTCGAAGGCAAGAAGGCCTGGATCACCGGCCTGCGTCGCGAGCAGTCGCCGACGCGCACCGACATGGCGCACCAGGAATGGGACGATGGCAACGGCCTTGCCAAGTTCAACCCCTTGCTGGAGTGGACCGAGAAGGACGTCTGGGCCTACATCAAGGGCAACGACGTGCCGTACAACAAGCTGCACGACCAGTTCTACCCGTCGATTGGCTGCGCACCCTGTACCCGGTCCGTCGCGATGGGCGAGGATGTTCGCGCCGGACGCTGGTGGTGGGAGAACCCCGAGTTCAAGGAGTGCGGGCTGCACGCCAAGCATTGAACCGCCCGGCAAAGCGAGCCGCCCCGAAGAGGGCGGCTTTTTTACGCACATGTTCTTTCGGGTGATATGCCGCTGACTTATATTCATGTCACTGCTGACATGAAAGGGAGCAAACCATGAGTCGTGCCATACGTACCGTGCTGTTGTTGTTTGCCCTGTGCCTGGGCATGCCCTGGGCACAGGCGGACGACGCCAAACCGTTCAAGCCCGAGCAGCTGGAACAGCTCGCCGCGCCGATCGCCCTGTATCCGGATGCCCTGGTGGCGCAGATCATGATGGCCGCGACCTACCCGCTGGAGGTGGTCGAGGCGGCGCGCTGGTCCAAGGCCAACCCCAACGTCAAGGACAAGGCGCTGGAAGACGCGATGACCAAGCAAAGCTGGGACGCCAGCGTGAAATCGCTGGCTGCCTTCCCGCAAGTGCTGCAGATGATGAACGACAAGCTCGACTGGACGCAGCAGCTGGGCGATGCGGTGCTGGCACAGCAGAAGGAGGTGATGGATGCGGTGCAGCGCTTGCGCGCCAAGGCACAGGCCGAAGGCAACCTGAAATCCGGCAAGGAGCAGAAGGTCACCACCGAGGCATCCTCCTCCGGCACCACAGTGATCAAGATCGAGCCGACGCAACCCGAGGTGGTCTATGTGCCCACCTACAATCCCACCGTGGTCTATGGGGCCTGGCCGTATCCGGCCTACACGCCGTATTACTGGTATCCGCCGGGCTACACCGCTGCTGCGAGCTTCTTTTCCTTCACGGTCGGCGTGGCCATTGGCTCGGCGCTGTGGGGCAACTGCAACTGGGGTGGCGGCGACATCGATATCGACGTGAACCGCTACAACAACTTCAACCGCACCAACATCAGCAACCGCGAGTGGAATCACGACAGCACGCACCGCAAGGGTGTGCAGTACCGCGATAACGCCACCCAGCAGAAGTTCAACCGCAGCGGCAAGCAGGGTGCGGACAGCCGTGAACAATTCCGCGGCCGGGCCGATGCCGAGCGCAAGAACCTGAATCAGGTCGATCGCGATGCCGTCGATCGCACCACTGCGCAGAGCCGCGAACGGGATCGCGCGCAAGGCGGTGATCGGGCACAGAGTGGTCAACGCCCGCAGAACCGTGATGGGCATACCCGTGATGTCCAGTCGCGCGATACCCAGTCGCGAGATCGCCAGAGCGGTGCTGCATCGACCAATCGTGCCCCGCAGCGTGACCAGGCCTTCCAAGGCTCCGACCGGGGCGCCGATGCGACCCGTGCCGCCAGCAACCGTGGCCAGGCCAGCCGTTCCACCGCACAACGCCCCACCCGCTCCACCGGCGGTGGCGGCCGCGGCGGCCGTCGCTAAGGAGGACCACCATGACCCATACCATTCAAAACCTGCTGCCACGCGCCCTGACCGCCCTGACTCTGCTGCTGTCGCTGGCAGTGCCACAGGCCCATGCTGCTGAGCGCCATTTCGCCACACCCGAGGAAGCAGTGGCCGCACTGCAAGCAGCACTGGAGCAGCATGACGAGAACGCACTGCTGGCATTGTTCGGCGACGAGGCGCATACGCTGTTGGATTCCGGCGACGCTGTGGCTGATCAACAGGCGCGCGAGCGCTTCCTGACTGCGTTGAAGGCGGGGCAGAAGTTGAGCGAAACGGGGCCGGGCGCTCGCGTGCTGGAAGTGGGGGAGGACGGCTGGCCGTTCCCGATTCCGCTGAAGAACGCCTTCGGCACTTGGGCCTTCGATACTCCGGCTGGCGCTGAGGAGCTGATCAATCGCCGTATCGGTTTCAACGAGCTGTCGGCCATCCAGGTCAGCCTCGCGCTCGTTGATGCACAGCGCGAGTACTATCAGCGCAACCCGGACAATGCGAAGCTGCTGCACTACGCCCGTCGCATCGTCAGCAGCCCGGGCAAGCGGGATGGCCTTTATTGGTCGGACGCGGTGAAGGCGCCGGATGGGCAACCCAGCCCCTTGGGCGAGCTGGTGGCCGACGCGTTCCGCGAAGGCTATCGCAAGCGTGGCGAGGTGGCGACGCCGTATCACGGCTACTACTATCGCTTGCTGACCCGCCAGGGCCCGGCAGCAGAGGGCGGCGCCTATGACTACGTCGCTAAGGGTTATCTGCTCGGTGGCTTCGCCGTGGTCGCCTGGCCGGCGGAATACGCGGTATCCGGGGTGAAGACCTTCATCGTCAACCACGAGGGCGTGGTGTACGAGCGTGACCTGGGCGAGCGTACGGCCGAGCTCGCACCTGCGCTGAATGCCTTCAATCCGGACGAAGGCTGGAGCCAGGCCGACGACACCTTGCATTGAGCTACGGCCGCCTGCGGGATTTCCGCAGCGGCTCGGTTGCATCCGCTGCGGTTAGCATGGGGCATCGCCCTTGTCCGGTTGCCCCATGCTGACCCGCTCCCACGCCCTTGCGCTCGACGCCCATGATGAACTCGCGTCGCTGCGCAACGCCTTCGATCTCCCCCCTGGCATCTATCTCGATGGGAACTCGCTCGGCGCACTGCCGCATGCGGCCAAGGCACGGATCGCCGCGCTGATCGAGCACGAATGGGGGCAAGGGCTGATCGCCAGCTGGAACGCGGCCGGTTGGTACGCTGCGCCACGCCGCATTGGCGACCGGTTGGCACCGTGGATCGGCGCTGCGCCCGGTGAAGTGGTGGTCACCGATTCGATCTCGGTCAACCTGTTCAAGCTGCTGTCCGCTGCGCTCACGCTGCAACGCGAGCGCACGCCGCGACGCCGGGTGATCGTGTCCGAGCGCAGCAACTTCCCCACCGATCTTTATATCGTGCAGGGCCTGATCGCCCAGCTCGATGCAGGTTACACGCTACGCCTGGTCGACGATGCGGCTGACCTGGCGAAGGCCATCGACGACGACGTCGCCGTCGTGTTGCTCACCCACGTCAACTATCGTACTGGTGCCATGCACGATATGGCCGGCCTGACTATCCAATGCCACGCCCAGGGCGCGCTGGTGATCTGGGATCTGGCGCATTCGGCCGGGGCGGTGCCGGTCGATCTCAACGGCTGTGGAGCCGATTTCGCCGTCGGCTGCAGCTACAAATACCTGAATGCAGGCCCCGGCGCGCCGGCTTTCCTCTGGGTGCCCAAGCGGCACCAGCACCTGCCGCAGCCCTTGTCCGGCTGGTGGGGGCATGCCGATCCATTCGCGATGGCGCCACAATTTCAGGCGGCCGATGGTATTGCCCGCTTTCTCTCCGGCACGCCGTCGCCATTGGGCTCTGCGTTGCTGGGTGTTTCGCTGGATGTGTTCGAACACACCACCATGGCCATCTTGCGCGCCAAGTCGCTGGCGCTGACCGATCTCTTCATCGCGCTGGTCGAGGCGCAATGCCCGGCGCTGCAGCTGGTCACGCCGCGCGAGCACGCGGCGCGGGGCAGCCAGGTCAGCCTCTACCATGAACAGGGCTATGCCATGGTTCCAGGCACTGATCGCGCGCGGCATCGTCGGCGACTATCGCGAACCGGGCATCCTGCGCTTCGGCTTCACCCCGCTCTATACCCGCTTCGTCGACGTGTGGGATGCCGCCGCGGCGTTGACCGACGTGCTGGCGAGCCGGGCATGGGATAATCCGGCCTTCATGCAACGCGCCACGGTCACCTGATGACTCATCCCTATGCCGCGCTCACGCCCGATTGCGTGCTCGATGCCCTCGATTGCATCGGCTATCGCACCAGCGGCAGCCAGTTCCCCCTCAACAGCTATGAGAACCGTGTCTACCAGGTTGGCATCGACGACGAGCCGCCAGTCATTGCCAAGTTCTATCGCCCGGGGCGCTGGAGCGAGGCGCAGATCCTCGAAGAACATGCATTCGCCGCCGAACTGGTGGCACACGAGATTCCGGTGGTCGCGCCGCTGGCACAGGATGGCCGCACGTTGTTCGCGCATCAGGGTTTTTTGTTCGCGGTGTTTCCCCGCCGCGGCGGGCGGGCGCCGGAGCTCGACCAGCCGGACACGCTGGAATGGCTCGGCCGCTTTCTTGGCCGCATCCATGCCGTCGGCGCGGTACGGCCGTTTGCCGAACGCCCAGCGCTGACACCGCAGACCTTCGGCGCGGCGCCACGCGATCTATTGCTCGCCGGCAGCTTCGTGCCGGATGACCTGCTGCCGGCCTATCGCAGCGTGGTCGATCAGGCGCTGCAGGGGGTGGCGTATTGCTACGAGCGCGCCGGCACGGTGCCCGCGATCCGGCTGCATGGCGACGTGCACGGCGGCAACATGCTGTGGACGCCCGATGGCCCGCATTTCGTCGACCTGGATGATGCCCGCATGGGCCCGGCGGTGCAGGACTTGTGGATGCTGCTATCCGGTGAGCGCGAGGACCGGGTGCGGCAACTGGCTGATGTGCTGGCGGGCTACGAGGATTTCTGCGAGTTCGATCCGCGCGAGCTTTACCTGATCGAAGCACTGCGCACATTGCGGCTGATCCACTACGCCGGCTGGCTGGCCCAGCGCTGGGACGATCCGGCGTTCCCGCACGCCTTCCCCTGGTTCAACACCCAGCGCTATTGGCAGGATCACATCCTGGCGCTGCGCGAGCAGGTGGCAGCGATGGACGAGCCGCCACTGTGGCCGGTGTGAGCGCGCGGGCCTAGTGCCGCTGGCGCGCCGCCAGCCACTCCGTCAGTTCGTTCAGCGGCATCGGCTTGGCGTAGAAATAGCCCTGCGCCTCACCGCAGCCCAGTGCACGCAGGAAGCCCGCCTGTTCCGGCGTCTCGACGCCTTCGGCCACGATGCCGAGTCCCAGCTTCTTGGCCAGCGTGACAATGGTTTCGGCAAAGAGGCCGCCCTTGCCGTCGCGGATCTCGTCGACGAAGGCGCGGTCGATCTTCAGCCGGTCGATTGGCAGTGCGCGCAGCTGCGCCAGCGACGAGTAGCCGGTGCCGAAGTCGTCGATGGCGATGCTGATGCCGAGCATGCGCAGGCTTTCCAGCGCGGCCACCACCGTCTTCGGCTCATCCATGGCGATGCTCTCGGTGATCTCCAGCTCCAGCGCCGAGGGCGGCACACGGCGGCTGCCGAGCAGGCTCGCCACGCGTTCGGTGAGATCGCCGGCGCGGAACTGCGGCATCGACACGTTCACGGCAATGCGCACCGGACGGTCCTGCACGGCGGCGAGCGCCAGATAGGCAGAACAGGCCTCGTGCAGCACCCAATCGCCGATTTCGACGATCAGGCCGGAGTATTCGGCCAGCGGGATGAACACCGACGGTGGCTGGACGAAGCCGTTCTCGCCCGGCCAGCGCAGCAGCGCCTCGACACCGATCACCGCGCCGCTCTGGATTTCCACCTGCGGCTGGTACCAGACGACGAGGCGTCCGGCATGGAAATCGTGCTTCAGCTGGCGGATCAGGTCGAGCCGCCAACGGGTGTGCTCCTCCATCTCGCTGCTGAAGTGGTCGAAATCGCTGGAGACATGCTTCTTCGCCCGGTTGAGCGCGATGCTGGCACGCTTGAGCAGCATGAAGCCGGAGCCGCCGCCCTCGCGCAGCCGGCAGTAGCCGAGCTTGACCGAAACCGGTAGCAGGTGCTCGCCGACCTCGAACGGGATGTGGAACAGCGTCAGCAACTGCTGCGGCTGCAACTGGTCGGTCGGGCCAAGCACGCCGAACACATCGGCGCCGATGCGTGCCAGCCGGCAGGCCGGTGACAGGTTGGTCTCCAGCCGGGTGGCGACGGCCACCAAGAGTTCGTTGCCAACGTCATGGCCTAGACCGTCGTTGATGTCGGCGAAGTGATCGATGTCGATCAGCAGCGCCACCTGGTCGCCGTTCCCATCACGCAATGCCTGTTCGAGCTGGACGATGAAGCGCGACCGGTTGGACAGATGCGTGAGCGCATCGTGATAGGCGGCGAAATTCAGTTTCTCGACGTAATTGAGGTTGGAGAAACAGGCCGAGATATTGGCGGCGAACACCTCCACCAGCTGGCGATCGGCGTCGGACAGCGGCTGGCGGGTTTCGAGGAACACGGCACCTTCCTGCTCGGCGCCGCGCAGATAGAGCGTGGTGTGGTCGTCGGCGAACTGGTGCACACCGAACTGGATGGTCTGCTCGATGGCCTGCCGGACCCGGGCGTCATCCAGCGATTCGAGCGGGGCGGCGATCAAGGGCGCAAGCCGCCCGGCTGCGCCGACGATGTAGAGTCGCTCGCGTTCCGAATCGTCGAACGGCGAGCCGCGCTGCGCGCAGACGATGCCGTCGAGCGGCAGCTTCAAGAGCGCGGTGAGCTGGGTCAGCACGCCTTCGGCGAACTGGGTCAGCGCGTGCTGTTCCATCAGGTCCGCCACCGCGCGCACGATCAGCTCCAGGCCGCGCCGGTTCTCGGCGATGGTGCGGATCTGGTCGTAGCTGCGCAGCGCCGCGGTGATGGCGGTGATCAGCCGGGTGTGGGTGAGCTCGGCCTTGGTGCGATAGTCGTTGATGTCGTAGTTGTTGAAGACGGTGAGCTCGGGCGCGTAGCCCGGTTGCCCGGTGCGCAGGATGATGCGGCACTCGGTGAGCTTGAGCACGTCGCGGATGTAGCCGACCAGGGTGAGGCCGGCATCGCCGGTTTCCATCACCACATCAAGCAGGATCACCGCGAAGTCTTGCCGCTGCGCGAGCACTGTGCGGGCCTCGGCAGCGGAGCGGGCATGCACCAGCTCGAGCTCGCGGCCGAGGATGAGGTGATGCGACAAGGCGAAGCGGGTCGCGGCGTGGACTTCGTCGTCATCGTCGATCACCAGCACGGCCCAGCGCTCGTGCGGCACATGCGGTCTGGCGCCGTCTTCGGCGATCAGCTGCAGGTCATCGTCAGGATGATGGCTCATGGTCTTCCTGCGGTTGCGGAGCAGTCAACGGCAGCAGCACGGTGAAGCGGGCGCCACCGCCTGGCGCGTCGTCCAGGGCCAGCTTGCCGCCCAGTACGCCATATATCAGGTTGTAGACGATATAGAGGCCGAGGCCGCTACCGCCCTGGCCGAGCCGGGTGGTGAAGAACGGGTCGAACACCCGCCGGCGCAGTGTTTCCGGAATGCCGCAGCCGTTGTCCTGATAAACCAACTGCACCGTGCGTTCGTCGGCCAACGCTGCACTGATGCGGATATGGCCGGGCCTCTCGGCCGAGAGGCCGTGCGCCAGCGAGTTGGTCACGAGGTTGGTCAGCACCTGTTCCAGCGGGCCGGGATAGCTCTCCAGCTGCACGCCGGGTGGCAGCGCCACGTCGACCTGGTGCGGGGTGTGCTTGAACTGCGGGCGCAGCGTGGACATCACTTCGTCGACAGTCTGCTTGAGGTCGAACACCCGGCGGCGCGTACTGGCGGTATCGACCGCCACCTGCTTGAAGTTGCTGATCAGCTCGCTGGCGCGCTGTGCACTTTTCTCGATCAGCAGTGCCGCCTCGGTGCTGGTCTCGATAAAGGCTTCCAGTTCCGAGCGCTTGAGCCGGTTTTCGTGCAGCAGCGTGCGGAACTCGGCGACCTTTTGCTTGAGCGTGGACGAGACAGTGACCGTATTGCCGAGCGGCGTGTTCAGCTCGTGGGCGATGCCGGCGACCAAATTGCCGAGCGAGGCGAGCTTTTCGGATTGCACCAGCTGGGCCATTGCCTGCTTGAGCTCGATATTGGCCGCCGACAGCTCGCCGGTGCGTTCTTGCACCAGGTCTTCCAGCCGGTCGCGCGTCTGGCGCAGCTCGTCTTCGTACTGCTTGCGCACGGTGATGTCGACATCCATGCAGACATAGGTCGGCGCGCCATTGGGCCGGGTGATCTGGAACTGCGTCGACAGCGTCCAGGCGGTGCTGCCGTCGCGCCGCGTCACCGGCCATTCGGTCGGCTCAGTGGCCTCGCCGGTGTTGGCGATATGGTGCAGCACGCCGAGGAAGTTGTGATGGTCCACTTCGCTGAACATGAACTCCGAGGCCAGCCGGCCGACTGCCTCGTGCTCATGCCAACCGAACAGCTTCTCACTGGCGCGATTCCAGAACAGCACACGGCCTTCGGCATCGTAGCCCTGGATTGCCACGTTGGGAGTGTTGTCGACGATGGCGCGCAGCGTGGCGCTGGCCTCGGCCTGGGCGGCCTCGGCGGCCTTCTTTTCGCCGATGTCGAGCAGCACGCCGTCGATCACCCGCTCGGTCCCCAGATGGATGCTGCGGCCCCGCTCGTATACCCAGCGTACCTCACCGTCGGGCGGCAACAACCGGTACTCGATCTCGTAGGTTTCCTCGCTGACGAGGGCATGGCGGATCTCATGCGCCACCAGCTGGCGATCAGCTGGATGGATCAGGTCGGCGAAGGTGAGGTCACGATTGTGGATCAGCGCATCGGGCGGCAGGCCGGTCAGCGAGGTGATGGCGGGGCTCAGGTAGAGCATGGTCCATTGTGCGTCCGCCCGGCAACGGAACACGGCGCCGGGCAATTGGTCGACCAGCGTGCGGTAATGCCATTCGCTTTCCTCGAGCTGGCCGCGTGCCAGCTCCAGTGCCAGCTCACGGCGTTGGCTGCGCGCGTAGAGCTCGAGCAGCACCAGCGTGCCCACGCCCAGCAGCAGGATGGTCAGCAGCCCGCCCCAGCGCACTGCATTGGCAAGCCAGTGGCCGTAGTCCTCGCCACCGAGCCCGCCGGCCGTGACGTCGCCCAGCCAGCGCCAGCGACTGTTGCTGCGCATGGTTTCCTGGTTGATGGTGAACAGCGTGCCCGGCGCCGCCCGTGCCTCACCGATCACGAACACGGGTGTGCGGCTGTCGCTGGCGACGGCCAGCCGCAGCTGCAGCCCAAAGCGGGGCAGGGCGGCAGCCAGGTCGTCGAAATCCACCCGGGTGAACACCAGCGCGCGCCGGCCCTGGCGCGCCAGTGGGTAGGCGTAATAGGCCCAGGTCTCGCCACCGGCGGCCTGGACCACAGGGCCGAGCAGCACCTGCACGTTGCCGACCTGCGCTTGCGGCAGCAACCCGGTCAGCGCGGCATCGCGCGTGAGGTCCGCGCCGATCGGCGCATTGATGCCACGGGCGTTGTAGCGCAGCCGCAGCACCCCATGGGCATCCTCCTCGGCGTAGGCCAGGCCCACGGCACGGCCGCCTTCGGCTGCGGCCTGCAATACCGTGGCCGCGCGCGCGTATTCCTGTGCGGAAACGTCGTCGGAGGCGAGAAACAGTGCCGCCACGCCGCGCAGCGCCTGCTGGCGGACATCCAGCCAATGGTTGACCAAGGTGATGTTGCGCTGCAGATCCTGCTCGGCACGAATGCGCAGGCTGTCACGGGCGTGATGCTCGAGCCGGCTTGCCAGCATGAAATCCAGCGCGATCACGCTCAGCGCCAAGGCGATGACGGCAAGGCGCAGCAGGTGGTGGAGGCGGGGGCGCATCGGCATGACGGGCGAATCGCTCGGCGGGTTCCTACCTTGATAAGCCATTGGCCGTTCCCGCGCCACGCGGCAACGGTAGGCTTATGGATTTTGCTGCTGTGGCGGGGTCGAGCGCTTGGTGAGTTCTGCCTCGAGCAGCAGCAGGTCGCGCCAGGCGCGGGCCTTGTCAGGCAGGTTGCGCAGCAGATAGGCCGGGTGATAGCCGACCACCACCGGGATGCCGTCGACTTCATGCACCTTGCCACGCAACGCGCCGACCGGTGCCTCGGTCTGCAGCAGCGTCTGGATGGCGAAGCGGCCGACGGCGAAGATCAACCGGGGCTGGACCAGCGCGATCTGGCGGGCAAGGAACGGCGCGCATTGCAGCACCTCCTCGGCCTGCGGGTTGCGGTTGCCCGGTGGGCGGCATTTGAGCACGTTGGCGATGAACACGCGTTCGCCGCGCTTCTCGCCGATGGCGGCGAGCATGTTGTCGAGCAGCTTGCCGGCGGCGCCGACAAAGGGCTCACCCAGGCGATCCTCCTCGGCACCCGGCGCTTCGCCCACCACCAAGAGCTCGGCCTGCGGGTTGCCGACGCCGAACACGGTCTGCGTACGGGTCTGGCACAGGCCACAGGCGGTACAGCTGGAGACTTCAGCCTGCAAGGCCTGCCAATCGAGCTGCGCAATGCGCATGGCGCGCTCGCCTTCTCCGACCGACAGCTTGGCATGCTGCACCGGTGCACCAGCCCGCTGTGCAGCCGACGGCACAGGTGTGGTCGCGGCGACAGGGGCAGGCACGGGCATGCGTGGCGCTGTCGGGGCTTCCGCCACCAATGCGGCACGCGCCTGCGCGGCACTAGTGGTCGCAGCCACAACGGGCGGGGAGGAGGTGGCGGATGTCGCGGCCTGCGGGGGGGGCGGAGCAGCTTCGACCGGGGCTGTCGAGATCAGCCTGGGGCGCACCCACAACGGCGTGAGCCCGAGTTCGGCGAGCACCAGGTCGCGGCGGCTCATGCGAAGTGGCCTGCCAGCGTGAAGGCGTAGAGCCGCGCATCCTCGCGACCGCCACCCGGCTGCGGATAGTAGTTGCGGCGCACGCCGGTCTCGCAACCACCGGCCGCCTCGTACAGCGCCTGCGCACGACCGTTGCCGGCGCGTACTTCAAGGAACAGGCTGGCGGTGCCGGCCTGTGACAGCTGCCGGAATATCTCGCCCAGCAGCGCCTTGCCGAGGCCTTGGCCCTGGCGGGCCGGATCGACGGCAATGGCAAGCAGCTCGGCTTCGTCCAGCACCCGGCTGGCGACGGCGAAGCCGATCAACTGCTCGCCATCGAACAGGCCCAGGCAGAGGTGCTGCGCCAGCGAATCACGCCAATTATCCGGATGCCACGAGTGGCTGTTGGTCGCCGCGTCGAGCAGCAGCAGTGCCGGCAGATCGCCGGCCCCGAGCACGCGGTAGTCCAACACCGGGCTGCTCATGCCTTGGCGCGCTCGTGCGTTTTCAGCGCGACCTTGTCGCGCAGATAGGTGAGCGGTGCATCCTCTGGCGCCAGCGCTTCGCCGCGGGCAAACACCGGCAAGGCCAGTGCCAGCAGATGGCGGGCGTGCGGGAATGGTTCGGGCCGCACGCCAGCGAGCGTATCGCCCAGCCGGGCGGCCAATGCGTCGCCATAGGCGCCGAAGCCGCTGCCCACACCGATCCAGTCCTGGCTGTCGGGCACGGCTACCGTATCGGGGTCGCAGACGACCGGGGCGATCGCTTCGCGCCAGCCTTCGCCGTCACGCTGGTAGGCGGCGGCGTAGACCTGGTTCATCCGTGCATCGAGACAGGTGTAGACACGTTCGGCACCACAGCCTTCGGCCAGTGCCAGCAAGGTGGATACGCCGACCAGCTTGATGCCGAGGCCAAAGGCCAGTCCCTGGGCGATGCCGCAACCGATGCGCAGCCCGGTGAAGGAGCCCGGGCCCATGCCGTAGACGATGCCTTCGAGATCGGCGCGGCCGATGCCGCCATCGGCGAGCAACGCTTCGATCTCCGGCAGCGTGCGTTCTGCGTGCTTCTGCCCAACCAGCCAATCGCGCGCTAGCACGCCGGCGGGCGTCGTCACGGCCAGCGAGAGGTGTTCGGTAGTGGTGTCGAGCGCAAGATAGGGCATGGAACGCGGGGCGGTGAAAACTCGCGCCGATTCTATCACGCGAGCTGGTTGGCGCCCCGGTGTTGCGGCAAGCGCGCGCCGTGTAGGGCACGAATCGACCCTGCCTCAAGTGCGAGCTATGATGGGTCGCATGCTGCGCCTTGTGCCCATCCTGTTGCTGCTGAGCCTGTCGTTGTCGCCCGCTGCCCGGGCGGCACACGCTTTTGCGCTGGGTTATGCGCCCAAATACCCCTCGGGATTCGCCCATTTCGACTATGTGAACCCGGATGCGCCCAAGGGCGGCGCCTTGACGTTACCCAACCCGGACCGACGCACCAGTTTCGACAGCTTCAACCCCTTCCTGCTGAAGGGCACGTCGGCGGCGGGCCTGGGCAATCTGATGTTCGAAACCTTGCTGATCGGCAGCGACGATGAGCCTGCCACCAGCTATGGTCTGCTGGCCGAGGATGTCGACGTGGCGCCGGATGGGCTATCCGTCACCTTCAGGCTGCATGCCAAGGCGCGCTTCAACGACGGCAGCCCGGTGACAGCGGCCGACGTGAAGTACAGCTTCGATATCCTGAACAGTAAGCTGGTCTCGCCGCAGTTTCCGGCGCAATTGGTGGATGTGAAGAGCGCCCAGATACTCAATGCGCGCGCCATCCGCTATGTATTCCGCCGCAAGAACCCCGAGTTGCCTATCGTGCTGGGCGGTTTGCCGGTGTTTTCCAAACGCTGGGGCGGGGGCAAGCTGTTTGACAAGATCGCGCTGGACAAGCCGATCACCAGCGGCCCGTATTTGATCGAGCAGTACCAGAATGGGCGCCAGCTCACCTATCGGCGCAACCCGGACTACTGGGGCAAGGATTTGCCGACCCGCCGCGGTATGTTCAATTTCGACCGCATCACCTACCGCTATTACAAGGATGAGGTGGCGCGGCTGGAGGCGTTCAAGGCCGGTGAATTCGACTTCATCGTCGAATACAGCGCCAAGAACTGGGTGCGTCAGTACATCGGCGGCAAGTTCGCCACCGGCGAGCTCGTCAAGCGCGCCTTCCGCCACCACAACACGGCCGGCATGCAGGGCTTCATCCTCAATACCCGCAAGCCGCAGTTCGCCGATCTGCGGGTGCGACGAGCATTGGCGCTGGCACTCGACTTCGAGTGGATGAACCGGCAGTTCTTCTACAACCAGTACACCCGGCTCGACAGCTTCTGGTCCAACGGCGAGCTGGCTGCGCGTGGCCTGCCGGATACGGACGAACTCAAGCTGCTCAATCCGCTCAGGCGCAAGCTTGATCCGGCTGTGTTCGGCCCGGCACCGCAGCCGGCCACAACCACGCCGCCGGACAGCCTGCGCGACAACCTGCGCCAGGCCCGTGCGCTGTTTGCCGAAGCGGGCTGGACCTACCGCGACGGCGCCTTGCGCAATCAAAAGGGTCAGCCATTCGAATTCGAGTTCCTCGACGATTCCGGCCCCATGCTGCGGGTGTTCCTCGCCTACGCGCGCAATCTGGAGAAGCTCGGCATCCAGGCACGGCCGCGCCAAGTGGACTACGCGCTGTACCAGCGCCGCATGGACAGCTTTGATTTCGATATGACCACGCTGCGCTTCCCCGACAGCCAGAGTCCGGGCAACGAGCTGTACGACTATTACGGCAGCAAGGCGGCGACGACCAAGGGCAGCGGCAACTTCACCGGTGTGCGCGATCCGGCGGTGGATACGCTGATCGACGACGTGATTGCAAGCGAGACCCGGGCGCAGCGCATCACCGCCGTGCATGCGCTCGACCGGGTGTTGCGCCACGGCGCCTACGTGATCCCGCAGTGGTTCAGCGCCGAGCACCGGGTTGCCTATACCCGGCGTATGTCGCCGCCAGCGCAATTGCCGCTGTATTACTCGCCCGAATCATGGATGGTGGCGACATGGTGGCTGCAGCGATGAAGCCGCGGCGCATCCACCGGCAAGGTAGGGACTGACCATGTTCCACTACATCCTCAAGCGCCTGGCGCTGATGATTCCCACGCTGTTCGGCGTGATGCTGATGTCGTTCGCCGTGGTGCAGTTCGTGCCCGGCGGGCCGGTAGAGCAACTGGTGTACGAGATGAAGGCCCACGGCGCAGGCGGCGGCGAAGCGTCGGGCGGTGGCCGTTCCAGCAGTCTCTACCAAGGCCAGCGTGGGCTGGACGAGGAGCAATTGGCTGAGATCCGCAAGATGTACGGCTTCGACAAACCGGCGATCGAGCGCTTCTGGGAGCTGGTCAAGCGCTGTGCCACCTTCGACCTGGGCGAAAGCTACTACCACCACGAAAGCGTATGGTCGCTGATGGTCTCTAAGCTGCCGGTGTCGGTCTCGCTCGGGTTGTGGACCTTCTTCCTCACTTATCTGATCTCGGTGCCGCTCGGCGTGGCCAAGGCAATGCGCAATGGCAGCCGCTTCGATTTCGTCACCACGGTGATGTTGATGGTGGGCTATGCGATTCCCGGCTTCGTCCTGGGCGTGGTGCTGCTGGTGCTGTTCGGCGGCGGCAGCTTCTGGCAGCTGTTTCCCTTGCGCGGCCTCACCTCAGACGACTGGGAGCAGCTCTCCTTCCTGGGCAAGGTCACCGACTACCTGTGGCACCTGGTGCTGCCCGTCACTGCCATGGTGCTGGGCAGCTTCGCCACGGTGGCCATGCTGACCAAGAACAGCATGCTGGAAGAGATCCGCAAGCAATACGTGCTCACCGCTCGGGCCAAGGGGCTGGGCGAGCGGCAGATCCTGTACCGGCACGTGTTCCGCAACGCAGTGATTCCCATCGTCACCGGCTTCCCGGCCGCCTTCATCGGCGCCTTCTTCACTGGCAGCCTGCTGATCGAGACGCTGTTCTCGCTCGATGGTCTGGGCCTGTTGTCGTACGAATCGGTGGTGCGGCGCGATTACCCGGTAGTACTCGGCTCGCTCTATCTGTTCGCGCTGCTGGGGCTGTTTACCCGGCTGGTGTCCGACCTGTGCTACGTGCTGGTCGATCCGCGCCTGCGCTTCGAGGGGGCTGGCCGATGAGCAGCAATCCGCAAGGGCCGTGGCGGCGTGCCTGGGCGCGCTTCAAGCGCCAGCGGCTGGGTTACTACAGCCTGATCGTGTTCCTGGTGATGCTGGTGCTGAGCGGCGTGGCCGAACTGATTTCCAGCGACAAGCCCATCGTGGTGCGCTATCAGGGTCAGCTTTACTTCCCGCTGATCCATGATTATCCGGAAACCACGTTCGGTGGTGATTTCCCGACCCCGGCCGATTACCACGACCCTTACGTGCTGACGCGCATTACACAGGGAGGCAACTGGGCGTTGTTCACGCCCAACCGCTATGGTCCGAACACGCTCAACTACTTTGCCAGCCAGCCCAATCCGGCGCCGCCCTCGCGTGAGAACTGGCTGGGTACCGACGAGAAAGGGCGCGATGTGCTGGCGCGGTTGATCTACGGCTTTAGAGTGTCGGCGCTGTTTGGCCTCGCGCTGACCTTCGTCGGCACGCTGCTCGGTATCTTCTTCGGCGCGCTGCAGGGCTATTTCGCCGGCAAGGTCGATCTCGTCGGCCAGCGCCTGATTGAGGTGTGGGGCGCGTTGCCCGAGCTGTACCTGTTGCTGATCATCGTGTCGATGTTCGAGCCCAGCGTGTGGATCCTGTTCGTAGTGCTGTCGGTGTTTGGCTGGATGGGCTTATCCGACTATGTGCGCGCCGAGTTCCTGCGCAATCGCAACCTGGAATACGTGACTGCTGCACGCGCGATGGGTCTGTCGGACTGGCAGATCATCCACCGCCATCTCTTGCCCAATTCGCTGACCTCGGTGATCGCCTTCCTGCCATTCCGCAAGTCGGCCGCCGTGCTGGCGCTGACCGCGTTCGATTTCCTCGGCCTTGGCGTGCCGCCATCGACAGCGTCGCTCGGAGAACTGCTGGCGCAGGGCAAGGCCAACCTCGATGCGTGGTGGATCTCGCTGTCGACCTTTGCCGTGCTGGTGACCTTGCTGATGCTGCTGGTCTTCATCGGCGAAGCCGCCCGCGCGGCGCTGGACCCGCGCGCCGATTGAACGCTACTGCAGCTGGTGGCGTGCCTTGAACGCCTGCTCCATCCGCTGCAGATCGCCACTGGCTTTCAACGCGGCCATGCCGGCATCGAAGCGGGTGCGTAGTCGTTCGGCTTCCGGATGTTTGAGCGAGAAGCCGAGAAAGAAGCGGGCACGGTTGACCTGGCCCACGCGCTTGATCTTGCCGCGAAAGGCCGGCTCCTGCCGGATCAGGAGCTGCGCTGGCGTGGCGTTGAGCAACGCGTAATCGACCCGGCCGCTCAGCAGCTTGCGCAACTGCGCCTCGTCGCTGGGCGAGTTGTCCTTGAGGATGCCGGCATCGTTCATGATCACCGATGGGTAGGTGTAGCCATTGGTCAGCGCCACGGTCTTGCCGACGAGATCGCTGCTGCCAAGGTTCTGCCCGCGGCTGTCTGCCCGCGCATAGATGGCGAGATCTTCCTCGATCAGCGGCGTGCGGGGCCAGAGGAAGCGGTCGCGGTTATAGCCGGTGATCTCGATGTTGAAGCAGGCCACGCTGGCGCCCTGTTCCACCTCGCGCAGGCAGCGGGCAAAGGGCACCACGTTGTAGTGCACGGTGATGCCTTGGCTGGCGAACGCTGCGCGCACGAGCTCGGTGGCGTAGCCCTGCGCCTGGTTGCGCGCGCCGCGCCAGGAAAAAGGCTTCCAGTCGTCCTCGGCATTGATGGTGATGGTTTCGGCACTGGCGAGCACACTGGTCAGCAACAGCGCGCCGCAGGCGATCCATCTCGTCAGGCCGTCCACCATCGTGCTCCCTCGCGTCGCCACCGGAGAGGTCCGGTACTGGTACAACCTTACAACATATGGCCACGAGGTCGAAACCGGACAGCCCGGCGGCGCGCCGGCCGTTTAGAGGAAGAACGGCACGAAAATCATCACCAGGCAGGCGATCCAGGCGTAGCCCAACCCGCGTGTGAAATGGCACCAGTAGCGGTGTCGCGCACTCGGCAGCTCGGCGATGTAGGCCGAGCGCAGCAGCGGTGGCATCACCGTGATCGCGCGAAATTCCTGGCCGATGTTGCTGTCCATGGCGCCGAGGATGTTGTCGACCAGTTGTGGGTAGTGGCGTTGGAACACGTCGTAAAGCCGCACGCATAGATATAGGTAAGCGATCGAACCCAGCAGTGTGCCGAGGATGCAATAGCCGACCACGTATTCGACTAGGAACTCACGCATGTGCTGCCTCCTCGGCGGCTGGCATCACGGTATCGCCGATGTGGCGCGCCATATAGAGATAAAGCGCGACATACCAAGCCATGCCGAACAGCGTGAACATCGCGTCGGAACCGCGCTCTGCAGCGGGATGGATGGCTGCGAGCAGCGCAAAAAGTACGACGATGGCCACGATGCCGATCACCAGCACCATGATGAAATGCAGCATGGCGACGAAACCGATGCTCAGGTACTTGGCGAGAAACTGGGTGCCTTGTTTGCCACCGTTGGCGTTGAAGCACCACCAGGTGCCCCAGATCGGAATGGCGATATTGGTGGCGCTGTTCAGGTAGCGCCAGAAACCGCTGGTGTCATCGGGGGAATAGCCGATCAGCTCGACCGCCGCAGCGTTGAGCGCGACGAATATCAACTAAATAGAGAAACTGCTGGTACTCGGAAAGACCATGTGTACGCAGGTGCTGCTTCAGCGGTTGGAGTCGCCAGAAATACATGGGGTGCCTCGTTGGGTCGGATGGCGTTGTCAGCCGCGTGCGCGTTCGAGCAACAGCAACATGGTCAGCGCCAGCGTGATGGCGCGTTCGGGCTCGTCGCCCAGTGGAACGTGGCGCTCCAGCACGTAGCGGCCTTCGAAGAAGGCGGCTTCCTTGCGCAGGCTCATCAGCACACGGCCGGTGTGGTCGCGCACGTCATACTGCGGATGCAGGAAGTACCCCGACAGCATCCCGACTACCGGAATCTCCTCGACGAGACCGTTGGCAAAGCGCACCCAAGGGTTGGCCTCGCTGACCTCCAGCGTGCCGAGCCCCGGCAGCTCGATCTCGTAGCTGGCGCGCCACAGCGAGCGCATGCCGCGCCGGCGCAGCTGCGCCAACCGGCTGCCCGCCTGATCGGAGACGCTATAGCTTGCCGAGAAATCGATGATGCGATCGGCATCGATGCGATAGAGCGGCCGGGTCTGTGCCTCGTCGGCAAACAGCGTGACCGATTCCTTGAACTTGAACAGCTTTTGCTTGGCATGAAACAGCAGCGTGCCATCGGCATCGCGGGCGGACAGCTGCTGGGCGATCGCGAGAATCTTGAACGAAAACTCGACGGGAAAGCGGGTGGGCATGGCTGTTACTCCGTGGTGTCGGCCTTGGCCGGCTTTCTGGTGGCGCGATTGAGCGTCGCATCCATGGTCTTGATCTGTTCGCCGATCAGTTTGACCTTGTCCCAGATGTCATGGTCGAGTCGGATCTTGTGCTGCATGGCGCTGATCACGGGGATCAAGGCGTTTTCATAGGCATGACCCAGCGCCTGCAGCACTGACAGCAGCTCCGGCTGTGGCGGCACGGTGATCTGCGGCTGGCTGTCGCGCAGCGCCTGCTCCAGCGCAACGAGCCCGTCGCGCCAAGTGCGGGCCAGCAGCTTGCTGCTGGTTTCGCCGGTGGCCAAGTGCTTTTCGATCTGGCCGATGGCGGCGGCGATCTGCTGGCCGCTGTCCTGGTTGGCGAGCCGCGCGCTGATGTCGCCGAGCGCGCTGACGATATGCGAGACCTGCTGCGCCAGCTTGGTGGCACCGTCGGCGTCCGAGCCGCCCATGCGCTTGTGGTGCAGGAAATCGCGCTTGATCTGCGCCCAGCGCTCGGCCTCTTGAGCGGTGAGGACGCCTTGCAGCTCGGCCAGCTTCAACAGGTTTTCCTCGGCGCCGTGGGTGAGTGTCTGTGCTTCGCCGAGGTAGTGATCGCGCACCATGGCGGCAAGCTCGGTCTCGTTCATGATGGCGGAGACCTTGATCGCCAGCTTGGCCATGTTGCGATAGCTGCCCTGCAGCTTGAATGGTGGCTCCACACGGTAGGCATCGGCTTGCGCCGCCGAGGCGATATAGGCGGCGTTCACCTTCATCAGCACTTCGCGCACGGCGAACAATTTTTGCAGCACCGCCACGATCTCGCCCGCTTCGGCCGCGCTGTAGCCGTGCTTGAAGTCGGTGAGCGGCACGGCGTCGCCGCTGGCCTGGCGCAGGAACAGCTGGATGTCGGCCGGATCGCGGTGTGACAGCGGCGCAAGCACCGGATTGGCGGTGAGGCTGTTCTCGATGTACGACAGCGCGAACAGTGCTTCCTTGCCGGAGAGCACATCGCCCAGGTTGTAGATGTCGGCGCGGTTGGCCAGCATGTCTGGGATACGGAAGGCTTCGCCAGTCTCGGTATACGGGTTGCCGGCCATCACCACGCAGAAGCGTTTGCCGCGCAGATCATAGCTCTTGGCTTCACCTTTCCAGATGCCCTCAATGCGACGGGTGCCGTCACACAGCGCGATGAAACGCTGCAGGAATTCGGGCGAGGTGTGCTGGATGTCGTCGACGTACAGCATCACGTTGTTGCCCATTGCCAGGCCAAAGTTCAGCCGCTCCAGCTCTTGGCGCGCCGCGCTGCTGTCGGCCTGGGCCGGATCGAGCGAGGTGACCTTATGGCCGAGTGCCGGGCCGTTCACGCGTACGAACACCAGACCCAGCCGGTTGGCCACGTACTCCATCAGCGTGGTCTTGCCGTAACCCGGTGGCGAAATCAGCAGCAAGAGGCCCATCAGGTCGCCACGCCGCGATTCGCCAGCGGTGCCGATCTGCTTGGCGAGATTGTCGCCGATCAGCGAGAGGTAGACCTCGTCGATCAGCCGGTTGCGCACGAAGCCTGAGAGCGGCTTGGCCTGATATTGCTCCAGCCGTAGCGTCCGGCGGGTGCTGTCGACGATGTCCTGACGCAGCGCCTGCAGCGTGGTGAAGGCGGGTACCACGGTGGCGTCGTAATCGGTCAGCCGCGCGCGGAATTCGTTGAGATCGAGCGCGAGCCCGCCATTGACGACGCGCGGATGCGCGCCGACGAGGCCGTCCACGGTGCCGGTCAGCGCCACGCTGAGCCGGTTGCGCGGCAGCTCCGTCAGCAGCAGCGCCGCGGCTTCCGGTGCGTAGCCCACGGGCAGGCCGTGGCTGCTCGCCAGCGCTTCGCACCAGTGCAGCGCCAGCGCCCAGCGCTCATGCAGGCTGCCGGTCTGCAGCCCGTCGCGCAGCACGCCGATCACGCCGCGCCGCTCCAGCTCGGTTTGCAGTGTGGACACCAAGTGCTGGGCATCGCCGCTGGCGAGCCATTCGGCGCTGCCACTGGTCAACTCGGCAATCAGGTAGTCGACCAACTGCTCGCGCGTTGCCGGCTCGAGCGTGAAGCCTTCACGCGCGCAGAACGCGTCGAGCTGGCCGGCAAGGTTGTCCACCAGTGCCTGCAACGCCTTGCCTTCACCGAACTCGGCACGGATGCGGTGCGCGTTGTCGGCACGGGTACGCCAGCCCGCCTTGTCGTTCTCCCAGATGCCATGCGCCCAGAACAGCGCGGCAAGGCCACGCGGTAGCGGGCCGAAACGCAGCAGCCCGGCTTCGCGATCCATCGGTAGCAAGGCGGCGAGCAGGGCGGCAGCGTCCACATCGTGTACGCCCTTCTGGTAGCCCTCGTGATAGCGGGTTGCAGCGAAGTCACGCACCAGCGGCGTGAGCCCGGTGTCCGACAATCGCGCCGCTTCCAGCGCGGCGGCATCGAGCTCGCCCGCATGCATGGCGGCGAGCATGCGCCAGGCCAGGTATTCGGCGCGGTAGACCAGGTCGTTCTCCGACACCAGCTGCTGCGGCCAATAGGGCCGGAGTGCCAGCAGGCGTTCGTCGGCGAGCGGTTCGAAGTAGTCGGTGCCGGTCAGGTGCAGCGCCAGCGCATCGTCGCGATGCACCAGCGTCAGATCGAACGGTTGGGTGGTAACGGCAAAGGTGTGGCGACCCAGGCGGATGCCGTCGGCGCTGAACAGCTCGCCCTTGTCGCGCTGAATGCGCACCGCGTTGTCGCGCAGCGAGGTGAGCCGGCCTTCCAGCGTATCGGCTTGCACCGTGTCGTTCAGTCGGCGCAGATCGCCGATCAGGCCGCGCAGCTTGTGCACCATCGGATCGGCGGCGAAGTAGCTGTGCAGCTCCTCGGGCGAGCTGAAGCGCGAAAGCCGCTTCTCGATGCTCTCGACGATGCGGCGGGCGGCGGCGGCCAGCGATTGGGCGCGTTGCTGGCGGGCATCGAGCAGCGTCTGCCGCCGGCTGGCGAAAGCGTCGTAGACGGCATCGCGCTTGGCGACGATGTCGGCGAGGAAGGTGTCCTGACCGCCGAAGCGGGTTTCCAGCTCTTCCAGCTGGGTCAACAGCTGCGTGAGCGCTTCGTCGCAGCGTTCCGGGCTGTCGGCCAGGTCGAGTGCGTTGGCTACGCTCTGGCCGAACAGCTTGAACTGCGCGCCAAATTCGGCACTGGCCTCGCGTACTGCGAGCTGGTCGCGCTGGGCCCGGGCGCGGGCGCGCACCTGGTTGAGTCGGGCATAGACCTCGCCGATATCATCGAGGATGCGGGTGCGCACGGTGGCATCGCCGCTGTCCAGTCCGGCCAACAGCTCGGTCAGCAGGTCGAGACCGCTGGCGGTGCCGTCGAGCGCGGTCAGTTGCGGCGTCAGCGCGGCCACGGTCGGGATGCCCGGCAGGGCCGTGGCGATCGCATCAAGCTCGCCGTGGTAGCCGGCGAAGGCCTGTGGCGCGCCGAGAAAGCGCACCGTCTCGTCGGACAGCCGCTTCTGTTCGGCGGCAAGGCCAGCGTCGATGGCCTGCAGCCGTGCCGCATCGATATAGCGCTGCTCGGAGAGGCCCAGCAGCTCGCCGCGCACGGCGCGCAAGCGGGCCAGTGCATCGACGAACTGCTGCGGCGCCTTCCAGATGGTGGCGGCGATGTCGGTGAGCAGCGCCTTGTTCTGCGCTTCCATCTTTGCCAGCGCGGTATCGGCAGCGTGGCGGATGGCGGTGACCTTGTCGAACTCGTCGAGCGTCAGCCGCGCGGTGTCGGCGATGGTCTTGAGCGCGCCGCCGAGCTGGCCGGCTTCGGCCTCGTCCAGCCAGAAGTAGCCATCCTGCAGCCGGGTGATGGCGCGGATCAGGTCCTCGTAGTGCAGCCGGCTCGGGCTCTGTTCGCGCGTGGCGCGGGCGATGGCATAGAGCTCGGACAGTCCACGCACCAGCTCCGGATTGCCGATACGGCCGAAGAAGCCGGGTGGTGGCGCCTTGGCGGCGTATTCGTCGCTGCAGAATGGTGTGGTCCACAGCTGCATCGCGTGATTGCGTGTCGCTTCCTCGCCTTCGGCGTTGAACAGCAGCACGCGGCCATCGTCGAAGCGGGCGTAGCCGTTGCTGAACAGCGGTGAGGACAGTGCCTTGTCGATCAGGTTGTAGGCCAGCAGCGCATAGCGGCCGGCCTCGGCATCGTGGAACACGTACAGCACATCCTCGCCATTGGGCGAGCGCAGCATGCGCTTGAACCGCAGGCCGGTGACATCCTCGGTGAAGGTCTTGTATTCGCCGCTCTGCAGGTAGCAGCCACCGGGAAAGACGATGCCGTGATCCTCGGGCAACTGCACGCAGGAATCGCCGATGCCATCGATGCGTGTCACCGCCTGGGTACGGGTGTTGAACACCAAGTAGCGATACGCCGTTTCGCGATAGGGCAGGATCTTGAGCAGGATCAGCGCGCCCAGTCGGGCGTAGCTGATCTCGGCGTCGGTCAGCGACTGGCTGGCATCGTCCACCGGCTCGCTGTAGATGCCACGGCCGACATCGGTGTTGTTCTCGACCTTGATCGTCAGGTCGCCGTTGATGGTTTCGACGAACAGCGCATCAAGGATGTTGATATGCGGATGCTTGCCGTTGACATGCTGCTCGCGGCCGGTGGCGATCCATTCGAAATCGTGCGACGGCGGCGGTGCGATATCCCGCTCGCCCCGGTTGTCGATGTATTGGGTGACGGCCCCATCGCGCCCAAGCTGCCAGCGGAACACCCGCAGGTCGCTGGCGCGGGCGCCGATCTGGAACGCGGCGAGCAGCTTGTCGCCAGTGACACGCAGCTGGCGCAGGCTGGCGTGCTTGTAATAGGCGTAGAGCTCGCGGAAGTCGGCAGCGAAGCGTGGGTCATCGAGAAAGGTGCCAGCCGTGGCGACGGCTTCCAGCTCGACCGCATCGTCATTGCCGGCAAGCCGGTACAGGCTGAACACATCGTCGACGCGCGTTTCCTGGCGCAGGCCGATATAGACGTTGTAACCGAACAGCAGCAGCTCTCCGACCCGCACGATGTCGCGCGCTACGCAATTGTTCTCGGTGCGGGCACGGGTGCGTGCCAGCAGGCGCAGGTCGGCCCGGCCGAAGGCGGCGAGCCGCGCCTCGTTCAGCGTGCCGGCTGCGCCCAGCAGTACCTCACCCTGCTGGGACAGGCGCTGCTTCAGCAACTCGTAGCCGCCGCTGGCGGCGATGTCCTGGTCGATTTCCGGAAAGGTGCTCATCAACGATGGCCTTGTAGACGGGGCAGGGTGGGCAGGTGGCTGGATCAGCCCAGCGTGGAATCGCTTGCCTGCAGGTAGGCCAGCAGCACAGCGCGCAGCGGGTGGCCGGCCAGCCAGGCGCGCACGCGCTGCGCCTCGGCGTAGTCGGCCTCACCCAGTCGGGCGCGCCAGGTGGCATCGAGCCGTTCGCGCGATTCGGTTTCACGTACCTCGCGCTGGCCGCGATCGCTGAGGATATGCAGCAGCGAGTGCGTCAAACCCTGGGCGCGCAGCGCCGGCCATTCCTCGCCATCGAGCCAGACCTTGCGGCAGGCGCTGCAGCGATCGAGCCTGAACTTGAGGTGCCCGGCAACACGGTACTTCTGCAGCAGCTGTGCGCAGTCTGGGCAGCGCAGCGCGCGCGGCGAGGTCTCCTCCAGCAGCTCGGCAGTGGCCGCCAGCGCCTCGGTAGCCTGCTGCGGCGCTTGTGCCACCCAGCGGCGATAGTCGTCGAGCGCGAGCCAGGTGCCTTGGCAGGTGGGGCATTGCTCGGCCATCAGGCCGGGCTCCAGCGATTCACGGCGGGTTTCGGTGTTGCAGCTGAGGCAATACATGGGTATGTCCTACCAGTAGACGAAGAAGTAGAGCAACAAGGCAGTGGCATTGCCGAGCATGGTGTAGCGCAGCAGGCGTACTCGCCGAAACAGGCGCCGCTCCAGTTCCGGAATCCGGCTCCAATCGGGATTGCTATCGGCGAACTCGTTGACGAGGCTCATGCTTTTGGCGATACCGCAGGCGGGATCAAAGTCAGCAGGCGGTGCCTTGTCATCTGCACTGAGCAGGTCCGGGCAACGGTGCAGGATCACCCGGTAAGCGCGGTTGCACTGATCCGAGTACAGGGCGAACAGCAGGAACAGGAGCGTGAACAGGGCAAGACCCACGGCGCTTCTCCGGTGATACCTGAGGCGGGGCACGCCATGGGCGGCCCCGCGTTGCTTATTTGCGACCCAGCGAGCCGAGCAGCTTGCCGAGTGCCTCCTGTGTTTCCGCGTTGCCATCCTTCATCACCCGATGCAGCAGTGCGGCGGCGGACAGGTTCTGCAGCTCGTCGGCGGACTGGCCGAGGCCGCCGAGCAATTTGCCGGCGTCGTCGATCAGGTTGCGCTCGCCGGCGCGATGCGGTGCGGTGGCGAGCTGCAGCGTTTCGCTCTTGCCGATGGCGCCGTCGATGGCCTTGCCGATGCCCAGCGCATTGACGAAGCGCTGGAAGTAGTCGCCCTCGCCGCCGACGATGTCGATACGCGCGTTGCCCAGCGCCTTGCCCAGCACCTCGGCCTGTTCCCGGGCAATGCTGGTGTTGGCGTCGATGGCCTTGAGCGTCTGCACATGGGCGTTGTCGAGGCGCATGCGGAATTCCTCGTGGGCACGGGTGTCCTCGCTCATTGCCTTCATTGCTTCGAACTTCGAATGCAAGCCCTTGGCTTCGGCGGCGAACTTGGCTTCGATCGCGTGCGCGTCGGCCGTCTTGACCGTGACGTCGGCGAGGCCCAGCTTCTCGCGGCCCGACGCTTCGGCTTCCAGCTTGAGGCGCAGCGCCTCGGCCTCCGCTTCGCCCATGCGGCTGACCGCGTCGGCGTCGGCCATCTTCACCTTGGCGGCGATCATGCCGTCCTTCTCCTTGGCATCGGCCGTTACCAGCATCACCTTGGCGTCCGCCAGGCCCGGGGCGGCGGACAATGCCTCGACGCCCTCAGCTTCACGCTTCTTGGCCTCGGCCTCCTTCTCGGCGACCTTGAGCTTGGCGTCGGCCAGCGTGGTTTCCTCGACGGCCTTGTGCTTGGCGCGGCGCTCCTCGGCTTCGGCGGCCTTCACTTCCAGCACCAGCTTTTCCTCGGCCTTGGCTTCGGCCGCAATCACCGTGGCCTTGCGGGTGCGATCGGCCTCGGCGACCACGCGCAGCTCCTTGATCGCCTCTTCCTGCTCGGCCACCGTGCGTTCCACCACGATGCGCTCACGGATCACGTCGGCGATGGCCTTCTTCTCGATCTCGATCGCCTTGTCGGCCTCGATGCCCTGCAGTGCCACTTCGCGCTCGCGGTCGACCACTTCCAGGTCGCGGGCACGGGTGACCTTTTCCTCTTCGATGGCGACGGCGCGCTTGCGGTTGTTCTCCGCCACTTCCTTCTCGCGCTGCATGTTCTCCTGCTGCACGGCGATCAGCTGCTCGGCCTGGATGCGCGCAACCTCGGCCTTGGCGTGTTCCTCGGCGGAGACGCGGTCGGCCTCGGCCTGCTCGCGGGCCCGTACGCTGGCAATCTCGCGCTGCTGGCGCGCCTCGGCGTCGGCCTGCTGGCGCTGCAGCTCGAGGATGGTCTCGGCGGTTTCGACATCCTTCTTCTTGATCTGCATTTCCTCGTTGCGCTGCAGTTCATTGGTGGTGACGTGCTGCACCGCGGTGAGCTCAGTGATCTTGCGGATGCCCTGCGCGTCAAGGATGTTGTTGCGGTCGAGCTTGTCCATCGGTGTCTGCTCGAGGTAATCGATGGCCGCGTCTTCCAGCACGTAGCCGGAGAGGTTGTCACCGATCTGGCGGATGATCTCGTCGCGGAACTTGTCGCGCGCCATGTAGAGATCCTCGAAATCCATCGCCTTGCCGACGGTCTTCAGCGCCTCGGCGAACTTGGCGGCGAACAGCTCTTCCAGCGTGTCCTGGCTGGAGGCACGCTCACAACCGACGGTCTGCGCCACGCGCAGCACATCCTCGGCTGTCTTGTTCACGTGGACGAAGAAGGTCACTTCGATGTCGGCGCGGATGTTGTCACGACAGATCAGGCCGGCGTTGCCCGAGCGCTTGATGACGATGGTCTTGAGCGAGATGTCCATCAGCTCCATCTTGTGGATCACCGGGTAGACCATGCGACCGGTGAAGGTGACTTCCGGCTCGCTGCGCAGCGTGTTCACGATCATGCCGCGGCCCTGTTCGACCTTGTGATAGAACTTCACGAACAACAGGAATGCGCTGAAGACGAAGAAGGCGATGATGGCAATCGCCGTGATGATGGCGGTCATGGTTGCTCCCTGATGAGAAGGCGATACGTCGCTGCGGGCCCGCGCGGGGCGGGTCTGTTGTACGGGGTTGAAATTGCGGGATCAGCTGTCGTCGAGTGCGGCGATGGTGTAGCTGCCGCTGGCCGCGTCGTAGTCGACGATGACGGCGCGCGTACCGCGGGTGAGGGTGTTGGGGGTGCTGGCGCGGACCCGCAGGTTGATGCTGGCGCCGGCTCCTGCCACCTCGGCCTGGCCGAAGCGCTCGGTCACTTTCAGCGTCAGTACCTTGCACGCGCTGCCGACCAGTGCCGGATTGCGGATGGCGTTGTGGCTGACGAACAAGCCGCGCATCGGCCGCAGCACGGCGGCGGTGACCGGCAGGGCCACCGCGAAGCTGAGCAGCAGCAATGCTGCGCCGGCCAGGTAGTGCAGCCAGCCGGGCAGCCAGCCCACCAGATATTGATCGGCAAGGCAGGACACCAGCCATCCGGTTAGCGTGATCAGGCTGATGACGATGGAGAACGGCACGCCGCCCAAGCCCAGCGCCATCAGCTTGCCGGAAAGGTCGCCAAAGTCGCCGGCTTCCCCATCGACATCGAGCGCATCGATATCGACGAAACCGACCATGGCCGCGATCCAGTACAGCAGCACCACACCTAGCAACACCGTCCAGATGGCGGTGGGGAAGCGGCTGATGGTGTCGAGGAAACTGCTCATGGCGTGGCTCCTTCTATTTGCCCGGCGCGGATCAGCCGTGGCGTACCTAGGTGCGACAGATAGAGCGTGCCGCGCAGGCCGCGCTGCGCATCGATTACGTCAACTTGCCAGCCGCTGTACCAGACATGGCGCAACGTATCTGGCTGCAGCACGAAAGCCGGGCCGCCGATCTGCTCCGGCGTGGCGTAGAGCGCTACCTTGTTGTTGCGCCCGATGGCGATCACGGTGTGCGCATACACCTGCCGTTGCGGCACGGCAGCGACCATGCCGGTCGGCGCCCAGAACGTGGCCGGCAGTTGCGCCACCGGCACATCCGCGAGGCTGACGCCAGAAAACGTAGGGTGCGTGTCGTCGGCGCTACCGAGCGAATAGCTGGCGACTGTTCCGGATTGGGTACCCGCCGGTTGCTGCAGTCGCGGCCACTGGTTGTAGGCCACCAATGCCAGCAGACCGGTGATGCCAGTGAGCACAAGCAGCGTGCGAGCGCGACGGCGCAATACCGGCAATCGATGGAGCCAGTCGGTAAACCAGGCGCTGCCCATGGCCAAGCCGGGGGGCAGCATGTCGCGTGATTCGCGTTGAGTCATCGGTGGGCCTTCGGGTTGATGAGGTCAGGTGTGCGGTGCTTGTTGTCGGGCGAATACCAGCAGTTCGCCCTGCACCCGCTCCTTGATTTCCAGCCGTTGTTCCGGGGCGAGCCCGAAGCGCGCGGCGAGTGCGATGTAATCGTCGTCCGACAGCGTGACGGTGAGCCTGGGGCGCTTGGGGCGGCTGGTGACCGGCAGGTCGAGCACCTTGCGGATCTGGTCCGAGTTGCTGAGGTTGTGCTCGAAGGCGGCGCGGCGCACGGCCTGCATCACTTCCTCTTCCACGTCGAAGGCCACCTGCACCGCGCGGATGGCGGGCGCCGAGCTCTCCCAGCGCGGTGGCAGCCTTTTGTTGCTCATTCGGCTTGCTCGCCGTGGCCGGCTTCACGTCGCGCCTTGAGGCGGGCGAGCACGGCCTCCTTGCGGTTGGCGTTGTCACCGATGCCGGCCGCGGCCAGTTTCTGTTCCAGCGCCTTGTTGCCGAACTCGGCATCGAGCTCCTCGGCGGCCTTCATCCGGTCCGCCATCTGCGTATGCCGCTCCTTGATCCGTTCCAGTGATTCGCGGGCATTGCCGAGCTTGGAGGCGCCGCTGCCCATGCTTTGCGAGATCGATTCGGTGGCGCGGTAGACGCTTTCGGTGGTCTTGGCGACGGCGAGTTCGCGCTCGTGCTCGCGCACCCGGGTCTCGGCCTGCCGGATCAGATCCTTCAGGTTGGCAATGTGGCCGGCGAATTCACGTTGTGCCTGCTGCTGGGCGGCGCGCTCTGCCTCCAGCTCGGCAATGCGGCTGGCAACATCGACGGCGAGGTTTTCCTCGGCCTTGTCGAGCGCGGCCAGCGCGTGTTCCTCAAAGCGGGCGATCTCCTTGTCGAGTCGCTCGATCTCGCGGCCGGCGGCTTTTTCCTGCGCCATGACCAGCGTCAGGTCCTGCTTGGCGCGCACCAGCGCGGCCTTCGATTCGTGGATTTCCTGCTCGTAGATGCGGGTGGCATTGGCGTCCACCACACTCTCGCCGATTTCGCGTGCGCTGCCCTTGAGGGCGGTCAGGATCTTGCTGAAGACGGACATGTTGGGCTCCTAGTCGATCAGTGCAGGTAGTCGGCCATGGCTTCGAGGGCATCGACTGCGTTGTCGCTCAGCGCCAGCAGATCCTGGGCGAGATCGTCGGCACCGGCATCGCGGGCCAGTGCGCCGTACAGCAGGTACTTGTCGCCGATGCGGCCGAACGAGGACAGTGGAATGGCCACATTGAGGTCGAGCATGGCTTCGAGCAGGGCGGTACGGCGGGCTGGGGCAATGTCGTGCTCGGTCCAAAGGTAACAGATGCACAACAGCTGGCTGTCAGCTTCCGTGATGAAGATCGGCAGCTCTTCCCGGCCGCTGACCGCGACCTTGTACACCACGACCTCGCCAGGAATGCGCTCGACGTCAAATGCGCCCAGCTGGCTGGCAAGTCGTTGTCCTGCCTCGGAAATGCGCTGTTGCAATGCGTGGTCCATGGCGACTCCTCGTGATGGATGCATTCAACATAATCGGCTTGACATATGATGTCAAGACATTTTATGTCTTGGTGGTGCGTGAAACCCGACACGGTGACAGCCTGCGTAGACTGGCTTGCGCTAGGTTGATGTGTAAGTTTTTAAGAGAGTAGCTTGCGTCAGGCTGCGATGGTGCAGCCTGTCTTTCGGTCGATGCAAGCAGCGTGACGGAGACGGGTGTGGTTGCAACAGGCGGTCAACGGCGGCGCGAGCGGAAGTAGCTGTGATTCGCGTAAAAGCTGGCGTCTTGCTGCGGCCACCAGCCCGGGATGCCGAGGTAGGGCAGCGGCGGCAATTGGCGCGGTGTGGTCAGCCAGCCCGCGGAGAGGGATGTGCAAACCTGGCTATCCAGCTGTGCCATGCGCGCAGCCAGCGGCAAGGCGAAGAAGGCAGGCTCGACCTGCACCGGCCAGCATTTGCCGGTGAGGCCGGTGAATGGCGCCAACAGGTTCTCGAAGGTGGCGTGGCCGAATACCAGTGCATCGATATGGCGACCCCAGTCGTCACGGCGGTCGACGAACAGTGTGGACCATTCATGCCCGACCAGCAGCTCCAGCAGGGCCGGATCGCTGTAGGGCACGATCAGCCCGCATTCGTCGAACAGCGTGGCGGCATCGCGCACCGGCCCACGCGGCCCTTGGCCGGTATCCGGCAGCAGTCGATAGTGCAACGCATTGAGCGCGGCCTTGCTGCGGGGGTAGCTGTGCCAGACCAGCGCGTTGAAGCAGTCGTGCCAATCATCGCGCGTAGCAATGCGGCCCAGCTCGTAGATCTCCGCCTCGTAGTAACGACTGAGGCTGGATGGATCGACGCACTGCAGTGGCAGGCCGGACTGGGTGTGGACCGGTGGCAGGCGTTGCCAGTCGGCGAGCGCTGGCACGCGTGGCAGCTGCGCCGTGAGCGGCGCGAGCAAAGCAAAGGCCGGATGCGCCAGCGCATCCGGCCAGTGTTGCCCTGCGATTCCCGGCATTTACAGCTTGCCGAGTTCCAGCCGGCCCTCGCCAAGTACCGGGGCGCCAGCGTTGGCGTCATCGAGCGCCTTTACGGTCAGGAAATAGGCCTTGCCCGGGGTGCAGGGCGGCAGGTAGTTGCCGTCGCCGCCTTGCGGGCCGGAAACCAGCGAAAAGCCACCGGGCAGCTTGCCCTGCGCCTGCACGCTGGGTACCTGCGCGCTGGCGACGCCCTTGTTCACCGCGAACAGCAGCTTGCCATTGCTGCCTCCGCCGCGCTCGTTGAATTCCAGCAGGATGGCACCGGTGCCGGGGGGCAGGTCGAACACATTGAGGGCCGGCGTCGAGCCTTGGCCGCCGAGCTTGGCGCATTGCTGGCCGGGTGGCACGGCCACGCCGTTCCAGGCCGGGTTGGCGAAGCGCACCGTCAGTCTGGGGCCGGCCAGGGCGGGCAGCGCGGTGAGGGCGAGCAGGGCACAGAGCAGAGGGCGTTTCATGGTCCGTTCATTCCATATGACGACAGGGGCATACCCTTTACGCGAATTGTAACGGATATGCCCCTGCCGTAACGGTGATCGGGTCAACAGCGTTGACGACTCACCGTGTGAAAACGCACGCGATCAGGAGAGCGCGGCGAGCGCGGTGCCGTAATTCGGCTCGTTCTTGATCTCGGCGACAAGTTCGCTGTGCAGCACCTTGTCGTTCTCGTCGAGCACCACCACGGCACGAGCAGCCACGCCGGTGAGCGGACCCGAGGCGATATCGACGCCGTAATCGTTCAGAAACTGGCGACCGCGCATGGTCGACAGCGTCACCACGTTGGCGAGGCCTTCCGCGCCGCAGAAGCGGTTCTGGGCGAACGGCAGGTCGGCCGAGATGCACAGCACCACGGTGTTGCTGAGCTGGCTGGCGGCTTCGTTGAAGCGGCGCACCGAGGTGGCGCAGGTGGGGGTGTCGATGCTCGGGAAAATATTCAGTACCTTGCGCTTGCCAGCAAAGCTGGCAAGGGTGACATCGGCGAGGTCCTTGCCGACCAGGGCGAAGGGTTTGCCGGTGTCGCCGGCCTTGGGGAACTGGCCATTGACCGTGACGGCGTTGCCGCCGAGGGTGACTTCAGACATCGTTTTCTCCAGTGGGCTTGAAACGGGGGTGAACAAAAGGCCCTGCCTCCAGATGGGGGCAAGGCCCATGATGACAAGCGGGAATGACGATCAGGCTTCGGTCTCTTCCTCGACCACCGGTTCGGGTGGGAACAGCGCCTGCAGCATCAGGTCGTAAAGCGGTTCGCTGTTGATGTCCGCAACCAGTTCCGCATAGCGCACGTTGTCGTCGGTATCGAGCGCGATCAGCGCGGTGGCCATCAGTCCGGACAGCGGCACGTCGGTGATCATCACGCCGTAGTCCTTGTGGAAATCCCGGCCACGCAGCGTGGAGAGCAGCTGCAGCCGGTGCAACCCTTCCTGTTGCGCCACGCGCGCCAATGCATACGGCGTATCGACCGACACCACCAGCACCACGGTGTTGTCGAGCTGTGCTGCGACGGCATCAAGCCGCTTGGCGATGGCAAGGCCGATCGCGGCATCGATGCTGGGCACCACCGCGATCACCTTGCGTCGGCCCCAGAACTTGGAAAGCGGTACGTCCTGCAGTTGCATGTCGACCAGCATGAAGCTGTGCGCGGTTTCGCCGACATGCGGGAAACGACCGCCGACGCTGATCGGGGTACCGTTGAGCATCACGGTGGCCATGCTGTGGTCCTCGTTGTCCGGTTGACGTTCCAGTATCGCCAGCACCCCCGTCGAATACAAGGCGGGGCTTACGGGTAGAACCAGTAGATGGTGTAGCCGGTGGACGACAGGTCGCCTACATCGATCTGCAGCATGGCATGCAGCTCGTCGTTCGAGCCCAGCTCGCCGCGGCCCTTCTCGCTGTTCACGAGGTATTCGGCGGGCGGAAAGCGCTTCTTGGCGACCACTTCCTCGCGGGCATTGGTCAGCGTCAGCTCCAGTGTCGGCAGTGCCTGGGCATACGGCGCCAGATTGCGCACCGAGGCCGACAGCTGGATCAAGTTGTTGTGATCGGGCAGGTAGGTCAGCTCGGAATAGTCCGAGCGCAACAGCTCGGCATTGCGTGGCAACGGCATGGCGCAGCCCAGCTGGGCGCAGGCGGCGACCAGTGGCGGACGCAGCCAGGGGAAATCGGTGGCCAGCTGGTTGCGGAAATAGAGGCCGGCCTGGGCGATCAGGGCCAGGGTCAGCAACAGGCACAGCGGGATGGCCAGCCAGCGCCAGCGTGATGGCGGCTCGGGGGGCGTGAGCAGCGCCTCGTCTTCCAGCGAGCGGATCGGCCGATACACCGAGTTGAGCGTGAGCGGTGATTCCTTCAGTGCTGCCTTCAGCGCTTCCTGGTCGCGTGGATCGGCTTTGGGCTTCTCGCTGATCGGCGATGGCACCGGCACCGGTATCGGGGCGGGTACGGCTTCGGTGCGCGCTTCCTCCTGTTCGCTGGCCGCTTGCGCGGCCACGGCCTTGGCAGCCAGTCGAGCTTTGCGGGCAGCAATCACCATCTCGGCGACGCTGGGCTCCGGTGCCTGTGCGCCTTCGGCTGGCGCATGGGCTACCGCAGCAGGTTCGTCGGCCACTGGTGGCTCGACAGGTGCCGGCGCGGGTGGGGTGGATGCGATCGGTTCGGGCAGCGCTATGGGCGGTGCAGGGACAGCGGCAGGCGTCGCAACGGGGGCGGGCGCTGGCTCGACGGCCACCTGCTGCGGGACCGGCTCTGGCTCGGCCAGCGTTTCCTCCAGGCAGGCGCGGGCGTTGAACACGAAGCTGCACTTGCCGCAACGCACCTTGCCGCCGTGGGCAGCGAGCTGGGACTCGCTCACCTTGAAGGCGGTCTGGCAGTTGGGGCAGCGCGTCACATGGTTCATGGGGCTCGATTGTAGCGGCCTTGCGGGCCAGCGCAATCGTCGCGGCGTAGAAAACGCGTCGCTGTGGTATCAGCGCTTGCTGCCGGACAGGCAGACCCAGCCTTCCTCGATCACCGGCGGGTTCAAGTCGAACCAGGCGGCGTAGATCGCGGTGACGTCATCGGCCTGCTCGGCGAGGATGCCCGAGAGCGCAATGCGTCCACCGGCGCGCACCCGGCTCGCCAGCATCGGTGCCAGTGCCTTCAGCGGGTTGGTGAGGATGTTGGCGATCACCACGTCGTATTCGCCCTCAGGCGCCTCATCCGGCAGGAAGAAGGCGATGTCGACGCCATTTTGCTCGGCGTTCTGCCTGCTGGCGATCATCGCTTGCGGATCGATGTCGACGCCATGGGTCTGACCGGCGCCGACTTTCTTCGCCGCGATGGCGAGAATGCCGGAGCCGCAGCCGTAGTCGAGTACGGTCTCGTTCGCCTGGATATGCGCATCCAGCCAGCGCAGGCACAGCCGGGTGGTCGGATGGCTGCCGGTGCCGAAGGCGAGGCCTGGATCGAGCGCAATGTTGATCGCATCGGCGTCAGGTGCCTCGTGCCAGGTCGGGGTGATCCACAGCCGAGCGGAAATCGGGATGGGATCGAACTGCGACTGGGTCAGCCGTACCCAGTCCTGATCCTCGACCGACACGGTCTCGAACGCCGGCGGCGCAATGCCAAGCTGATTGGCCGCCGCTGTCACCGTCAGTGCCGGGTCCATCTCGTCGCCCAGGTGGGCGACCACCACGCTGTGGTCCCACATCTGATCCACGGGTTCGCCCGGCTCGCCGAAGATCGGTTTTTCCTCGTCGGTGCCGGCCGCGGCGTCCTCGATGCTGACCGACAACGCGCCCAGGTCGAACAATGCGTCGGACAGCGCCTCGGCATGCTTGGAATCGGTGGTAATGCGCAGTTCGGTCCAGGGCATGGCAATACTCGAAAACGGGAGGGTAGAAACGCAGAGTGAGGCTTGCGCCTCACTCTGTCACCTGATTGGATGGACTCAGTTGCCTTCCAGGATGGCCCGGATCGCCGGCATCTGGTGTTCCAGGTAGTGGATGCTGGTACCGCCCTTGGCGAACTCGGCATCCAGCAGCAGCTGCTGGTGCAGCGGGATGTTGGTGTGGATGCCCTGCACCACCATTTCCGACAGCGCGATGCGCATCCGGGCCATGGCCTGGGCGCGGGTGTCGCCGTAGGTGATGATCTTGCCGATCATGCTGTCGTAGTTGGGCGGCACGAAATAGCCCTGGTAGACGTGCGAATCGACGCGCACGCCCGGGCCGCCCGGCGTATGCCAAGTGGTGATGCGGCCAGGGCTGGGCACGAACTTGAGCGGGTCTTCGGCGTTGATCCGGCACTCGATGGCGTGGCCCTTCAGCTTCACGTCCTTCTGCGTAAATTGCAGCGGCAGGCCGGCGGCGATGCGGATCTGCTCCTGCACGATATCGATGCCGGTGATCAGCTCGGTGACCGGATGCTCGACCTGCACGCGGGTGTTCATTTCAATGAAATAGAACTCGCCGTTCTCGTACAGGAATTCGAAGGTGCCGGCACCGCGGTAGCCGATCTCGCGGCAGGCCTTGGCGCAGGCTTCGCCGATCTTCTTGCGCTGTGCATCGGTAATGCCGGGTGCCGGCGCTTCCTCGATCACCTTCTGGTGGCGGCGCTGCATCGAGCAGTCGCGTTCGCCCAGGTAGATGGCGTTGCCATGCTCGTCGGCCAGGATCTGGATTTCGACGTGGCGCGGGGTCTGCAGGAATTTCTCCATGTAGACCACCGGGTTGCCGAAGGCGGTTTGCGCCTCGCTCTGTGTCATCTCGACCGAGCGCAGCAGCTCTTCCTCGGCGTGCACTACACGCATGCCGCGACCGCCGCCGCCGCCGGCGGCCTTGATGATGACCGGGTAGCCCACCTTCTTGCCGAGCGCGATGATTTCCTTCGGGTCTTCCGGCATGGCGCCGTCCGAACCCGGCACGCAGGGCACGCCGGCCTTCTTCATCGCATCCTTGGCCGATACCTTGTCGCCCATCAGGCGGATCGATTCCGGGCGCGGGCCGATGAAGACGAAGCCCGATTCCTCGACGCGTTGCGCGAAATCGGCATTTTCCGAAAGAAAGCCGTAGCCGGGGTGGATGGCCTGGGCACCGGTGACCTCGGCAGCCGAGATGATGGCGGCCATGTTGAGGTAGCTCTGCGGCGACGGGTTGGGGCCGATGCAGACCGATTCGTCGGCGAGCTTCACATACTTGGCTTCGCGGTCGATCTCGGAATGGACGACCACGGTCTTGATGCCCATCTCGCGGCAGGCGCGCAGCACCCGCAGCGCGATTTCGCCGCGGTTGGCGATAAGGACTTTTTCAAACATCTGGTTTTCCCGGGAAGAGGGAAGAGGGAAGTGGGAAAGGGGCTGGACGGACAGCCGGCGGGCGTTCGATCACGCCTGCCCGCGGTGGTTCCACTTCCCCGATACCCTGGGCTTCATCCTCTCCGAAGGATTAGCCAATCACGAACAGCGGCTCGCCGTATTCGACCGGCTGGCCGTTCTCGACCAGGATGGCCTTGATCACGCCGGCGTGATCCGCTTCGATCTCGTTGAGGAGCTTCATCGCCTCGATGATGCACAGCGTATCGCCGACGTTCACCGACTGGCCGACTTCGGCGAAGGCCTTGGCGCCCGGCGAAGCCGAGCGGTAGAAGGTGCCGACCATCGGCGACTTCACGACAAAGCCTTCCGGCAGGCCGCTGGCGGCAGGCGCGGCTTCGGCTGCAGCGGCCACGGGCGCGGCAGCGGGGGCTGCCTGGTATTGCACCGGTGCCTGCGCGTAAACCGGCGCGGCGTTCTGATTGACGCGGGTGATGCGAACCTTTTCCTCGCCCTCGGTCACTTCGAGCTCGGCGATGCCGGACTCTTCGACGAGGTCGATCAGTTTTTTCAGTTTGCGCAGATCCATACGGCAACCCTTCTTAGATGTATATGGAATTGCGTCCGTTCAGGACGCTTGTGGTATCGGATACTCGAGCGCGAAGGCGAGGGCATATTCATAGCCCTTGGCACCCAGCCCGCAGATCACGCCCACGGCGAGATCGGAGAAGAACGAGTGGTGACGGAATGCCTCGCGGGCATGCACGTTCGACAGGTGCACCTCGACAAACGGCTTCTTCACCCCCGAGATCGCATCGCGCAGCGCAACGCTGGTATGCGTGAACGCGGCCGGATTGATCACGATCACATCGGTGCCGTCATTCAGCGTGGCGTGGATGCGCTCGATCAATTCGTATTCGCGGTTCGACTGGAAGGTGTCGACCTTTGCGCCGGCAGCCTGGCCTTGAGCGACCAGTCGGGCATTGATCGTGGCGAGTGTGTCCGCGCCATAATGCTGCGGTTCACGTACGCCCAGAAGGTTGAGATTGGGACCGTGCAATACCAGTACCTTGCGGTCGTTGGGCATGGCCACCTCGTGTTGTTCTGTACTCCTGAGATGGGGCGGAGTTTGCCGAGCCGATTTCGCGTTGTCCAGCCATTTCGACGAAATTCCCAGCAAATTGCAGTCAAAACACTCGTTTGATTTTGCGATATGGCCAGCGTTGGTGCGGGCTGCCGACAGGTTATGCTGTTACAATTCGCCCCCTGTTTACGGCTGATCGGCACGCTGCCGGCTCTCTTTTTCGATGCAAGTTTCCGATTTCGACTACCACCTGCCCGAACACCTGATCGCGCAGTTTCCTCCCACTGAACGCGGCGCCAGTCGGTTGCTGCATGTCGATGGGACGCAGCTGGATGACGGCTGGTTCCGCGAGTTGCCTCGCTTGTTGCGCGCCGGCGATGTGCTGGTGTTCAACGACACCAAGGTGATCAAGGCCCGACTGTTCGGCCACAAGGCCTCGGGTGGGGCGATCGAGGCGCTTGTCGAGCGCGTGCTCGATACCCGCTGCGCGCTCGCGCATGTGCGGGCCTCCAAGGCGCCCAAGCCGGGAGCGACGCTGTTGTTCGACGGTGGTTTTGCAGCGGAGATGGTCGAGCGGCGCGGTGATCTGTTTTTGCTGAAGTTCGCCGGCGATGTCAGCGTGCTCGACATGCTCGACGCCGCCGGGCGGCTGCCGCTACCGCCCTACATCACGCACACGCCGGATGATGAGGACGCGCGTCGTTACCAGACCGTGTACGCGCGCGATCCCGGCGCCGTTGCCGCACCCACTGCCGGCCTGCATTTCACTGATGCGCTGCTTGAGCAGTTGCGTGCCATGGGCGTATCGACGCATTTCCTCACGCTGCATGTCGGTGCCGGCACTTTCCAGCCGGTACGGGTCGACAATATTGCCGACCACACCATGCACCATGAACGCTACGCCATTCCGTCGTCGACCATCGAGGCGATCCGGGCGGCCAAGGCGAGCGGCGGCCGGGTGATCGCGGTGGGCACCACCAGCCTGCGCGCGCTGGAGGCCGCCTCGCAGCACGGCCTGCTGGCCGAACCGGAAGGTGATACCGATATCTTCATCACGCCGGGCTACCAGTTCCGCGTGGTCGACCGGCTGATCACCAATTTCCACCTGCCGAAGTCGACGCTGTTGATGCTGGTGTCGGCCTTTGCCGGCTTCGAGACGATGAAGGCTGCGTATGCGCATGCCGTCGCCGCCGAATACCGCTTCTTCAGCTATGGCGATGCCATGCTGCTGGAGCGTGCCGCAGGCGCTGGGCAGCCGGGCTGAACGCGCGTTTGCCCTGGATCAAGCCGCTGTCATTTACCGACGGCAAGCCTGGCTGAGAGGTGCAGAATCGGCCTGTTTCCATCGTGGCGATGGTCGATGCGCATCTTGCTGTGTTGCCTGATCTGGACGCTTGCCGTGCTGGCTTGGCCTGCGGGCGCACGGGTCGTTGCATGTCACGAATCGGCGCAAACGGTCGTTGCCGCGCCTGCCCATGCGCCTGTGCACAATGTCGATTGCAAGGCCGCCACGCGTTGTTGCTTGGCACCAGTGCCGCTTGCTGCGTTGCCCGTGCTTATCGTGCCAGCAGGTTTTTCGGCGGTGCGCCTTACCCATGAGCCGGCTGGCCGCACGCTGGAGCCGGTCGCGCCGCCGCTACCACCGCCGCGCTTGCTCGCCTGATTGTGTTTGCCCGCCGCCTGCCGCGGCGGATTGCGCCGCATGGCGCTCACGATCATTGCGAGACTTGAATCATGGACATGACGCATTACATGGCGCTGCTGGCCGCCAACCAGCCGTGGAACCTACTGATCTTTATGGCGGTGCCGGTGATCCTGGCTGAAACCGTGGCGATCACGGAACTCTTCATCCTGCTGCGACGCCAGATGGCGGGTACGCTGCGCCGCATCAACCGCGCTGCCAGCATCGCCGCCGGCGTGTATTTCAGCGGGGTATTCGTGTACCTGCTGTTCACCGCAGTGATCCCGCTGACACGCGACGGGTTGTGGCGCGGACCGGCGGACTGGATTGCGGTGGGGTTCTACCTGGCCGGCGTGATCCCGCTCGGTGGCTTGGCCTTGCTGGATCTGGGCTTGATCTATCGCCAGGCCGATGCCGAGCGGCGCATGGCGGTGCATGCCGCGCTGGTGGCGGTGTTCCTGGTGGTGGCCCATGTCGCGATGGTATTCGGCATGCTCGATCCCACCGTGCTTGGCGCGCCGTCGCTCGCCATGCACGCCGGGCACTGAGACCCGGCGGTGATGTGTTGGCGGGCCTGGCTCAGTACGGGTTCTGACCAACGTAGTTGCCCGCGGGGAGGTAGTTGCAGACCCAGACCTCCCCCTGGGCGCAGCGGGCGCGGCCGCAGCCGACGGCTGTCGTGGTCTTCCAGACGATTTGCGTGTAGTGTCCGCACGCCTTGCCGGCCGCACAGCTCTTGGTGGCGAAGTCGTAATCGGCTTTCTCGCCGGACCAGGAGGCAATGACGTCGGTAGCGCTCCAGCGGTAGCCGCTGTAGGCCGACGAGACCCATCCGGCGAACAGGTTTTCGCCGGTGGTCGTGCCACCCAGCTGGCGTTCGCTGCCGCTGCGGTGCGTCAGGCCGCAGTTGTTGTCGTTGGCCAGATGATTGGCCCAGGTCTGGGCGAAGGCCGCGAGCTCGTTCGACCAGGTGAGGTCGGGCAGCCCGGCATGCTCGGCACGACGCACGCTGTTGTGCTGATCGAGCAGGTTGCTGGCGAGCGTATCCACCGGCGTGGGCGTCGGTGCAGTGGCGACTGGCGTGGGTGTCGGCGTGGCCGCGGTGTCCTCACCGCCGCCCCCACCGCCGCAGGCGGTGAGGAACAGGCACAGCAGCATGCTAGGCAAACGCATTGGTTGATCCTTTGGGGGAGAAACCACAGGTTTTCAAAGCCGCACAGGGTGCGGCAAGCGTGGATTGCCTCAGTGGCGATCTGCGTGGTGTGAATGGCGCCGGACTGTTTTCCGGTGGCGACATGGAGTGAAAGACGATGGTCGAACAAGGCCTGCAGTTCACGCTGCACAAGACGAGCGGCGGCGCGCGCCGCGGCACGGTGGAACTCAACCACGGCAAGGTGGAAACCCCCGTGTTCATGCCGGTGGGCACCTACGGCACGGTGAAGGCGATGACGCCGCGTGACCTGAATGACATCGGTGCGCAGATCGTGCTCGGCAATACCTTCCACCTGTGGCTGCGCCCGGGGCTCGACGTGATCGGCCAGTTCGGCGGCCTGCACCGCTTCATGGGCTGGGACAAGCCCATCCTCACCGATTCAGGCGGCTTCCAGGTGTTCAGCCTCGGCGAGATGCGCAAGATCACCGAGGAGGGCGTGAAGTTCCAGAGCCCGGTAAACGGCAGCAAGCTCTTTCTCACGCCGGAAGAATCGATGCGCATCCAGACGGTGCTGAACTCGGACATCGTGATGATCTTCGATGAATGCACGCCGTATCCGGCGGATCGTCGGCAGGCGGCGGAGTCGATGCGGCTGAGCCTCAGATGGGCACGCCGCTCGAAGAGCGAATTCACCGCACGCAACAATCCAAATGCGCTGTTCGGCATCGTGCAGGGTGGCATGTACGAGGAGCTGCGCGACGAATCGCTCGCCGGGCTCGACGACATCGGCTTCAACGGCATGGCCATCGGCGGCCTGTCGGTGGGCGAGCCCAAGGAGGACTTCGCCCGCATCCTCGCACACACCGCGCCGAAGCTGCCGGTGAACAAGCCGCGCTACCTGATGGGGGTGGGTACGCCGGAAGACCTGGTGTACGGCGTGAGCCAGGGCATCGACATGTTCGATTGCGTGATGCCCACCCGTAATGCGCGCAACGGCATGCTGTTCACCCGCTACGGCGACATCCGCATCAAGAACGCCAAGTACCGGCTCGACACCCAGCCGCTCGATGCCTCGTGCGACTGCTACACCTGCCGCAATTTCAGCCGCGCCTATCTGCACCACCTGTTCCGGGCCGGCGAGATCCTCGGTGCGCAGCTCAATACCATCCACAACCTGCGCTACTACCAGGTGCTGATGCGCGAGATGCGTGCCGCCATTGAGGCCGATGGCTTCCCCGGCATGGTGTCGCGCTTTCATGCCGATCGTGCGCGGGGTGTCGATTGATGCGACGATAGGCAGTCAGTTTCAAGCTGACTGGCATGACAGTGGGAACCGAATGCGGGTATTAGCGGTCGGTGTGCGGGTGGATTTAGCCACCCGCGCGGGCTAGAATGTCCCGCTTTGTTCAGACCCTCATAGACAATAAAAGGTAGTTCCGAATGTTCCTCATCGAACCTGCATACGCTCAGGCGGCGCCCGCTGGCGCGGAAATGGGCTTCATGTCCTTCCTGCCGATGATCGTGATCTTCGTGCTGTTCTGGTTCCTGATGATCCGGCCGCAGCAAAAGCGCATGAAGGAAATGAAGGCGATGATCGACGCGCTGCAAAAGGGCGACGAAGTCGTGACCAATGGCGGCGTGCTTGGCAAGGTGGCCAAGGCTGGCGATCAGTTCCTGACGCTGGAAATCGCCGATGGCGTCGAAATTGTCGTGCAGCGTTCCGCAGTCTCCCAGCGCCTGGAAAAAGGCACCATCAAGAACAACAAATAACGATGGAAAGGCGGTATGACCGCCTTTCTTTCATGGATGCCCCACCATGAACCGCTACCCGTTCTGGAAATACCTGCTGATCGCCGTTTCGCTGATCGCAGCCTTGCTCTACACCCTGCCCAACTTCTTCGGCGAAAGCCCGGCCGTGCAGATTTCGCCGGCCCGCTCGACCGCCAAGGTCGATCAATCCACGCATGAGAAGGTGATGGCCGCGCTCAAGGGCGCAGGTATCACGCCGGATGAGGATATCCCGGACGTCGCTTCCTTCAAGCTGCGCTTTCGCGATGCCGAAACCCAGCTCAAGGCCAAGGATGTGATCCAGACTGCGCTCGGCGATGACTACATCGTCGCGCTCAACCTGCTGCCGCAAACGCCGTCCTGGCTGGCCAGCATCGGTGGCAAGCCGATGTTCCTGGGCCTTGACCTGCGCGGTGGCGTGCATTTCCTGCTGGAAGTGGACATGAAGGCTGCGGTCGACAAGCAGCTGGAAAAGGTCGCCGGCGATATCCGCCGTGAACTGAAGGACCAGAAGATTCGCTACGGCCGTGTGACCCGCGAACGCGACAGTGTTTCGGTCGGCTTGCGCGACGAGGACACGCTGGCCAAGGCTGCCGGCGCCGTGCGCCGTGTGCTGCCCGACCTCAAGATCGAGGAAAGCCGCAACCCGGGCGACTATCGCCTGACGGTGCGCTTCTCGCCCGAGGCACAGGCCAAGCTGCAGAACGATGCAGTGGCGCAGAACATCACCACGCTGCACAACCGGGTGAACGAGCTTGGCGTGGCTGAACCCATCATCCAGCAGCAGGGCCAGGGCCGGATCGTGGTGCAGCTGCCGGGCGTGCAGGACACCGCCAAGGCCAAGGACATTCTCGGCCGTACCGCCACGCTGCAGATCCGCATGGTCGAGGACGACCAGCAGAAGCTGGCCGATGCCATGGCCGGCAAAGTGGCACCGGGGCTGGAACTGGTGCCAGTGGCTGGCGTACGTGCCGGTCAGCCGGGAGCCGAACTGCTGAAGACCGAGGTTGAACTCACCGGTGACAACATCACCAAGGCCGAGCCGACCTACGACCAGAACAACAACCCGGTGATCGGCCTCGGCCTCGACTCCACTGGCGCTTCGATCTTCCGCGCGCTGACCCGCGAGAACATCGGCAAGCGCATGGCCATCGTGCTGGTCGAGAAGGGCAAGGGCCAGGTCATCACCGCGCCGCGCATCAATGCCGAGCTCGGTGGCAGCTTCGTGATCGAAGGCGGCGGCATGACCGTGCAGGAAGCGAATGACATCTCGCTACTGGTGCGTGCAGGCTCGCTGGCCGCGCCGATGAACATCGTCGAGGAACGCACCATCGGCCCGTCGCTCGGCAAGGAGAACATCGAGAAGGGCTTCCACTCGACCCTGTGGGGCTTCATCGCCATCGCCATCTTCATGATCCTGTACTACCGCATCTTCGGCGTGGTGTCGGCGATCGCGCTGTCGGCCAACGTGCTGTTCCTGCTGGCGCTGCTGTCGGCCATCGGTATCACGCTCACGCTGCCGGGCATTGCCGCCATCGCGCTGGCGCTGGGGATGGCGATCGACTCCAACGTGCTGATCAACGAGCGGATCCGTGAGGAACTACGTAATGGCATGAGTCCGCAGATGGCGATCCAGAACGGTTACGGCCACGCCTGGGCGACCATCCTGGATTCCAACATCACCACGCTGATCGCTGGTATCGCGCTGTTCATCTTCGGCTCGGGCGCGGTACGTGGCTTTGCCGTGGTGCACTGCCTGGGCATCCTCACCTCAATGTTCAGCGCGGTGATGGTGTCGCGCGCGATGATCAACCTGATTTACGGCTACCGCCGCCGCCTGACCGGTCTGTCGATCGGCCAGGTGTGGGTGCCGCAACAAAAGCAAGCATAAAAGGGGCGCCGACATGGAGTTCTTCCGCATCAAGCAGGACATCCCGTTCATGAGCTACGGCAAGCTCACGACGGCGATCTCGTTGCTCACCTTCATCGCTGCCGTGTTCTTCCTGATGACCAAGAGCCTCAACTTCGGCGTCGAGTTCACCGGTGGCACGGTGCTGGAGCTGCGTTACGCGCAGCCTGCCGATCTGAACCAGGTACGCAGCGCCGTCGACAACCTGAAGTACGGCGAATCGCAGGTGCAGGCGCTCGGCACCACGCGCGACGTGATGGTCCGGTTGCCCAACATCAAGACCAAGTCCAGCGCTCAGCTGTCGAACGAAGTGCTGACCGTGCTCAAGCAGCAGCGCAGCGACGTCGAGCTGCGCAAGGTCGAATTCATCGGCCCGTCGGTGGGCGAGGAGCTGGTCAGCCATGGCCTGCTGGCACTGGCGCTGGTGTGCGTCGGCATCATCGCCTACCTCGCCATCCGCTTCGAATGGCGCTTCGCGGTCTCCGCCGTGATTGCCAACATGCACGATGTGGTGATCATCCTGGGCTGCTTTGCGCTGTTCCAGTGGGAATTCTCGCTGACCGTGCTCGCCGGTATCCTCGCCGTGCTCGGCTATTCGGTGAACGAATCGGTGGTGGTGTTCGACCGGATCCGCGAAAATTTCCGCAAGCCCAATCTGCGCGGCAAGACCGTGCCGCAGGTGATCGACAATGCGATCACCGCGACGATGAGCCGGACCATCATCACCCACGGCTCGACCGAGGCGATGGTGCTGTCGATGCTGCTGTTCGGCGGCCCGGCACTGCATGGTTTCGCCATGGCACTGACCATCGGCATCGTGTTCGGCATCTATTCGTCGGTGCTGGTCGCGTCGCCCTTGCTGCTGATGTTCGGCGTCACCCGCGAGAACATGGTGAAGCCGGTGACGGTGAAGGAAGAAGCCGTCGTCTGATCGCCCGGTGGGCGGTCAATCCGGCAGACCGGCGGCTGAGCCGCCGGTTTTTGCTTGTGTCTGACCGTCATCGCCAACCATTAAGCTGCAACCTCCACTGCACCTGAGCCCAAGCCATGGATTTCAACCCGATTGATCTGTTCCTGCATCTCGACACCTACCTGGAAACCTTCGTGCGCGAGTACGGGGTCTGGGCCTATGCCGTGCTGTTCGCCGTGATCTTCTGTGAGACCGGCCTGGTGGTGATGCCGCTGCTGCCCGGTGATTCGCTGCTGTTCGTGGCCGGCATGCTGGCGGGGGGCGGGCTCTTCAACGTACACCTGCTGTGCCTGTTGCTGTTCATCGCTGCCGTCGCCGGGGATGCGCTCAACTACACGATTGGCCGCTATTTCGGCCACAAGCTGTTCGCCAATCCGAATTCCAAGGTGTTCCGCCGCGACCATCTGGAAAAGACCCATGCCTTCTACGAGAAGCATGGCGGCAAGACCATCATCATTGCCCGCTTCGTGCCCATCGTGCGCACCTTCGCGCCCTTCGTTGCCGGCATGGCCGAGATGAGCTACGCCAAGTTCTTCACTTTCAACGTGGTCGGCGCCTTCGTCTGGGTGTATTCGCTGACCTTCGCCGGCTACCTGCTCGGTGGCATTTCCTTCATCAAGGACAACCTGACGCTGATCATCCTCGGCATCATCTTTGTCTCCATCCTGCCGGGCCTGATCGAAGTGGCACGCCACAAGCTGCGCCGCGCTCCGGCCTGAGTCCTGTTCCGCTGCATGTCCGAATCGTTCTATACCGACAAGGCCGCGATGCGTGCGGCCTTCGACAAAGCGGCTACCGGCTACGATGCCGCAGCCGTGCTGCAACGCGAGGTGGCCGATCGCATGGCCGAGCGCCTCGACTACATCAAGCTGGTGCCAGGCCGGGTACTCGATGCCGGCTGTGGCACGGGGTATGCCAGCCCCATGCTGCGCGCCCGCTACCCGGAAGCCCAGCTCGTCGAACTCGACCTCGCGCCCGGCATGCTGCAGGTGGCGCGGCAGAAAGGGCAGGGCGGCATGTTGCAGCGCTGGTTGCACCTGTTCGAGCGCAATCGCGTGCTGCAGGTGTGTGGCGACGTCGAGCGCCTGCCGATGGCCAATGCCTCGGTCGAGCTGATCTGGTCCAATCTCACGCTGCAATGGTGCAACACGCCCGATGCTGCGTTTGCCGAATTCTTCCGCGTGCTGAAGCCGGGCGGCCTATTGATGTTCTCGACGCTGGGCCCGGACACGCTGAAGGAATTGCGCACCGCGTTCGACGGCATCGACGGCCATAGCCACGTGAACCGCTTCATCGACATGCACGACTTGGGCGATGCGCTGGTGAAGGCCGGCATGGCCACGCCGGTGATGGATATGGAACAGATCACGCTGACCTATCCCGATGCCAAGGCGGTGATGCGCGACCTCAAATCGATCGGTGCGCATAACGTTACCGAGGGCCGTGGCCGTGGCCTGATGGGCAAGGCGGCCTGGCAACAGGTGGTGGCGCAATACGAGCGCTTCCGCCACGCCGGTGAGCTGCCGTGCAGCTATGAAGTGGTCTACGGCCATGCCTGGAAGCCCGAGCCACGCCCCGGCCAACTGGCCGATGGCAGCCAGGTGATCGAATTCAGGCCGCGCCCGCGCGGCTGAGGCGAGGGCCGGTGTTGAACGTCACATCCAACTTCGACAACGCGCGCCACGCGGTGGGGTTCGTGTGTTTCGATGCGACCATCGCCGAGTCGCCGACGCTGCCCGATGTGGACGCAGCGTGCTGCGCTGCTTCCATAAGTGGGCGTGTCTTGGCATCGCACTGCGAATCCGGCCGCAGCGACGATTTCACCCGCCCGGCGCTGAGCATCCATTCGGTGCGCGCGTGAGTATCCGCTACTTCATCACTGGCACCGACACTGAAGTCGGCAAGACTGTGGTCACCTGCCAGTTGCTGCGGGCCTTTGCCGCGCACAGCTTGCGGACAGTGGCGATGAAGCCGGTGGCCTCCGGTTGCGAGCTGGTTGCTGGCGATCTGGTCAATGCCGATGTGGTGGCGCATGCCGCTGCCGGCAACGTCGACGCGCCGCTGGCCTGGCGCAGCCCCTATCGCTTCGCCCCGCCGATCTCGCCGCACTTGGCGGCGCGCGAGGCCGGTGTCACTGTCAGCCTCGATCACCTGGCCGATTGCGCGGATCGGCTCGGATGCCTGGCCGACGTAGTACTGGTCGAAGGGGCCGGGGGCTGGTATGCGCCACTGACCGAACATGAGACGATGGCGGACCTCGCGGTGCACCTTGCCGCACCGGTCATCCTGGTGGTGGGGATGCGGCTTGGCTGCATCAACCACGCTTTGCTGACAGCGGAGTCGATCGCCGCACGAGGTGTGCGGCTGGCCGGCTGGATCGCCAATGCGGTCGATCCCGGCATGGCGCGATATGCTGACAACGTGGCAGCGCTGCAACAGCGCATCACCGCACCGCTGCTGGCCGAGGTGGGCCACTCGTCAGATGCAGAACGGGGCAGCCTTCCGTCGCCTGCCGTGGTAACCTTGCTGCCCTGAATGCTTGCGTCAGCTAAGTGCCGGGCGCACACTTGCCGATAATAGATATCAGTCATCGCTTATAGAGCATGCAACCATGATTGTCCGTTTGTTGCGCCTGCTGGTGTTGGTGGCCGCCATCGTGGCGCTGGCCGCCTGCTCGCGCCCGCCGTTCAAGGGCAGCGACCTGACCGGCGCCAATTTCGGCGGTGATTTCCAGCTGGTCGACCATACCGGCAAGGCCCGGCTGCTTTCCGACTACCGCGGCAAGGTGATTGCGCTGTTCTTCGGCTACACCCATTGCCCGGATGTCTGCCCCACCACCATGGCCGAGTTGTCGGCTGCGATGAAGCAGCTCGGCGACAAGGCTGGCGAGGTGCAGGTGCTGTTCGTTTCGGTCGATCCCAAGCGGGATACGCCGGCGCTGCTTTCGCAGTACGTGCCCGCCTTCAACAAGCGCTTCGTCGGCCTGACCGGTACCGAGGCGCAGGTCAGCGCAGTGGCCAAACAGTACAAGGTGGTTTACCAACGTCAGGATCAAGCTGACAGCTATACGGTCGACCATACTGCAGGCACCTATCTGCTCGATCGCAAGGGGCGGCTGCGCGTGCTGGAGAACTACGGCGCCGGCCCGGACGTGCTGGCCCATGATCTGGCGTTGCTGGTCGAGGAATGAGACCGACCATGGAAGACGAACGCACTCTCGCACAGTTGCCGGACGATCCCGATCTCGAACGGTACCGCATGGTGAATCCGCTCGAGATCGGTGCCGTGTTGCGGCAGCTGCTGTCCCGCGGCGACTTTGTCACCGTGCATTTCGGTCGCGGCCAGATGATGATCACCCGCATCCTGCAGGTGGACGTCGCCTCGCGCAGCTTCTGTTTCGACTGGGCCGGGCAGGAAGAGTTGAATCGAGCGTTGCTCGCTTCCGAGCGCAATATCTGCGTGGCGGCGCCCGATGGCGTGCGCGTGCAGTTCGTGCTGCCCCGGCCGCGCGAGGCGAGGGTGGATGGCCGCCCGGCGTTTATCGTTGCCTTCCCGCCGGATCTCATCAAGCTGCAGCGCCGCGAGTTCTTTCGCATCGAAACGCCGCTGGCCCATCCCTTTGTCTGCCGCTTCGGCCTCGCCGAAGGCGCGCGGATGACATTGTCGCTGCATGATCTGTCGCTTGGCGGCATCGGGCTGTGGGCGACGCAGGATGATGCGCAACGGCTGGAGCGCGGCCTGCTGCTCCACGATGCGGTGATCGAGCTCGGTGCGGCAGGCACCGTGCAGACCGACCTCGAAATCCGCTCGCTGCGCCCGATGACCTCGCGCACCGGCGAGGTTCGCATCCATGTCGGTTGCCGCTTCCTCAACCTGACCCGTGGTGCCGAGGCGAGCGTGCAACGGTTGATGGCGCAGCTGGAGCGCGAGCGCAAGGCGCTCACCGGCTAGGATGCCCATGCAAAAAGCCGCTCCATCGAGCGGCTTTTTTTTTGCGGCTCGCTATTGCAGGTCCAGCACCACCCGGCCCAGCAACTCACCGCGTTCCATCTTGGCGAACACGTCGTTGATGTCGGCCAGCTTGGCGAGCGTGTAGTGCGCCTTCACCTTGCCGGCGGCGGCGAACGCCAGGGCTTCCTTCAGATCCTGGCGGGTGCCGACGATGGAGCCGCGGATGGTCTTGCGGGCGAGCACGATGTCGAAGATCGGTGTCTTGAAATCTCCCGGTGGCAAGCCGACCAGCGACATGGTGCCGCCACGGCGCAGTAGCGCGATGCCCTGGTCGAACGCGGCGGGCGATACGGCGGTGACCAGCACGCCATGCACGCCGCCGACATCGCGTTGCACTTCGGCCGCGACATCGCCCTGCGTGTAGTCGTAGGCAAGATCGGCGCCTAGCTCCTTGGCCAGTTGCAGCTTGTCGGCGCCACGATCGATCGCGATCACGTTGAAGCCCATGGCTTTGGCATACTGCACGGCCACATGGCCCAGGCCACCAACGCCGGAAATAGCCACCCACTGACCTGGTCGGGCATCAGTTTCGATCAAGCCCTTGTAGGTAGTGACACCGGCGCACAGGATGGGCGCCGCATCGAACGGATCGAGCCCCTTGGGGATGACGCCCACGTAATCGGCCGCCGCCAGGCTGTATTGCGAGAAGCCGCCGTTCACCGAATAGCCGGTGTTGTGCTGTTCGGCGCAGAGCGTTTCCCAGCCGGTGGTGCAGGGCGTGCAGTGCCCGCATGCGTCATGCAGCCATGGCACGCCGACAATGTCGCCGACCTTGATGCGGCTGACGCCAGCGCCGAGCTTCACCACTTCGCCTACGCCCTCGTGGCCCGGGATGAATGGTGGCGCTGGTTTCACCGGCCAATCGCCGTGCGCCGCGTGCAGATCGGTGTGGCAGACGCCGCAGGCGATGTTGCGGATCAGAACCTGGCCGGGGCCAGGATCGGGGATGTTTACCTGGGTGACGTCGAGCGGTTGCTTGAATTCGCGCACCAGCGCGGCGAGGGAGGCAGTGGACATGACAGGCTCCTTGGAATCCGCCGTGGCTTGTCGGCACACGACGGCTGGACTGGTCGAAGCGCCGGGATCACCGGCTTGCCCGATCAGTCTAGTCGCTGGACCTATCTTTTCCTTTGATTTGCCGCAAGCTCGGCGTGTGCGGCAAAAAAGTCGTCGACCGTGGCGTAGCGCAGCCGCATGCCTAGCTCGACCTTGAGCCGATGGTTGATCATCCGCCGCGATTCGTTCAGATACGACAACATGGCCGGACTGAGCCGCGTTTGCGCCTCGCTGCGGCTGACGCGCGGTGGCCGCGCCAGCCCGGCTGCATCGGCCACCCGGTCGAACCAGTCGGCCATTGGCTGCGGTGCGTCGTCGCTGGCGTGGTAGCACCGCAACGGGCGGGCGCGGAACAGCGCCAGGCTGACAATGCGGGCGAGGTCATCGGCGTGGATGTGGTTGCTGTAGCTGTCCTCGGCGGCATGCAGCACCACGTCGCCGCGCGCCACGCGATCCACCGGCAGCCGGTTGGTGGCATAAATGCCCGGTGCGCGTAATAGGCCGAGCTCCACATGCCGACGGCGGGCCCATCGTCGCAGTTGCTGTTCCGCGTCCAGCCGGCGCCAAGCCCTGTCGTTGTTGGGGCGGGCCGGCCGGGTTTCAGGTAGCCACGCACCGGCGCAGTCGCCATAGATGCCGCTGGTGCCGATGTAGACGGCGCGGCGGGGTGCTAGAATCGGGCCATTGCCGCGCGGGCGCGCTAGTGCTGCCAGCAGCCGGCGGGTTCGGCGGTCGGTTCGGCCGGTCGCTGCAGGCGGCGCGCTGTGGATCAGCGCATTGGCGATGCCGGCCAGTCGAGCCAGGCTGGCGCGCCGGTCGAGATCGGCCGGAACTGGTACCACGCCGAGCGCGCGCAGGCGCGCTGCTGCTTCGGCGGTACGCGCGGTGGCGTAGAGCCGGAAGCGCCGTTCCAGCCAGGGCAGCGCGCGTTCGAGCACATCGCCACAGCCGATCAGCAACAGGCGTCGCGCAGCCCTTCGTTTTTGCATTGCAATCCTAAGATTCCAGAATGACCAAGCAACTTACCATCCAGCCCTCGGGCCAGCAAATCACCGCGGACGACGACGAAACCATCCTCGCCGCGGCCCTGCGCGCCGGTTTCAACATGCCCTACGGCTGCAAGAACGGCGCCTGTGGTGCTTGCAAGGGGCAGGTGCTGTCGGGCGAAGTCATGCATGGCGACCACGCGGAATCCGCGTTGTCGCACACCGAGATGAGCCGGGGCGTGGCGCTGTTTTGCTGTGCCAAGCCGGTGGGCGACGTGGTGATCGAATGCAAGGAAATCTCGGCGACCAAGGATATCCAGATCAAGACGCTGCCGTGCCGGGTGGAGGCCATCGATAAGGTCTCGCACGATGTGGCGGTGCTCAAGCTCAAGTTGCCCACCACCGAGCGGCTGCAGTTCCTCGCCGGCCAGTACATCGATATCCATGCCAAGGGCGGCAAGAAGCGCAGCTTCTCGATCGCTAACGCGCCGCACGAGGACGATCACATCCAGCTACACATCCGCCATGTGCCGGGCGGCGAGTTCTCCGAATACGTATGGAGCACCATGCAGTTGAAGGAGATCTTCCGCTTCACCGGGCCGCTGGGGTCGTTCTTCCTGCGCGAGGACAGCGACAAGCCCATCCTGTTCATTGCCACCGGCACCGGCTTTGCGCCGATCAAGGGCATGCTGCAGTACGCCTTCCAGAAGGGCATCGAGCGCGAGATGGTGCTGTACTGGGGGGCTCGCACGCTGGCCGATCTCTATATGCCGGAGCTGCCCAGCGAATGGCAGCAGCAGCATCCCAACTTCACCTTCATCCCGGTGCTGTCCGAACCCAAGCCCGAGGACAACTGGCCGGGCCGGATCGGCTTCGTGCACGAAGCGGCGCTGGAGGATTTCGGCAGCCTCGCCGGTTACCAGGTCTATGCCTGTGGCGCGCCGGTGATGGTGGAGGCCGCGTACAAGCACTTCGTAGCGCGCAAGCTGCCCGAGGACGAGTTCTTCTCGGACGCCTTCTTCACCACCAAAGACCTCGCGACCAAGTTGTGAGCGGCGATGGCGATGCACATCCTGATCGTCGAAGACGACGCCGACATCGCCGCCAACCTGCATGACTATCTCTCCGCGCGCGGCCATCAGGTCGACGCCGCGCCCGGTGGACTGGTCGCGCTGCATCTGGCGGCCAGCACGCCGTTCGACGCCATCGTGCTCGATCTCGGCCTGCCGGGCGTCGATGGCCTGACGGTGGCGCAACGGCTGCGGCAGGATGCGCGCCTCGCCACGCCCATCCTGATGCTGACTGCGCGTGACACGCTCGACGACAAGCTCGACGGTTTCGCGGCCGGTGCCGACGACTACCTCGTCAAGCCATTCGCGCTCAAGGAAGTGGAAGTGCGGCTGGCCGCGCTGGTGAAACGGGCACAGGGCCGGGTGGTCGATGGCAGCTTGCATCTGGGAGCGCTCGACTACGATCCGGTCAGCGGCGTCGCCTGCTGGCACGGCGATGAACTCGCGTTGCCTCCCAAGGCGCTGCAACTGCTGGTGATCTTGCTGGGGCGTCCCGGCCAATTGTTCAGCCGCAGCACGCTGGAACTGGCGATCTGGGGAGAGGAGCAGGAGACCAGCGATGCATTGCGCACCCAGCTGTCGGTATTGCGCCGGGCGCTGACGGCGCCAGCATGGGCCTGCCCGCTGATCACCGTGCATGGCCGCGGCTACAAGCTGGTCGACCCTGATGCGGCCTGAACGCCAGACTCGCCGACGCAGCCTGCGCTGGCGACTCGCCCTTGCCTTTGCGCTGCTGACCACGCTGGCGCTGGTGGCGCAGGCCGTGGCGCTGTTCGTTGCCAGCGAGGAGCAGGAAGAGGATCTGATCGACGAGGTGGTGAACACGGCGCTCGATGGCGTGATCGCCGCCCGGGCGCGGGGCGAGCAGCCGACGCTGGCGGCCCACCTCACCACCTTCGACGCGCCTGCAGGAGCCTGGCCGCCCGGCCTGCCCGAGCCGCTGCGCGCCTTCCCGGTCGGCAACCACGAGTGGTACGCCGGCGAGACGGAGTTCCATGTCGGGGTGCGTGATACGGCAGGGCGACGTTTCTACGTGCTGTACGACACGGCGGCGCACGAAGCCCGGCTGGACATGCTGCTGGTGGCACTGGCAGCCGGCGTGGTGGTGCTGGCGCTGCTTGCGTTGTGGCTGGGCATCTGGCTGTCTGGCGCGCTGCTGCGGCAACTCGGTGAGTTGGCGCAGCGGGTAACGGCCGATGCGGCAGAGCCATTGGCCCGACCGGATCAGGATCTGGAAGTGGCAAGCCTGGCAATGGCACTCGACGAGTATCGGCAGCGCAATGCCGAGTTGATCGCGCGTGAGCGCGAATTCACCGCCAATGTCAGTCATGAACTGCGCACGCCGCTGACCCGGATCCGGACCGGCGCGGAGCTGCTGGCGGAGCAGGGCGATGCGCGGGCACAGCGGGTGATGTCGGCGGTCGATGAGCTGGAGCGGCGCTTGCGCGGGCTGCTGTTCCTCGCGCGGGCCGAGGCCGAACCGCGCCCCGAACCGGTGTGGTTGCACACGTTCGTGGCCGAGGTGCTGGCGAACCACGCAAAGCCTGCGGAGGCCAAGGGCCTGGCATTGCACAATCGGGTTGCCACTGATGTCGTGCTCGAGGCTGATCCGGCACTGCTCGGGTTGGCGCTCGACAACCTGGTCGGCAACGCGGTGCGCTATACCATGGTGGGTTCGGTCAGCCTCGATTTCGCTGCCGGCTGGTTGAGCGTCACCGATACCGGGATTGGCATTGCCAGCGAACGCCAGCAAGCGGTATTCGAGCGCCATGTGCGCCTGACCGATGCGGGCGACGGCATGGGCTTGGGGCTGGCCATCGTGCGGCAAGCGGCTGATCGCTGCGGCTGGGCATGCCGGCTCGACAGCGCGCCGGGGCAGGGCAGCGTTTTTGCGTTGCGGCTGGCGAGCCTCACGGAATCCTCATACAACCCCGTGTAAAGTACGCGGCCCACCTCACTATCGTGGCGGCTGTCTTAATCTGGGCGTGCTGCCGGCCTGGCTGGTGTGGCGTGTACCGCTGGCATGGTGCCCGCTGCCCACTGCGCCGGGAGCCTGTCTTCAAACTGGCGTTGATCTGTGGCTCGCTGTTGCTGATCCTGCTGACCGCGCTGCTCTACTACCAGATCTTTGCCTCGGTGGTACGCAACCATCGCGAGTTGCGCTGGCTGCTGACGCCGACCAACTATCTCCAGGCGGCCGACAGTTATGTACGCCAGCGTCTGAGGCGACCGCGCCAGCTCGTGCCGATCACGCCCGATGCCTGCCGCGCTGCAGTATGAACTACGCATGCGCGCAAATCGCTGACGGTGATCGTGGTGGGCGAGACCGCACGGGCAGATCACTTCGACCTCAATGGCTACCCACTCGACACCACGCCGCAGCTGGCGGGCACTGCCGGTCTGATCAATTACGACATCTTCTGGTCCTGCGGTACTGAAATCGCAGTCTCGGTGCGAGCATGTTCTTGGGGCTGGGGCGGGAGCCTCGGGCGGCTTTGCCTTGCTGGCATTCTATTTCGCGCTGCGCGAGCGCAAACCCCGCTGTGCCTATGCTGCCGGTGCCGCTGCACTGATGCTGGGTGGGGTCATGGTGGGGGCAGGCCATGCGTGGCGCGCACGTCCTGTCGCATGCGCTGTGGTCTGCCCGGTGGGTCTGGATGGTGTTGCTAGGCCTCTACATCGCGTATCCACCACTTGATTATCCATAAATAATGGATTACTAATATTAAAGTGTAGCGCATGCTGCACTCCTTTCGAATTCACCCCGCGAGCAGTCGCGGGGTTTTTTTATGCGCTGCGTCCGTTGACACGGTATGACCCCCTCTCTAAATTGGCATCTCGGTCGCCGTGTGCGGCGACCAGAAGAACAAGGCATGCCGTGCCTTGGCCGACCATGTGCGGGCAAAGCGACGGCAAGTGGTATGGGAACAGCTGGCAAGTGGTCTGCCCGGAAAGCGGATGGACCCACGAATCGAGGGAGTGCGGCATGAGCAATATCGAATATCTGATCGGCGTGGACGGCGGCGGTACCGGGACCCGGATCTGCATTGCCGATCTATCCGGTAAGGAGCTGGTACGCGCCGATGGCGGCGCCTCTGCGCTGGGGCAAGGTATCGACAAGGCGTGGACCAACATCACGCTGGCGATCCGCGCAGGTTTCGAGAAGCTGGGCGTCGAGCGCCCCGATTTCAGCCGCTGCGCCGCAGGCTTTGGTTTGTCCGGCGTCACCGTGAAGGCTTGGGCGCAGGAGTTCGAGAACAAGAATCCGGGCTTTGCTCGCATCGTGGTCGAGACGGATGGTTTTTCCACGCTGCTGGGCGCACACAACGGCGCGCACGGCGGCATCATCGCCATTGGTACGGGTTCGATCGGCGAAGCATGGCTGCCGGACGGCAAGCGACTGGAAGTCGGCGGCTGGGGTTTCCCGACCTCGGACGAAGGCTCGGGCGCCTATCTGGGCCTCAAGGCCATCAACCTGGTGCAGCGTGTGGTTGATGGCCGTGCGCCGCATACCCCGTTCACCCGCAAGCTGACGAGCGTGACCGGTGACAGCCGCGAAACCGTGTTCGAGTGGATGGCCGGCATGAAGCAGGGCGAGTGTGCTTCGCTGTCGCCCATCGTCGTCGAGTTCGGCCAGTCGGACGAAACCGCGCGCCATTTCCTGCACGAAGCCGGGCGCGAGATCGAGATCATCGGCCAAGCACTGCGTGCCGATGCGCCGTCGCTGCCAATCGCCTTGTGTGGCGGCGGGCTGTCGCAAGCGATCCGGCCTTATATCCCGGCCGCATTCCTTGCATCCACCACGTTGCCGGTCAAGGATTCCTGCGCCGGTGCGCTGATACTGATCCATCGCGCTGTCTCGGCTTGATCGAGAGGAAGCCGCCATGCTGGCCCAGCAGAAACTGCTCGTCCTGAAACCCGACCCGGATAGTGCAACGCCGCTGTACCTGCAACTGGGCCACAAGCTGGCGGCGGCGATCAATGCCGGATTCTGGAAGGCGGATGAGCCACTGCCTTCCGAACGGACCTTCTGCGAGTTGCTCGGTGTTTCGCGGGTGACTGCACGCAAGGCACTCGACCTGCTGTTCGAGCAGGGCATGATCCTGCGTCGCCAGGGCTCGGGGACCTATATCACGCCCAAGCTGGAGCAACCGCTGGAGCGGCTGACCAACCTGTCCGAGATGCTGAAGCTGCGGGGGTTCACGCCAGGCTCGCGCTGGCTCAAGCGTGAAGTGGCGACGGCATCGAGCGAGGAATTGCTCAAGCTCAACCTCGCGCCCAACAGCCGTGTCAGCCGCTTGCAACGTGTGCGTCTGGCCAACGACACCGTGATGGCAGTCGAAGAAACCGCGCTACCCTATCACTTGGTGCCGGACCCACTGGTGATCGGCGATTCGCTCTATGAATACATGCGCAACGCCAAGCTCACTGTTGTACGCGCGATACAAAATATCGGTGCAGTCAACGCCAGTCCGGAGCTTGCCGCGCTCGCCGGAATCCCTGTGGGCGAGGCGATGTTGCACCTTGTTCGGGTCGGATATCTGGAAAACGGCCTGGCGGTTGAACTCACACATTCATGGTTTCGCAGCGATTACTACGATTTCACGGTTGAGTTGCATCGATAAATTGCTGTTGTAACTAGGGTTTTTACTTATCCACTGCGGCGGTTTTGTAGTTGTCCTGCGCTTGTGCGAAAACGGGGCTACAAAACCGCCGTTTTGGTGCGTGCCGCACCAGGATGGATGGGGTGTGTGGTTATTGCGTTGCATCATGTTTTGCTTGCGGTATCGGTATTCACCCGTACGGGCAGTTGTTGTAACCTGCTTCGGCGTCGAATTCCGTCGGACAGTCGGCAGAACCGTTGACGCGAAACGCGCGACGGCCGGGCGGTCAAGGGGAGCGCCCGGCTCGCCGGCATATCCGACGTGGTAGATAAAGAGGCGATGCGTGGCCATGCCGCGCGGGAAGTCGTCCAGATTGCGAGAGTGGTTTTCGACTGTTTGACGGTCGTTGTTGCAGCAGGCCCTGCTGGGCAGGGGCGCAACACGACGTTCACAAAACAAGGAAATTCTGGAGTCGATATGAAATTGAAGCCGTTTCTCGCCATCGCCGCTGCGCTGTTCGCAGCATCCACCGCTCATGCTGCTGACAAGGTGAAGGTGGAGTATTGGTCCAACAGTCTGTCGCCGAAGTTCGACGCTGTGATGAAGGATCTGACCGCCAAGTTCAACAAGTCGCAGACCGGCATCGAAGCAGTCTGGGTCGATGTGCCTTGGGATGCCTTCCAGGCACGCGTGGTGTCGTCGGTGGCCGCCGGTAACGTGCCGGGCCTCGTGAACCTGCCGAAGCCCTGGATGGACCAGTTTGCCCAACAGAAGATCATCCAGCCGATCACCAAGCAGGTGGGCGGCTTCAAGAATGTCTATACCAACGGCGCCCTGAAGGACGTGACCTACGAAGGCGAGATCTATGGCCTGCCGTGGTATCAGGTCACTGCCGTGCTGTTCTTCAACAAGGAATTGCTCGCCAAGGCCGGCGTGAAGGAAGCGCCGAAGTCGTTCGACGAGCTGCTGAAGACTGCACGCGTCGTCAAGGAAAAGACCGGCGTGGCCGGTTTCGCGCCGAAGCTGAACGACGGTTTCGCCGGCTGGTTCCTCTATGACGGCCTGCCCGTGGTGCAGAACGGCAAGGCCGTGTTCAACAGCCCGGCTCACGTCAAGCTGGTTGAGGAATTCAAGAAGGCCTACGCCGATGGCGTGATCCCGAAGGATGCCTTCAAGATGCAATTCGAAGAGCAGATCGCTGCCTTCGGTAGTGCCAAGGTCGCCATGTTCGGCGAAGGTGCGCACGCACTGAAGCGCACCCAGACTGATTCGCCCAAGGTGTACGCCCAGACTGGCGTGGCTGGTTTCCCGGAAGGCAAGGGCAATACCCCGTTCGGTGGCTTCCTGTTCCTGTGGTCGGTGCCCAAGGGCTTCAAGAACGTCGATGCAGCTGTGAAGGTCGGTCAATTCATCTCGAACGATGAGTCACAGCTCGCCTTTGCCAAAGCCTCGGCCACCTTCCCGTCGACCAACAAGGCGCTGGACGATGCGTTCTTCCAGGCCGGCGCCAAGTCCAAGGATCCGGTGGAGCAGGCGACTGCCGTAGCCGCTTCGGCAATCAAGAGTTCGCGCACGCTGACCGTTTCCGGTCTGCCTGACGAAGCCGCGATGAACAAGAAGATGAATGATGAAATCGAAGCCGCCATCATCGGTCGCAAGCCGGTGAAGCAGGCGCTCGACGAAGCCGTGGCGTTCTGGAACAGCAAGTTCGCCGCTGGCAAGTAATAAACCGTATTGACTCTCTGAGCAGAGTCAAACTATGTGGAGGGGGTTTCTGGTAGACTCCCGTCCACAATAAAAATCCGCATGGTTTGGTGAATCAGCACTGAGTCATATGTGGTGTATCGCGAGGAAGCGATTCCGAGCGTTTTTTGTCGATAACTCCAAGAGGAAGACAAGATGAAGCTGAAGAAGATGTTGGCCGTTGGCGCTGCGGTGTTCGGTTTCGCTGCTGTTCACGCACAAGCTGATACCGAGCTCGAATTCTGGACCATGAACCTGGCTCCGAAGTTCAACGGCTACTTCGAACAGGCCGTCACCAAGTTCAACGCCGCCAACCCGGGCCTGAAGGCCAAGTGGGTTGACATGAACTGGGACCAAATCCAACCGAAGCTGATCGCCTCGATCGCCGCTGGCAACCCGCCTGCTCTGGTTAACTTCAACGTGCCTTGGGTTCACGAATTTGCCGCTCAAGGCAACATCGTCGCCCTCGACCAGTACGTTGGTGGCGCCAAGAGCGTCTACTCGGCTGGCGCCATCAAGGACGTGACCGTCAACGGCAAGCTGTACGCCTTCCCGTGGTACAACTCCGTTTCGATCATCGCCTACAACAAGGACATCTTCGCCAAGGCTGGCGTGAAGTCCGCTCCGAAGAACTTCGAAGAGCTGGTGGCTACCGCCAAGCAAGTGACTGCCAAGACCGGCACTGCTGCTTTCGCTCCGAAGCTCGACAACTTCGAAGGCTGGTTCTACTACGCCGGTCTGCCGATGGTTCAGAACGGCAAGGCCGTGTTCAACTCGCCGAAGCACGTCGCTTTCGTGCAGAAGTTCGCTGACCTGTACAAGGCCGGCGTGCTGCCGAAGGACGTCTTCAAGATGGCCTTCGAGCAAGAAATCGCTGCGTACAACTCGGGCCGCATCGCCATGATGACGACCGCTCCGCAAGCGCTGAAGCGTACCGAAACCGACGCTCCGGCCGTTTATGCGAAGACCGAAGTTGCTTCGTTCCCGACCGACGCTGGCCAACGTGCTTTCGGCGCATGGCTGATGGACTTCGTGGTGCCGAAGGGCTTCAAGAACCCGGCAGAAGCCGCCAAGCTGGGTCTGTACCTGACCGGCGACGAGCAGCAAGTTCTGTTCTCGAAGGCTACCGAATCGACCTTCCCGTCGACCAAGAAGGCTAACCTGGATCCGTACTTCCAGTCGGGTGCCAAGAGCGCCGATGTGGTTGAGCGCGCACGTGCCGTGGCTGCCAAGTCCATGGACAACGCCCGCACTCTGACCATCCCGCCGGGCGTGCTGCCGGACGGTGCTGCGATGAACAAGAAGCTGCAAGACGAAATCCAGAACGCCATCGAAGGCCGCAAGCCGGTGAAGGCTGCCCTGGACGAAGCTGCTGCTGATTGGAACGCCAAGCTCGCCAAGTAAGTCACTAGCTACTCGCTAGCGTAGTACCGAACGGAACCGTCGGCGACGGCGGTTCCGTTTGTTTCTTGCATTACAAAAAATCACAGTCGAGTTGCGCCGTGAAAACCTCCAGTTACACCGCCATCGCCTATCTGTTCTTGGCGCCAGCCTTGATCCTGATGGGTGTCTTCACCTTCTGGCCCGTCGGTTACAACGCCTACCTGGCGTTCAACGACTACAGCATCGCCGATGCAACCGCCACCTGGAACAACTTCGAGCACTTCAAATATCTGTATGGCGAAGACCTGTTTCACCAGGCGCTGAAAAACTCGCTGCTGTTCCTGCTGGTCGTGCCTGTCATTCAGGTCGCCGCACTGCTCGTTGCCAAGCTCGTCAACAACAAGTTGCCGGGCATGACTTTTTTCCGGGCTGCGTTTTATATCCCTGTCATTACCGCCATCTCGATTGCCGGTATCGTGTGGCTCAACGTCTATAAGTACGACGGTATCCTGACTTGGTTCCTGCAATCGCTGGGCCTGATCGAAGAGCAGGTGAACTGGCTCGGTGAGCCGAAGATCGCCATCTACATGGTGATGATCTTCACCTTCTGGAAGGGTATCGGCTACTACATGGTGCTGTATCTTGCCGGTCTGCAGGCCATCCCCACCGAGGTCGAGGAAGCCGCGGTGCTGGACGGTGCCAATGCCTGGCAGCGCTTCTGGAAGATCACCGTGCCCATGGTCAAGCCGACCATCCTCTTGTGCACGCTGCTGTCGACCATTGCCGCACTCAAGGCGTTCCAAGAAGTGGTGGTGCTGACCCGCGGTCAGGCCGACACTTATACCGCCCTCTATTACGTGTATGCCCAGGCGTTCACCAACTTCAACTTCGGCCGCGCTGCCGCAGCGGGTCTGGTGGTCACCTTCTTCTGCGTGCTGCTGGCCATCGTCCAGTTCCGCTTCTTCGGTGAAAAGAAATAATCGCTTCCTGGGTACAACGTCATGAGTAAATCCTTTACACGGGCACTCGAGCTCACCGGTCAGTACGCCGGGCTGATTGCCTTCACCATCTTCACTACTTTCCCATTCATCTGGGCAACCTCGGTCGCCATTTCCGAAGATCCGTCGAACATCTGGCTGTTCCCGGGCGCCTTCCTGCCTACGGATCCCGGACTGATGTGGTTCAAGCGGGTGATCACGGACATTCCGTTCAAGGATTACCTGCTCAACTCGACCATCATCTCGTTCTGGACCATCATCTTCACCGTGATCATCTCGGTGATGGCAGGTTACCCGCTGGCGCGACTGCGCTTCCCGGGGCGCGGCCTGATCTTCATCGGTATCATCGCCACCATGATGCTGCCGTCCGAAGTCGCCATCATCCCGAACTTCGTCACGCTCAAGCACATCGGTGATTTCTTCGAAGCCGCCATCGGGTACAAGCTGATCGGCCTCAACACCTTCGCCGGTGTCTATCTGCCGACCGTGGCTGGTGCCTTCGGCATCTTCCTGATGAAGCAGGCCTTCGAGCAGATTCCGCAGGATCTGATCGATGCGGCCCGCGTCGATGGTGCCAAGGAACTGCAGATCCTGTGGCGCGTGATGGTGCCGGTGTCGGCGCCGTCGATTGCGGCACTGGCGATCTTCACCCTGGTCAACGCGTGGAACGAGTTCATCTGGTCGGGCATCGTGCTGACCTCGCGTGACAAGTACCCGCTGGCCGTCGGTATGTTCAACGACCTGACCGGCCCGTTCGCGGTCTCGACCAGTATGGTCATGGCCGGCATCGTGCTCTCCGTGCTGCCGGTGCTGATCTTCTTCGCGTTCACGCAGCGTTACTTCATCAGCGGCCTCGATGGCGCGGTGAAATAAGTCCACGCCCCGCGACAGATACAGAATTCAGAAAGGAATCGATTCATGGCTTCCGTTAAGCTCAAGAACATCAAGAAGAACTACACCAAGGACGTTCAGGTCATCAAGGGCGTCAACCTCGAGATCCAGGACGGCGAGTTCGTCGTGTTCGTCGGCCCGTCGGGCTGCGGCAAGTCGACCATGCTGCGCATGATCGCTGGCCTCGAAGACATCACCGAAGGCGAGCTGCTGATCGGTGAGAAGGTTGCCAATGATATCCACGCTTCCAAGCGCGGTATCGCCATGGTGTTCCAGAGCTACGCGCTCTACCCGCACATGACCGTGGCCGAGAACATGGGCTTCGCGCTCAAGCTCGCAGGCAACCCGAAGGCGGAGATCGATGGCCGCGTGAAGCGCGCCGCCGAAATCCTGCAGATCACCCACCTGCTTGATCGCAAGCCCAAGGCCCTGTCCGGCGGCCAGCGTCAGCGCGTGGCGATCGGCCGTGCCATCGTGCGTGAGCCCAAGGTGTTCTTGTTCGACGAGCCGTTGTCCAACCTGGATGCTGCGCTGCGCCTGAACATGCGTGTTGAGCTGTCCAAGCTGCACCAGGACCTCAAGACCACCATGATCTACGTGACCCACGATCAGGTGGAGGCCATGACCCTGGCCGACCGCATCGTGGTGTTCAACGCCGGTATCATCCAGCAGGTCGGCTCGCCGCTCGAACTGTACGAGAACCCGTCCAACCTGTTCGTGGCCGGCTTCCTCGGTTCGCCCAAGATGAACCTGCTAGACGCCTCGGTCGTGGCTTCCGACAACCGCTCGGCGACCGTGCGTCTGCCCAAGGGCATCGCCGTGAAAGCGGGTGTTGATGCCGGCCGTGCCAAGGCCAACGATCGCGTCACGCTGGGTATCCGTCCGGAACACATCCAGCTGGCGACCGATGCCGATGCCAACGCGATCCCGGCCCGCGTCGACCTGATCGAGCATCTGGGTGACCACGTGCTGGCCTACATCGAGATCCCGGGCATCAACGAGATCATCAGCGTCAAGCTGCCGGGCAACAGCACCACGCTGAAGTATGGCGACGCGATCAAGGTCGTGTTCCCGGAAAGCGAGTGCATGCTGTTCGACGCTGAAGGCCTTGCCTTCAAGCGCGTACGCTGAGCACATCGCACCGCCGATCAGGCCCGCCGTAAGGCGGGCCTTTTTCATGCAGCTCATGCATGGCAGGCTTGAGTGGTGGGCATGGCGAAGCGCAATTTGGGAAAAATCGTGATGCGGCAGGCTGCGTACACTCTGCTCATCCACATCGCAAGGAGTCCGATCATGCAAGGCAAACTTCCCGGCTATGGCTTGCTGGCCGCGCTGCTCGCGTTGTCGATACCGCTGGCCTCGGCTCAGGAGCAGCGTATCCGCACGCCCTATCTGGAAGGCTGGCAACAGGTTGAACTGCAGGTGATGGAGGGGCAGGCCGCAGCCTTTCCAGGCGTGTACTGGATCGCCGGGCCAACGGAGCGCAAGGTGGTGGCGCTGACTTTCGACGATGGCCCTAACGACAGCAATACGCTGGCGCTGCTCACGGTGCTGAAGAAGCATGGGGTGCGCGCCACCTTCTTCGAGCTGGGCATGTGGGTGGAGAAGTATCCGCAGCTCGCCAAGGCAGTGCTGGCCGACGGGCACGTGATCGGCAACCACAGCTATGATCACCCGTATTCCAGCCGGCTCACGCCGACCGCACTCTGGGACAACCAGGTCGCCAAGACCCAGGGCATCATCAAGCAGACGCTGGGTTTCGAGCCGACGCTCTATCGTGCACCGTATGGCGAGATCACCGATGAGCAGGTGAAGCTGCTCGGCAGTAGGGGTCTGAAGGTGATCTCGTGGTCGGTCGACACCCGTGACTGGCTGGCGGCACGCAGCTTCAACGGTGACAACATGATCGAGCGCATGGCGCTTGATCACATCAACGAGGAGGCCATCGTGCTGATGCATGATGGTGGCGGGCCGCGCCAGCACACCATTGCCGCAGTGGACAAGATGATCACAAAGCTCAAGGAGGCTGGCTACGGCTTTGTCACCGTCGACGAGCTGCTCGGTGTACCAGCCAAGCTGCCGGAGGCTCCCAAGGTGGAGGCTGCGGCAAAGCCTGAACCCGCCCAGGCTGCAGCCAAGTAGTCACTGGAGCCAACCCAACAAAAAACCGGCTGTCAGCCGGTTTTTTGTTGGGTGCGCACAGCTCAGCGATCGAGGTGGGAGGCGACGTAGCGCTTCAGGGCCTCGGCATCGGCTTCCAGCACATCGAAGCGTTGCGGCAGCGCTTCCAGGCCGGCCAAGTCCTTCGGGCGTTGCGGGGCGGTGCCCAGTGCCTCCTGCATCGTCGCCTCGAACTTGGCGGGCAGGGCGGTTTCCAGGATCACCATGGTCACGCCGGCTTCGCGATGCGCCTTGGCAGCCAGATAGCCGTCGGCAGTGTGTGGGTCGATCTCGATGCCGTACTTGGCCTTCACTTCGCGGATGCTGGCGATGCGGTCAGCGTGGCTGCTCTTTTCCGAGCGAAAGCCATACTCGTCGTGCATGCAGGCGAAATCGGCGTCGGACAGTTTGAAGCCACGACCGGCATCGACTTCGCGCCACAGCGCGGCGAGCTTGGTGCCATCGCGGCCGATCAGGTCGAACACGAAGCGCTCGAGGTTGGAGGCCTTGGTGATGTCCATCGACGGGCTGGAGGTCTCGTAGGTGCGATCGAGGCCGCGCGGGAAGTAGCCGCCGGTCTTGAAGAACTCGTCGAGCACGTCGTTCTCGTTGGTGGCGACGATCAGGCGACGAATCGGCAGGCCCATCTGACGGGCGATATGGCCGGCGCAGACGTTGCCGAAGTTGCCCGACGGCACGCAGAAGTCGACCGGCTCGCCCACTTCCCTCGCCACGGCGAAGTAGCCCTTGAAGTAGTACACCACCTGGGCGACCACGCGGCCCCAGTTGATCGAGTTGACGGCGCCGATCTTGTATTGCGCCTTGAACGCGGCGTCGTTGTTCACCGCCTTGACCATGTCCTGGCAGGCGTCGAAAAAGCTGGTTACCGCGATGTTGTGGATGTTGCTGTCCTGCAGGCTGAACATCTGCGCGCGCTGGAACGGGCTCATCTTGCCGTGCGGCGAAAGCATGAACACATTCACGCCGTGCTTGCCGCGCATCGCATATTCGGCAGCCGAGCCGGTATCGCCCGAGGTGGCGCCGACAATGTTGATCACCTCGCCGCGCTGCTCGAGCACGTACTCGAACAGGTTGCCCAGCAACTGCATCGCCATGTCCTTGAACGCCAGCGTCGGGCCGTTCGACAGCTCTTCGATATAGAGGCCGTCTTCCAGCTGTACCACCGGGGTGATCTCGCCCGCGCGGGCAGCATCGCGGCCATGGCGGTAGACGTCGGCGGTATAGGTTCTGGCGATCAAGGCCTTGAGATCATCAGCGGGGATGTCGTCGACAAAGCGGCTGATCACGGCGAACGCGAGGTCGGGGTAGTTCAGCTCTGCCAGCGCCTTGAGCTCGGCGAGTTCCAGCTTGGGGTAGGCCTCGGCAATGGAGAGGCCACCATCGGGGGCCAGGCCACCCAGCAGGATGTCGGAGAAGCGTTGCGGGGCCATGCCGCCGCGGGTCGAAATGTAATGCATGTTCGGGCTCGTGTAGGGCAGGGCACGGGCCCTGCCGCTCAGGTTCGGATTAGCCGTTCAGGTGTTCCAGCCGCAGCTTGACCACCTGGCCGTTGACGGCAGGCAGCGCTTCGATCTGGGCGATGGCGGCATCGACACGCTTTTCCACCGCGAGGTGGGTGACGATGGCGATGTCGTCGCGGCCGTCGTCGTTGCCGTCGTGACCCGGGCGCTGCAGCATCGCGTCAACGGAGATGCCGTGATCGGCCAGCGTGCGGGTGATGTCGGCCAGCACGCCGGTCTGATCCTGCACGTTCAGGCGCAGGTAATAGCAGGTCTCGACTTCCGAGATCGGCAGGATGGGCAGGTCGGCGAGGGCCGAGGGCTGGAACGCCAGGTGCGGCACGCGATGTTCTGGATCGGCGGTGGCAAGACGGGTGATGTCGACGAGGTCGGCGATCACCGACGAAGCGGTCGGCTCGGCGCCGGCGCCCGGGCCGTAGTACAGCGTGGCGCCGACGGCGTCACCCTTCACCAGCACGGCGTTCATCACGCCGTCGACATTGGCGATCAGCCGCTTTTCCGGGATCAGCGTCGGCGCGACGCGCAGCTCGATACCCTCGGCGCGACGGCGGGTGACGCCCAAGAGCTTGATGCGATAGCCCAGCTCTTGCGCGTACTTGATGTCGGCAGCTTGCAGCGTGCTGATGCCTTCAAGGTAGGCCTTGTCGAACTGCACCGGGATGCCGAAGGCGATGGCGCTCATGATGGTGAGCTTGTGCGCGGCGTCGTGCCCTTCGATGTCGAAGGTCGGATCGGCCTCGGCATAGCCCAGGCGTTGCGCTTCTGCCAGCACGTCGGCAAAGGCAGAGCCCTTGTCGCGCATCTCGGTCAGGATGAAGTTGCTGGTGCCGTTGATGATGCCGGCTACCCATTCGATGCGGTTTGCGGTCAGGCCTTCACGCAGCGCCTTGATCACCGGAATGCCGCCGGCAACGGCGGCTTCGAACGCGACCATCACGCCTTTTTCCTGGGCGCGGGCGAAGATCTCGTTGCCATATTCGGCGATCAGCTTCTTATTGGCGGTGACCACGTGCTTGCCGTGCTCGATGGCGGTCAGCACCACCTCCTTGGCAACGGTGGTGCCGCCGATCAGCTCGACCACGATTTCCACGTCGGGGTGGCGGGCAACAGTGAGCGCGTCGTCGATCAGCTCGATGCTGTCACCGAGCGCGGCGCGGGCTCGCTCCAGATTGCGGTTGGCGGCAATGCGCACCACGATGGGCCGGCCAGCACGACGCGCGATTTCCTCGCAATTACGTTTCAACACGGTAGCGGTACCGCCACCGACGGTACCGACGCCACACAAACCGACCTGGATGGGTTTCATTGCAATGCCTTCCTGAAGCTGTACGAGGCGATCGTCATCCCCTCGCGAAAATAGAATTTATGTGCGCCGCTGCGTTGCACACCTGAATCGAGCGCCAGTACCGCGCAGTCCAGCGAGCCTGCCTGGGTTTCCAGCCAGCCCAGCAGCAGCTGGCCAACGCCAAGAGAGCGTTGCGCTTGGTCCACGATCAGGTCATCGACGTAAAGCCGGCGGCCCTCGTAGGTGTTCTCGATCAGGCGCCACAGCGCCAATCCGACGACGGTGTCGCCATCGACGGCGGCGATCAACCGCCCGCCATTGGCGCAGACCTCGGCCATCCGTCCGGGGTAGTCGACGGGGAGCTGCGGGCGCAGTTGCCGGTGTACCGGTTCTGCGCGGCCCAGCCAGTCGGGCGCGATCAGGCGGCCCGCATCATCGGTCAGCGGCAAAACCCGCATTATGCGGTACCGTGGCGTTTTCGGTAACCGGCGAGGAAGCGCTCGATGCGACCGACCGCATCGGTCAGGTCGTCGAGGTGCGGCAGGAAGGTGAGGCGGAAGTGGTCCGGTGCGATCCAGTTGAAGCCCGTGCCCTGCACGATCAGCACCTTTTCCTCCTGCAGCAGCTCCAGCGCCAGTTGCTGGTCGTCCTCCAGCGGATAGAGCTGGGGATCGAGTCGCGGGAACAGGTAAAGCGCGGCCTGCGGCTTGGCGACCGAGACCCCGGGAATGGCATTCAACAGCTCGCAGGCCAAATCTCGCTGCCGTGCCAGACGCCCGCCCGGCACCACCAGATCGTTGATGCTTTGGTAGCCGCCGAGCGCGGTCTGGATCGCGTACTGCGCCGGCACGTTGGCGCACAGCCGCATGGTCGAAAGAATGTTGAGGCCGTCGATGTAGTCGCGCGCGATCTTCTTGTTGCCCGACACGATCATCCAGCCGGCGCGGTAGCCGCAGGCACGGTAGTTCTTTGACAGTCCATTGAAGGTGACGAACAGCACATCGTCGGCAAGCGACGCGATTGAGGTGTGGCTTGCGCCGTCGTACAGCACCTTGTCGTAGATTTCGTCGGCGTAGATGATCAGGCCATGCTCGCGGGCGATCTCGACGATTTCCTTCAGCACCTCGTCCGGGTACAGCGCACCGGTGGGATTGTTCGGGTTGATCACCACGATGGCGCGGGTGCGCGGCGTGATCTTGGCGCGCATGTCGTCGAGCGCGGGCAGCCAGCCGTTGGCTTCGTCACACAGGTAGTGGCGCGGAGTGCCACCGGCGAGGCTCACCGCGGCGGTCCATAGCGGGTAATCGGGCGCCGGCACCAGCACCTCGTCGCCATTGTTCAGCAGGCCCTGCATCGACATCACGATCAGCTCGGATGCGCCGTTGCCGATGTAGATGTCGTCGACCGTTACATCGGCGATGCGCTTCTGCTGGGTGTAGTGCATCACCGCCTTGCGCGCGGGGAACAGGCCCTTGGAATCGACGTAACCGGCCGCGCTGGGCAGGTTGCGGATCACGTCCTGCACCACCTCGTCCGGTGCATCGAAGCCGAACGGCTGCAGGTTGCCAATGTTGAGCTTGATGATGCGATGACCTTCCTCCTCCATCTGCCGCGCTCGCTCCGGTACCGGGCCACGGATTTCGTAGCAGACGTTGAGGAGCTTGTTCGACTTGTGGATGGGGTTCATGGCGACGGCCCGGCCGTTAGGGGAAACCACGTATTCTAGCGAAGTCGGGCGCCGGGGGTGGATACAGCGTGTGAGGGCGGGCGGGGCTACAGTTTGCGGGTAGAATCGGGGCTCGATTCACGGACGTTCCGCCATGAAACTGCATCGCAGCACCACCACGCATCTGAACCAGTTCACCGGCTACGGCGAGGGCTACGTACTCGTCAACGAGGAGCGTTTCGATGGCAGCGTGATCGTGACCACCAGCGAGGTGCGCGAATGGCGCCCGGCCGATTTCGCCGCGCTTGAGGAGGGCGACTTCGCCGAGCTGTTGCAGCTCGATCCAGAGATGGTGCTGCTGGGTACCGGCGATCGTATCCGTTTTCCGCATCCGCGGCTGTCGCGCGCACTGATGGCGGCCCGGGTTGGGCTCGACGTGATGGACAACGGCGCGATGTGCCGCACCTTCAACGTGCTCGCCGCGGAAGAGCGGCGCGTGGTGGCGGTGGTGCTGGGCGCCTGAGGCGCCTGCTGCACCGTCTCAGGCGGCTCCCAGCACGCCGACGATGCGGATGGTCTTGTTGTCCGGGATCTCGGTATGCGAGATCACCCGCAACCCTGGAATGGAGCGGCGCAGGAAGCGGCTCAGCATCGGTCGCAGCTGGGCCGGGGTGATCAGCACGGTGGAGAGGCCCTGCGCTTCCAGATTCTCGGTCAGTTGCGAGGCCTGTTTCAGCAGGCGCTCGGCAAGGCCCGGCTCCAGTCCACCCGGCGACTTGCCGCTGGCGGCCGAGAGCAGGATGTTCTCCAGCTGCGGTTCCAGTGCCACGACCGGCAGTTCGTTCTCGCCTGGGAACAATTGGTGAACGATGGCGCGGCCCAGCGCCACGCGCACGGCGGCGGTGAGGTCGTCCAGATCTTGGCTGCGCGGGAAATGTTCGCCCAGCGTTTCCAGGATGGTGCGCAGGTCACGGATGTGCATGCCTTCGTCGAGCAGGTTCTGCAGCACTTTCTGCAGCGTGGCGAGCGGCACCACCTTGGGCACGATGTCCTCGACCAGCTTGGGCGATTCCTTCGCGAAATGGTCGAGCAGTGCCTGCACTTCCTCGCGGCCCAGCAGCTCGGCGGCGTGGCCTTGCAGCGTGTTGGAGATATGCGTGCCGACCACGGTGGAGGTGTCGACCACTGTGTAGCCCATGGCCTGCGCCTGTTCACGCAGGCTGGCATCGATCCAGGTGGCGGGCAGGCCGAAGGTGGGGTCCTTGGTCTGGGTGCCGGCGAGTGAACCGGAGGCATTGCCCGGATTGATCGCCAGCCACTGTCCGGCATAGGCCTCGCCGACGCCGACATCGACGCCCTTGAGCAGGATGCGGTATTGGTTGGGCTTGAGCTCCAGGTTGTCGCGGATGTGCACGGCGGGCATCAGAAATCCCAGCTCCTGTGCCAGCTTCTTGCGGATGCCGCGGATGCGGCGCAGCAGTTCGCCATCCTGGTTGCGATCGACCAGCGGAATCAGCCGGTAACCCACTTCCAGCCCCACCGGATCGACCGGCTGCACGTCGGCCCAGCTGACTTCCTGCAGTGGTTGCTCTGCCGGGGCCACTGCGCCTGGTTGCCCCGGTTGGCCGGGTTTGGCGCCGGGGGTTGGTGGCGGTGCCAGCAGTTTTTCCTTCTCCCGCTTCTCCAGATACCAGGCAAGGCCGCCAGCGACCAGGGCCATGGTGAGGAAGGCCAGGTGCGGCATGCCGGGGATGATGCCGAGGATGGCCATCACGCTGGCCACGATGTAGAGCACCTGCGGATTGGCGAACAACTGGCCCAGCAACTGCTCGGAGATGTCCTTGTCAGTGCCGACACGCGACACCACGATACCGGCCGCGACCGAGATGATGAGGCCAGGTACCTGGGCGACGAGGCCGTCGCCGATGGTCAGTAACGTGTAGGTGCGGCCGGCTTCGGCGAGGGCGAGATCGTGCTGGAGCACACCGACGATCAAACCACCGACGAGGTTGATCACCATGATCAGGATGCCAGCGACCGCATCGCCGCGCACGAATTTGGAGGCACCATCCATGGAGCCGAAGAAATCGGCTTCCTGTGCAATCGTGCTGCGGCGACGGCGGGCTTCTTCCTCGCCGATCAGGCCGGCGTTGAGGTCGGCGTCGATCGCCATCTGCTTGCCGGGCATGGCATCGAGCGTGAAGCGGGCGCTCACCTCGGCAATCCGGCCGGCACCCTTGGTGATCACGACGAAGTTGATGATGGTGAGGATGACGAAGGCGACGATACCGACGGCCAAGTTGCCGCCGATCAGCACATGGCCGAAGGCCTCGATCACCTTGCCGGCGGCATCGCCGCCGGTGTGCCCCTCGGTCAGCACCAGCTTGGTCGAGGCCACATTCAGCGACAGCCGCAGCAGCGCGGTGAACAGCAGCACGGTGGGAAAGCTGGAGAACTCCAGCGGCTCGCGCGTGTAAAGGCTCACCATCAGCACCACGACCGACAGCGCGATATTGAAGGTGAACAGCAGATCGAGCAGCAGCGGCGGCAGCGGCAGGATCATCATGCCGAGCACCAACAGCACCAGCACGGGGCCGGCGAGCTTGGTGTAGTTGAAGTTGCGCCACCACATGGTCTACGTCTGGGTCCTGCTCGGGATTTGCAGCGATTCTACCGGAATGCTCAGGCCGTGGTGTCCGGCGCGCCCGGGTCGAGTTCGACCGGAACCGGCAAGGTGTCGTTCAGCTTCGGTTCCAGGCCGCCATGCTTGCGGAATTCGCGCAGCTGGAAGATATACGCCAGCACTTCGGCCGCTGCGGTGTAGAGCGCGGCGGGGATTTCCTCACCGAGCTCGGCGTGGTGGTACAGTGCCCGCGCGAACGGCGGAGTGCGCACCACGGTGACCTTGTGTTCCTGGCCAATCTCGATGATGCGTTCGGCCAGCAGGAACGCGCCCTTGGCCACCACCACTGGCGCACGCATCTTGGAGGTGTATTGCAGTGCCACGGCATAGTGGGTCGGGTTGGTGACGATGACGTCGGCCTTGGGGATGTTGGCCATCATGCGTTTCCTGGCCGCTTCGCGCTGCAGCTGGCGGATGCGGCCCTTTACCTGTGGATCGCCTTCCTGTTCCTTGTATTCGCGCTTGACCTCTTCCTTCGTCATCCGCAGGCCCTTGTAGTAGTCCCACAGTTGGTAGGGCACATCGATCAGCGGGATCAGCATCATGCCGCCGACGACCAGCAGCAGCGTGTGGCGGATCATCTGCCACAGATAATGGAAGCCCACGTCCTCGGGCATGCTGATCAGCTGGATGAACTGCTCCTTCTCGTGCCACAGCACCGCTGCGGCCACGCCACCGATCAAGGCAGATTTGAGGATGGTCTTGGTCATTTCGACCAGCGAACGGACCGAGAACATCCGCTTCAACCCGGTCATCGGGTTCATCCGGGCAAAGTTGGGGACCAGTGTCTCGGTGGTGAGCAGCAGGCCGCCGATCGCTAGCGGCGTGATGATGGCTACCACGGCGCAGACCAGGAACAAAGGCAGGACCGCTTTCAATGCCTCACCGCAGGCAGCGATGAACTGCGTCAGCATCACTTCGGGGTTCTTGAGCTCGGCCCGATCGAAGGTCAGCTCGGAAATGAAGAGCTGGCGGAACACATCCATCAGGTCCGGGCCCATCACCAGGATGGCGACGAGGCCGGCCAGCAGTACGGTGAAGGTGGAGAGCTCCTGTGAGCGCGGGATTTGGCCCTTGCGGCGCGCCTCTTCCAGGCGCCGGGGCGTCGCCGATTCCGTTTTTTCTGCGTCTGAATCTTCTGCCATGCGCCCCGCTCCTTGCTGCGGGGCAGTCTAGCATGCGGGGCTGGCATCGGATTTGCTTTAACGCGAGGCGAACCAGCAAACAGGGATTCCACCATGGCCAGCGCCGTCAACCTGATCAGCAACGCCAACTCCAAGCCCGCCAGCCCGCCTGCGCCTGCAGCACAGGGCGAGCAGGACGAGAGCTTCGGCAAGGTCTTTGCCAACGAAATGGGCGAAGATAAAGCGGAGCCGGTGAAGGGCAAGCAGCAAGGGAGCAGTGACGAGGCCGGCGACGATACGGGCCAACAGGCAGCGCACGCCTGGCTGGCGGAGCTGCAGCTCACCAGTGCCGCGCAGATGATCAAGCTGCCGCAGTCGGGGGAAGAAACCGACGCGGCCGACCCGGTTGCCGCGATGAAGGCCTGGCTCGCCAATGCCACCGGCAAGGTGGGGGCGGCGACCAAGGAGGACGCAACCAGTTCGGCACAACTGGCCCAGGCCGCCGTGAAGGATGGCAAGGCAGAACTTGCCGCCGACGGCAAAGCCTTGCCGCTGCTGGCCCGGCAGGAGCACGAGGATTTGCCGCTCGAGACCGATGCCGAAACCACGCCGACCTGCCGCGTCGCCAACAGCGAAACGGTCAGCCAGCCGGTTGCGCCCAAGAACGAGGCGCAGGCGGTGAAGTCCAGCCACTATGTGCCCGAGCCAGTCGGCAGCAATCGCTGGGGTGATGCGGTGGCGCAACGGGTGGCATTGATGCTGGGCAAGCAGGAGCAGCAGATCGAGATGCAGCTCAATCCGCCGCATCTGGGCCCGATGGAGGTGCGCCTGTCGCTGGCGGCTGACAACGCCAGCGTGGTGTTCGCCAGCCAGCATGCCGGCGTGCGCGAGGCGCTGGCGGCGGCCACGCCACGGCTTTCCGCGCTACTGGCCGATCAGGGTATCCAGCTGGTGAACGTACAGGTGGCATCCGATTCGCTGAACCAGCAGACCCAACAGCAGGCCTCCGCGCAGCAGCAACAGGGTGGGCAGCAATCGGGCGGTGGATTCGCGTCCGCGCAGGGCGAGCAGACCGGCCAGGTGATCGATGCGGAGCAGCTGGCCGGTGCCGTGCATTTGCCGGTGGCGAGATCAGGATTGAGCCTTTACGCCTAATGCAAGAAAGCGGGTGAGGACGTAAGCCTTAATGCTTGTTTTTCTTACAGTTTTGGGTTATAAACCACGCGAGTGGAGAACCCGGAACGGCCCTTGGTTTGCGGCCCGATTCCAGTAGCGGAAGAGGTGAGAATGGCAGAGGCGAAAGTCGTGGAGCCCGCGGGTGGCAAGGGCAAGAAGACGTTGATGATCGTCATCATCGTCGCTGTCGTGGTGCTGGTGCTGGTGGTGGCGCTTGGCGTCGTTGCCTTCCTGTTGCTGCGCTCGCCAGCGCCCGCCGAAGGCGGCGAGCAGGCAGCGTCGCAATCCGAGGCTGAAGGCGGCCACCAGAAGAAAGAGAAGAAAAAGAAGGACGCCGAGCACGATACCCCGCCCGTCTACGAAAAACTGCAGACCATCACCGCCAACCTCAGCAGTGAGGAAGAGGATGCGGTGGTGCAGACCGAGATCGTGCTGGAAGTGGCCGATGCCGAGACGCAGACCCAACTGAAGAACATCATGCCCAAGATTCAGGCCGAGACGATCAAGCTGATCCGTGGCAGAGCCCCGGCAGAGTTGCGCACCGTGGCCGGCACCGACAAGCTCGCCGGCGACATTCGCGGCATGGTGAACGGTCTTCTGGACGTGCACGACAAGGACGAGGGCGTGCTCTCGGTCAATTTCACTACATTTATCATGCAATAGGCCGATAACGCGCTAAGGTAACCTGCAAGCGGCAATCATGGCGGACGATATCCTTTCCCAGGAAGAGGTCGACGCGCTACTGCGCGGTGTGACCGGCGAGGAGGATCAGGGCGACGAGCAACTCGACGCCTCGTCCGTGCGCGCCTACGACATCGGTCGTCAGGAGCGCATCGTGCGTGGGCGCATGCCCACGCTGGAAATCATCAATGAGCGTTTCGCCCGTTACTTGCGCATCGCGCTGTTCAACTTCATGCGCCGCAATGCCGAGATTAGCGTTGGTCCGGTCAAGGTGCAGAAGTACAGCGAGTTCATCCGCAATCTGGTGGTGCCCACCAACCTCAACCTGATCCACATGAAGCCGTTGCGCGGCACCGGGCTGTTCATCTTCGACCCGGATTTCGTGTTCCTGGTGGTGGACAACCTGTTCGGCTCGGATGGCCGCTACCACGTGCGTGTGGAAGGTCGGGACTTCACACCGACCGAGCAGCGCATCATCCAGCGCTTGCTTGAGGTGGTGTTCGAGGAATACCAGAAGGCCTGGAAGCCGGTGTTCGAGTGCGAGTTCGGCTATGTGCGCTCGGAAATGAATACGCAGTTCGCCAACATCGCCACGCCGACCGAGGTGGTAGTGTCGTATACCTTCAAGATCGAGTTGGGCGCCGGCGGCGGGGATTTCCACGTCTGTTTCCCGTACTCGATGATCGAACCCATCCGCGACATCCTCTACAGCTCGATGCAGGCGGACCGGATCGAGGCGGACAATCGCTGGCTCAAGCTGTTGCAGAAACAGGTGCAGAACGCGGAGGTCGATCTCGTGGCGACGCTGGGCAATGCCAAGATCACGCTGGGTGACATCGTCAATCTCAAGTCGGGCGATGTGATCTCGCTGGAGATCCCGCAAGCCATCGTCGCCGAGGTCGACGGTGTGCCGGTGCTCGAATGCAAGTATGGTATTCTCAACGGCCAATACGCGTTGCGCGTGAACAAGGTGTTGAGCTCGCCGGAAGGCGGCCTCGGCGCCGACGATGAGAAGCAGGGAGAGCGAAATGGCTGACGACACGCCGCAGCAAGATGGCGACGTGATGGACGACTGGGCGGCGGCGCTGGCCGAACAGGCCGAGGAAGAAGCCACCGCCGCTCCCACGCCTACGGCGAACGTCCAGCCGGCCGATATCTTCGAGCGCTTCGATGCGCAGATGCCCGGCAGCGGCGGCCCCAACAACATCGACATGATCCTGGATATCCCGGTCACCCTGACCGTGGAGCTGGGACGTACCAAGATCGCCATCCGCAGCCTGCTGCAGCTGGCGCAAGGCTCGGTGGTCGAGCTCGACGGCTTGGCCGGCGAGCCGATGGATGTGCTGGTCAACGGCTGCCTGATCGCCCAGGGCGAGGTGGTGGTGGTGAACGACAAGTTCGGCATCCGCCTCACCGACATCATCACCCCGGCGGAACGGATTCGCCGCCTGCACAAGTAACCATGTTCCCACGCCATGCCGCATGGCTCGCGGCCTTGCCGTTCTATGTCCGTGCGGCTGCGGCCGAGATGCCTGGCCCAGGTATCGCCCAGTTTGGTCAGACGCTGCTCGCCCTGTTGTTTGTCATCGCGCTGATCGTGGCCGCAGCCTTGCTGATGCGCCGCTTCTCGCTGCTACCCATGGCGGCTGGCGGACGTCTGCGCGTGGTGTCCGGCGTGATGGTTGGCGCCAAGGAGCGGGTGGTCATCGTCGAGGTTGAATCGACCTGGCTGGTGGTCGGCGTGACCGGCGAGAACGTCAACCTGCTGCATACTCTGCCGCGGCCGGCCGATGCACCGCCGGCGCCGCAACCGGCGATGCCGGTGTTCGCCGAGAAGCTGGCGGCGCTGATGAAGCGGGGCAAGCCGAATGCGTAAGTGGTTGCCTTGGCTGGCGGTTGCCCTTGCTGCGCTGCCTGCCGTGGCGGCCGAACCCGGCGTGCCGTTCATGACGGCGACCCAGGGTGCTGCCGGCGGCACGGCCTACAGTCTGACCATCGAGACGCTGCTGTTCCTGACGGCGCTCACGTTCCTGCCAGCCATGTTGCTGATGATGACGGCGTTCACCCGCATCGTCATCGTGCTGTCGCTGCTGCGCCAGGCGCTCGGCACCATGCAGGCGCCGCCCAACCAGGTGATCGTCGGCCTGTCGCTGTTCCTCACGCTGTTCGTGATGTCGCCGGTACTCGACCGCATCTACAACGAGGCGTACAAGCCGTACGGCGAGCAGCAGCTCACCTTCATGCAGGCGGTGGAGAAGGGCTCGGTGCCGCTCAAGGACTTCATGCTGAAGCAGACGCGGCAGAAGGACCTGGCGTTCTTCATCGAGCTTTCCGGTACAGCCCAGCCCAAAGGGCCGGAGGATGTGGGCTTCAAGGTACTGGTGCCGGCTTTTGTCACCAGCGAGCTGAAGACCGCGTTCCAGATCGGCTTCATGGTGTTCATCCCGTTCCTGATCATCGATTTCGTCGTTGCCAGCATCCTGATGGCGATGGGGATGATGATGGTGTCGCCGGTGATGATCTCTTTGCCATTCAAGTTGATGCTGTTCGTGCTGGTCGATGGCTGGACGCTGCTACTGGGATCACTGGTGCAGAGCTTCTACGTCGGATAGGGGAAGGTCGATGACACCGGAAACCGTGGTATCGCTGGTGCAGCGCGGCATGGAGATCATGGTGCTGGTGGCTGGGCCCATCCTGCTGGCCATCCTCGTGACCGGCCTGATTGTCAGCGTGTTCCAGGCCGCGACGCAGATCAACGAGGCGACGCTGTCGTTCATTCCCAAGCTGCTGATCGCCTTCCTGGTGTTCGTGTTCGCCGGATCGTGGATGGTGCAGATCATGGTCGACTTCACCATGCGGCTGTATGAAAGCATCCCGCAGATGATCGGCTAGTGCTGCCGTGCTGACTGTCACCCAGGCGCAAATCGACCTGTGGCTGGCCCTGCTATGGTGGCCGTTCCTGCGCATTCTCGGCTTCATGCTAGCCGACCCATTTTATTCCAGCCGTTCCATCGGCGTGCAGGTGCGCGTGCCGCTGTGCCTGTTCCTGGCGGTACTGGTGGCGCCGCTGTTGCCGCCTATGCCGACTTTTCCCGTGGTGTCGGCCCAGGGCATCCTGATTGCGGTCAACCAGTTGCTGGTCGGTGTCGCCATCGGCTTCGCGGTGCGCCTGGTGTTTACCGCGATCGAGATGGCCGGCAATATCGCCGGCCTGCAGATGGGCATGGGCTTCGCCATGTTCTACGATCCGCAGATCTCGGCCAACACGCCGGTGGTGGGGCAGTTGTTCAGCCTGCTCAACATCCTGGTGTTCCTCGCGCTGGGTGGGCATCTGGTGATGATCAAGGTGCTGGTGGATAGCTTCGGCCAGCTACCGATTGCCGCTGGACCGATCGGCGCGGAGGGTTTTCGACTGCTGGCGGAGCAAGGCGCTGCGATCTTCCGCATGGGTGTGTTGCTGTCGCTACCGGTGATCGGCTCGCTGCTGATCACCAACCTCGCCATCGGCGTGATGACGCGCGCGGCGCCGCAGCTCAATGTGTTCGCGGTTGGTTTTCCGCTGATGCTGGTCATCGGCGTGGCCACGCTCTATCTGATGCTGCCGTTCCTGGTGCCGCACATCGAGCTGATGCTGGCTGGGCTCGTGGAGCGGATTGCCCAGATGATGGGGCTGATGGCCGGGACGGTGGTGTCGTCGCAGTGATGACCCCACCGGTATACTGGCCGACCTTGTCGTTCCAGTGCCGCGTGCCATGTACATCATCCTGATCGGATATCTCTACGTCATCGTCATGTTTGCTGCCGGCACCGGCGACGTGATCAAGGGCGGGCTGCTGTTTTTCTTCCTCGGCGTGCTGCCGAGCTGGCTGCTGTTCTGGCTCAAGCGCCAGGGCCAGCTGACCCGAGCCCGCAAGCAGGCCGAGGAAGGCGCAACGCCCGCCCGGCCCGACGATGCCGCTGACGGTGTCGACTAGCGCGTTTCGGCGATCGGGCCGCGTTGCACCGGCAGGCTGGTAAATCGACGCGCGAACTCGGTCCCGATGAAGAGCTGCGGATTCGAGTGCTCGTACTCCTCGGCCGTTTCGCGCTTGAGAATGGCGGCCTTGGCCGCATTGAAGGCGGGCTGCAGCCGGCTTTCCTTGCCCAATGCATCGACGACGAAGGCACGGCCGAAATAGGTGTACTCCTCGTCATCCGAGCAGCCGAACGACGTATGGGTGGCATCGGCCGCGGTGACCACGGCGCTGTAGGGGCTGGACAGCGGCTTGAGGTAACCCCCGGAATAACACGCGGAAACAGCGACCAGCTTCCAGCGGATGCCGGCGGCCTTCAGCGTATCGGCCAGCCATTGCGGCGTGATCGGTGCGAGCTCGAGATCGGGATAGGACAGGCTGAACGCGTGATCGCTGCCACCATGGCTTGTGAGGTAGAGCACCAATAGATCCTCGTCGGGGTTCATCACCTCGCCTACTTCGCGGATCGCGGCGGCCAGCGTGTCGCGGCTGGCCATCGGCAGGCGGTCGGCACTGGTGGCTGCGTTGGCGAGCAGCACGTCGTGCCCGCCGCGCGGATCGGCAAAGCGCTGGCGTGCAGCTTCAGCCTCGCGCAGGAACACCGATTGCCCGCCGTAGCCGGCCACGGTGATGGTGTAGACGTCGGCGACGCCAGGGGTCTCCGGACTCAGCCGATCCAGCGCCTGGCGCAGCAATTCGGGTTGCCGGAAGAATAGCGCGGTCTCCGGCAGTGGCGGGGCCAAATCGACCGGCTCGGCGATGTCCTGAGTGTCCGGCGTATCGGCCAGCCACAGTTGCGAGTCGGGGTAGTAGAGCTGAAAGCCAAGCAGTCCGCCGATCGTGACCAGCGTGGCGACCAGTGCCCGTAGCCGCCCGCTTGGCCACAGCTGGCGCAGCAGCGCGAGGCCCAACCAGCAGAATGGCAGTAGCAACAATGCCCACGACAGCCGATAGCGCCACAGCTGGGCTGGGCGACCGTCCCACCAGGGCTGGCGCAGCAGCTCATAGCCACCGATCAGTATTGGTACCAGCAGCAGTGACAGGGCCAGCCACATCACTGGCACGCGTTGCGCCCAGCGCTGTTCGCTGGGGCCGAACAACTGGCCGACCAGCAGCAGCCACAGCAGCGGCATCAGCGCCGCCGGCAAGGCGAAAACGTTGATCTCGCCAGGGTAGCCATGCCACCAGATCTGGGCGCCGATCTCCACACCCAGCGACAACACGGTCAGCCAGATCAGCCAGAACAGCGATGCGGGCCAGTGCTCGATGGGATTGCCGCGCAGCGCGAGGCTGCGCAGGGCAATGGCGATCAGTCCAGGTCGGGAACGGTACATGGCAGCTGGCGATGTTGAACTGCCGCCGAGCTTACCACGAGGCTGGAGGCATACCGCCCGGTGGTCGCTCAGTGCGGCAGAAAGAGGTGGGGCAGGGCGATCAGCAGTACGCCAGCGGAGATCAGCGCCACTTGCTGGACCGTATCCGAGAGCCGGGTGCGCTTGTGCAGGCCGGGAATCAGGTCGGCGATCGCCACGTAGATCAGGCTGGCCGCGCCGAGCGCCAGGATGTAGGGCTGCAGCGCCTGCACCGTCTGCAGCGAGAAGTAGGCGAGCAGGCCGCCGGCCAGCGCGGCCAGCGAGGAGACGACATTGAACAGCAGTGCCTTGGCCTTGCTGTAGCCCGAATGCAGCAGCACGATGAAGTCGCCGACTTCCTGCGGGATCTCGTGGGCGATGATGGCCAGTGCCGTGGCGATGCCGACGGAGGTATCGGCCATGAAGGCGGCGGCGATCACCGCGCCATCGAGGAAGTTGTGGAAGGTGTCGCCGATCATGATCATGGCGCCCGCCCGGCCGTGGTCGTGCTCGTCGTGGTGGTGCCCGTGGCCATGCCCGTGGTGGTGCTGGTCGTGTGTCTGGCCATCATGGGCTTCGCATTGCTGGTGGTGGCAATGCCGCCAGATCACCAGCTTTTCCAGCACGAAGAACAGCAGGATGCCGGCGAGCAGCGTGGCCGATACGCCGGCGATATTGACTGCGCCATCCTCTAGGCCGTGCTCGTGTTCTTCCTCACCGTGCGCGTCGTGGTCGTGATGATCGACATGCGTTTGCTGCGCGATGGCGGCGGCGCCGTGCATCTCGCCGTGCTCGTGTCCGCCGAAGGCGTGCGGCAGGATTTCGAGGAATACCGCAGCGAGCAGCGCACCGACGGCGAAGCTGACGAGCTTGGGCACCCAGTGCGGCTTGGCGAGATAGGCGATGACGCAGGCAGCGCCTACGCTCAGCAGGCTGCCCAGCAGGCTTGCGGTGATGATCCAGCTCAGGGTGCTCATGGCGTGCGACGGATTGGCGGGTAACGAAGTCCGTCAGTATACCCACAAATGCAACTTTGTGGCGTAATGCAAGTGCTGCCGAGGCGTGAGCCGAACCCGTGCGATGGCTGCGCCTAAGCCGTCACTTGGACAAGGACTGGCTGACGATTAGGTTTGCAGCCAGATCAGCGAAGCCATTCTGCCGGTCTGCCCGTCCCGGCGGTAGGAGAAGAAGCGAGCGTCATCGGTCACGGTGCAATGCTGCCCGCCGTAGACAGCCTCGATGCCAAGACGGGCGAGCCGTTGGCGGGCGAGCAGGTAGATGTCGGCCCACCATTTTCCAGCTTGCTTGCCAGGGCGAAAGGCTGCTGCGGCTGTAGCGTCGTGAGCAACGAAGGTCGCCCGGACTTCGTCACCGACCTCGAACGCATCGGCTCCGATGGCCGGGCCCAGCCAAGCCATCAGTTCGCCGGTCGGGCATTGCATGGCGGCGACTGTCGCTTCGATCACGCCATCGGCCAGGCCACGCCAACCTGCGTGTGCGGCACCGACCACGCTGCCGGCGCGATCGCACAGCAGCAACGGCAGGCAATCGGCCGTCATGATGGCGCAGACGACGCCCGGCGCCCGTGCGGCAGATGCATCGGCTTCGGCGCCGATTATGTCGACGCCGGCCTCGGCCACGCGGGTGCCGTGCACCTGCGTAAGCCACAGTGGCTCTCCCGGCAGCAGCGCCGCGACGCGACGCCGGTTCTCGGCAACGTGCGCCGGGTCATCGCCGACATGATCGCCGAGGTTCAGCGCATCGAACGGCGCGCTGCTGATGCCACCGGCGCGCGTGGTGACGAGGGCACGCACCCGTGGTGGCGCCGGCCAGTCGGGCACGAGTACTGGCAAGGCTTCAATCGCGGACATACACCACCTCGATGCCATCGTCGTCCTCATCGTCCCAATCGTCGTCCCAGTCCTCTTCGGCGAGCCCCTGCTCGGCGCGCAGTGCTGCGATCAGCAGCTCGAAATCCTCGGGTAGCGGCGCGCGCCAGGTCATGGTCTTGCCGCTGACCGGGTGTACCAGTGCCAGCTTCTTGGCGTGCAACGCCTGGCGGGAAAAGCCTTCCAGCGCCAACATGATTTCGGGAGCGAACAGCTTGGGACGGCCGCCGTAGACCGGATCGGCGGCGAGCGGATGGCCGAGATGCGCCATATGTACGCGGATCTGGTGAGTGCGTCCGGTTTCCAGCCGACACTCGACCAGCGTGTGCGCCGAAAAGCGTTCCAGCACCCGATAGTGCGTGACGGCAGGCTTGCCGGTGCCGGTGACCGCCATCTTGATCCGCTCGCGCGGGTGGCGGCCGATCGGCGCATCGACCGTACCATCGGCACGGACCAGCCCCTGCGCGACCGCGAGGTAGTGGCGCTTCACGGTGCGGGCTTGCAACTGCTGCACCAGATGGTTCTGTGCGGATAAGGTCCGGGCGACCACCATCAGGCCACTGGTGTCCTTGTCCAGTCGGTGCACGATGCCGGCGCGCGGCACTGCCTTCAGTTCGGGATAGCGATGGAGTAGACCGTTGAGCACGGTGCCGGACCAGTTGCCGCTGCCGGGATGGACGACCAGCCCGGCTGGCTTGTTCAGCACCAGGATGGCGTCGTCCTCGTAAACGATGTCGAGCGGCACATCCTCGGCCTGAAACGCCACCGTTTCCGGATCCGGTTCGGCGTCCACCAGCAGCTTCTCGCCGCCCCACAGCTTGGTCTTGGGACTGGCGGTCTCACCATCGATGGTGACGCGGCCATCCTTGATCCAGCTGGCAAGCCGGCTGCGGGAGAACTCCGGCAGCAACTTGGCGAGTGCCGCATCGAGCCGTTCACCGGCAATATCATCCGGCGCGGTCAGGACACGCGTATCGGCGAACTCGTTATAATCGTCGGATTCGATTTCGGAATGCATCATGAACAAGATTCTACCGCGTTTCCTTGCTGCTTCGATTGCTGCCGCCCTGATCGTCGGCTGCTCCTCCACCCCCACCGAGCAGGACGAGACGCGCGGCTGGTCGGCCGAAAAGCTCTATGCCCAAGCCAAGGCCGAGCAGGCCGACAAGAACTTCGAGGCATCGAACAAGCTGCTGGAAAAGCTGGAGGCACGCTATCCCTACGGCCGCTATGCGCAGCAGGCAATGCTGGAGTCGGCGTACAACCACTACAAGGATCAGGAGCCGCTGCTGGCGCTGTCGTCGATCGATCGCTTCATCAAGCAGTACCCGGCGCATCCGTCGATGGACTATGCGCTCTACCTGCGTGGTTTGGTCCATTTCAACGAATCGCAGGGTTTCCTGTCGTGGTTGGCCAAGCAGGACATGTCCGAGCGCGATCCGCAGGCGGCGCGTGATTCATTCGAAAGCTTCAAGCAACTGGTTACCCGTTTCCCCGAGAGCCGCTATGCAGGCGATGCCGAGGCGCGGATGGGTTACCTGATCGGCGCGCTGGCCAACTACGAGCTGCATGTCGCCAAGTATTACTACAAGCGCGGCGCCTACCTTGCTGCCGCCAATCGTGGCAAGTATGTGATCGAGACCTATACCAACACTAAACAGGTTGAGCCCGCACTCGGCATGATGGTGCTGGCCTACGACAAGCTGGGCCTCAATGACTTGCGCGACGACACCAAGCGGGTGCTGGCCCAGAACTATCCGAACAGCACAGTGCTGTCGGCCGATTTCCTCGATGATCGTGCCTGGTGGGCACCCTGGTAAGCCGCGCTGCGAAAAAATTGCTGCAATGGCTTGACGAAGGGGGCGGTGGCGTCTAATATGCGCATCTCTTTCGGGGCTATAGCTCAGCTGGGAGAGCGCTTGCATGGCATGCAAGAGGTCAGCGGTTCGATCCCGCTTAGCTCCACCAAAATCCCAGAGTCGGTCGCTTCGGCGACCGATTTGATTCTGAAAGTGAAGTTTTAGACGTCCCCATCGTCTAGAGGCCTAGGACACCGCCCTTTCACGGCGATAACCGGGGTTCGAATCCCCGTGGGGACGCCAAGTTAATCTTGGCTCGGGCTTGGCAATATCGGCCTACCAGTAAAGTTTGCTGCGCACCCGTAGCTCAGTTGGATAGAGTATCTGGCTACGAACCAGAGGGTCGGGCGTTCGAATCGCTCCGGGTGCGCCACCTACATGTCGCGTTGTTGTCCGTATGAAGCAGCGTCGCCTCAGTCCCCATCGTCTAGAGGCCTAGGACACCGCCCTTTCACGGCGATAACCGGGGTTCGAATCCCCGTGGGGACGCCAATACGTTGGTCCGACCATGTCGTATCGACGCCAGCATTGTGGGGCTATAGCTCAGCTGGGAGAGCGCTTGCATGGCATGCAAGAGGTCAGCGGTTCGATCCCGCTTAGCTCCACCACCCTTACATCGGTTTCGCTACCGGTGTCACTACGAAGCCGGCCTTGTGCCGGCTTTGTCGTTTTCAGCTTTCGCTCCCGCAGCATTTGTACATCGTCGACAGCGCCCGGCTTGATGCGTGTCAACACGCGCCGACCCGCCAAGATGAAAAATGAGAACCACTATCAATACGGAGTGGCGATCATGCAACTGTCGGCGATGCAGTCGGGCGAGCGCGGTACCGTGCTGGCCTACGGGGCAGGGCAAAAGGCCTATCGCCAGCGCCTGCTGGCGATGGGGCTGATGCCGGGCACCGTATTCACCGTGGTGCGGGTGGCGCCACTCGGTGATCCGTACGAGCTGACCCTGCGCGGCTACACGCTGAGCCTGCGCAAGCACGAGGCAGCGATGTTGCTGGTGGAGCCGGTGCGATGAGCACCCCGCGCACGGTCGCGCTGATCGGCAACCCCAATAGCGGCAAGACTACCCTGTTCAACGTGCTGACCGGCAGCAACCAGCAGGTCGGCAACTGGCCGGGGGTGACGGTCGAGCGCAAGAGCGGCGTGCTGCGGCATGGCATGGCGCGCATCGAGCTGGTCGACCTGCCCGGTGTCTACACGCTGAACACAGCCGGTGATGGTGCGGCGGACGAGCGCGTGGCACGCGACTACCTGCGTAGCGGCGCGGCCGATCTGGTAGTTGATATCGTCGATGCCGCCAACCTCGAACGTAATCTCTACCTCACCACCCAATTGCTGGCGCAGGGCGTGAAGGTGCTGGTGGTGCTCAACATGGTCGATGTGGCCCAGGCAGCCGGGGTCGAGATCGATACCGAGGTACTGGCGGTGCGCCTCGGTTGCCCGGTGCTCGCCGTTTCCGCGGCGCGGCGGCGTGGCATACGCGAGCTGAAGGCGGCCATTGCCGCCGGGCAGGGCGCTGCGCCGGGCGTGGCGCTCGATCTGCCGGCTTCGGTGGAGCATGCCGTCACGATGCTGGCCGCCGAAATGGACGCGGGCAGGGTTGCGACAACTCAGACTGCGCTACGCCTGCTCGAGGGCGATGCCGAGGCCGAGCGGCAGCATGCAAGGCTGTTGCCGCAAGTCGCCTTGGCCCAGGCACAGATCACCGCAGCGGAAGGGCTGGAGCCCGACATCCTGATTGCCGATGCCCGCTATCGTTTTGCCGGGGATGCATGCCGCGCCGCGCGCAGGGTCTCTGGCCTGGCATCCCACTCGCTGACCGAGTGCATCGATCGCATCGTGCTCAACCGGTGGCTGGGTTTACCGGTATTCATCGGCGTGATGTATTTGATGTTCCTGTTCACCATCGACGTCGGCAGTGCCTTTATCGACGTGTTCGACCAGGGTTTTGCCGCGCTGCTGGTCGATGGCCCGGCTCACTGGCTGGCGCAGGCTGGCATACCCGAATGGTTGATCGTGCTGCAGCGCGGTGCTGGCAGTGGGGTACAGACGGTGGCGACCTTCGTGCCGGTGATCGCGAGCCTGTACTTGATCCTGTCCGCGCTGGAGGACAGCGGCTACATGGCGCGGGCCGCCTTCGTGATGGACCGCGCGATGCGTGCGTTGGGCCTGCCCGGCAAGGCCTTTGTCCCCTTGTTGTTGGGCTTTGGCTGCAACGTGCCCGCCATCATGGCGACACGCACGCTGGAAAACCGGCGCGACCGCATCCTGACCGCGATGATGGCACCGTTCATGTCCTGCGGCGCGCGCTTGCCGGTCTACACGTTGTTTGCGGCCGCCTTCTTCCCCGCCAGCGGCCAGAACGTGGTGTTCGCGCTGTATCTCGTCGGCATGGCCTGCGCGGTGGCGACGGCCTGGCTGCTGCGCCACAGCCTGCTGCCGGGCGACGGGGCGCCGCTGGTGATGGAGCTGCCGCGCTATCACCTGCCCAGTCCGACGGTGATCGCCCGCCGTGCGATGCAGCGGTTGCGCGATTTCGTGATCGGCGCCGGGCGCATCATCGTGCCCATGGTGGTGGTGCTGTCGCTGCTGAACAGCATGGGCACCGATGGCTCGCTGGGCCACGAAGACAGCGAGCAGTCGGCCCTGGCCTCGGTTGGCAAGGTGCTGGCCCCGGCCTTCGCACCGCTCGGCATCGCCGAGCACAACTGGCAGGCCGCGGTCGGCCTGTTCACCGGGGTGCTGGCCAAAGAGGCCGTGGTGGGCACGCTCAACGCGCTCTATACGCCCGCTGCCCCGGCGGAGGAAGGGTTCGACCTGGGCGAGCGGCTGCAGGCGGCCTGGCAGACGGTGCCCGACAACCTGGCCGCACTCGGCGGCAAGCTGGGCGATCCGCTCGGGCTCGATGTCGGTGATCTCTCCGACAGTGCCAGCGCTGCGGCAGGGCTGGAGGCCTCGGTCTCGACATTCTCGGTGATGCGGGCAAGCTTCGATGGCGGGGCTGGCGCATTTGCCTACCTGCTGCTCATCCTGCTCTACACGCCGTGCCTCGCCACCCTGGGGGCGATCCGCGGCGAACTCGGCACGCGCTGGGCGCTGTTCGCCGCGGGCTGGACCTTCGCTGTCGGCTATGGCGTTGCCAGTGCCTATTACCAACTGGCCCGCGCCGGCTGGTGGTCCTGGCAGGGCGGGCTGGCATTGGGCGCTTGCGCGTTGGGCATCGCTGTCTTGCTTGCCGTACCGCGCTGCTGGCCGCGCATCACGGAGGTGTGATCATGGGACTGCTCGAACTGAAACAGTATCTGCAGGGACGTGGCACCGTCGATACCGGTCAAGTGGCGCTGCATTTCGGCGTTGAGACCTCGGCTGTGCAGCAACTGGCAGAGGACTGGGCTGCGCGGGGGCGCCTACAACTGATGCAGCCGGCCGCACGCTGTGGCGCCAAGCGCTGCAGTGGTTGCTGCACCTCGCCGCCGGCCACGCTGCTGCGCTGGCTGGAGTAGGTACAATCGTGGTTTTTGCGATGGGTGGAGGCCACGATGGCGCGTTACGCAGTACTGATGGTATGCACGGGAAACATCTGCCGTAGCCCAACGGCCGACGGTGTGCTGCGCCAGCTGGTACGCGATGCCGGGCTCGCGGGCGAGATCGAGGTCGATTCGGTGGGCACGCACGACTACCACGTCGGCGAGGCGCCGGACCGCCGCGCGCAGTCGCACGCCAAGCGCCGTGGTTATGACTTGTCCACCTTGCGCGCACGCGAAGTCAGCGCCGCTGACTATCGCCATTTCGACCTGATCCTGGCGATGGACGAGGGACATCTCTCCATTCTGCAGCGGCGTTGCCCAGCCGAGCTCCGCCACAAGATCCATTTGTTCCTGGAGTTTGCCAGCGCGCATGCCGAGCGCGAGGTCCCCGATCCCTACTACGGCGGGCCGGAAGGTTTCGAGCATGTGCTCGACCTGGTGGAGGACGGCTGCGCCGGCGTGCTGCAGCATGCGCGCGAACAACTGGCGCGCTGACCAGTGGCAAAGTCCGCGATTGCCGTTGTAAGGAAGCGCCGGTACACTGCCCGCTTTTGCCCTTCGGGGGAGTAGCCGCCCGCGCGCCAGTCGCCGCGGGGGATGCGTCAACATACTTGGGCCGCAGCCCATGGCGCACCCGGCCTCGCAGTCTGCGAGGCTAGGCAAGACCTGAGGACCATGTACGCACGCTCTGGGTGGGCCGTGTGGCATGGCCTCACGTTGCCCACCCCCGGAGTATGCCCCGCATGGATGCCTTCCTCGTTTCGACCGGTGTGGTCGCCCTCGCTGAAATCGGTGACAAGACCCAGCTACTGGCCCTGATCCTTGCCGCCCGGTTCCGCCGCCCCTGGCCCATCGTGGCCGGCATCTTCGTCGCCACCATCCTCAATCATTTTGCTGCCGGCTGGGTTGGCCAGTGGGTTGCCCACTTCGTCAATGCCGACGTGCTGCGCTGGGTGATCGGCATCGGCTTCCTCGCCATCGCCGCCTGGGCCTGTATCCCGGACGAGATGGACGAGGGCGATTCCGAGGTCAAGCCCTATGGCGCCTTCATCGCCACCGCCATCGCCTTCTTTCTCGCCGAGATCGGCGACAAGACGCAGGTTGCCACCGTGGCGCTGGCCATCAAGTATTCGCCGCTCTGGATGGTCGTGGTCGGCACCACCGTGGGCATGATGATCGCCAATGTGCCGGCGGTATGGCTGGGCAAGTGGATCAGCGACCGGCTGCACATCCTGCGCTATGTCCGCTTTGCCGCGGCAGCGGTGTTCGCTGTGCTTGGCGTGCTTGCGCTCGCCAACTTCGGCGTCTAGCGTGGCGAATAAACCGCAAGACCCAACTACAAGAAATCAAATCGTTAACCGATCGACAGTCGCACTCAGGGAGCCCAGCATGCTGGAATCGTTCTTCAAGCTGAAGGAGCATGGCACCGACGTCAGGACCGAGGTTCTGGCCGGTTTCACCACGTTCCTGACGATGGCCTACATCATCTTCGTGAACCCCTCGATCCTGGCCATCACAGGCATGGATTTCAGCGCCGTGTTCGTTGCCACCTGCCTGGCAGCGGCGCTGGGCACTGCCATCATGGGCCTCGTGGCCAACTACCCGATCGCGCTGGCACCGGGCATGGGCCTCAATGCCTATTTCACCTTCTCGGTGGTGAAGGGCATGGGCGTGAGCTGGCAGGTGGCGCTGGGGGCGGTGTTCATCTCCGGCATCATTTTCCTTGCGGTCAGCCTCTTCAAGGTGCGGGAAGCCATCGTCAACGCGATTCCGCAGTCGCTGAAGTTCGCCATCTCCGCCGGCGTCGGTTTCTTCCTCGCCATCATCGCGTTGAAGAACGCCGGCGTGATCAAGGGCTCGGAGGCCACGCTGGTGACGCTGGGCGACATCCACGCCCCGACCACGCTGCTGGCCATCTTCGGTTTCTTCCTGATCGTGGCACTGGAATACCGCCGCGTGCACGGCTCCATCATCATTGGCATCCTGGCGGTGACCGTGCTGTCGGTGCTGTTGGGCCTCTCCAAGTTCGAAGGCGTGTTCTCCGCGCCGCCGTCGCTGGCGCCGACCTTCATGCAGATGGACCTCGCCGGTGCGCTGAACGTGGGCCTGCTGGGCGTGGTGTTCGTGTTCTTCTTCGTCGACCTGTTCGATACCACCGGCACGCTGGTGGGGGTGTCGCACCGCGCCGGGCTGCTCGACAAGGATGGCAAGCTGCCGCGGCTGAAGAAAGCGCTGCTGGCCGATTCGATCGCCATCTCGGCCGGCGCCGCGATGGGCACATCGTCGACCACCGCCTATATCGAATCGGCCGCCGGCACTGCGGTCGGCGGGCGTACCGGCCTGACTTCGGTCGTCGTCGCACTGTTGTTCCTTGCCGCGCTGTTCCTTTCGCCGCTGGCTGCCACCGTGCCGGCCTACGCCACTGCGCCCGCGCTATGCTACGTGGCGGTGCTGATGGCGCGCGGCTTGGCCGAGATCGAGTGGGGCGACCTCACCGAATCGGCCCCGGCGGTGATGACTGCACTCGCCATGCCTTTTACCTTCTCGATCGCCGACGGCATCGCGTTCGGTTTCATCAGCTATGTGCTGATCAAGGTGTTGGCCGGCCGCTTCCGTGATCTGACCCCGGCCGTGGTGATCATCGCCGCGCTGTGGGTGGTGAAGTTCGCCTTCTTCCACTAAGCGCCACGCTACCGAACAGGCCCACCATGCCGATGCTGCCCGACGATCTGCCGCTTTACGCCGACTACATCCAGTCCCGCATCCGCACGGTGCCGGACTGGCCGGAGCCGGGCGTGATGTTCCGCGACATCACCCCGCTGCTGCAGGACCCGAAGGCCTTCCGCCTTTTGGTCGACACCTTCGTCCATCGCTATATGGACCTCGAGCTCGACTTCGTCGCCGGCGTCGATGCGCGTGGCTTCATCCTCGGTGCGGTGGTGGCCTACGAGCTCAACCTCGGCTTCGTGCCGATCCGCAAGAAGGGCAAGCTGCCCTACTTGACCGAGGCCGAGGAATACGAGCTGGAATATGGCTCGGCAACGGTCGAGATCCACACCGATGCCTGCAAGCCGGGCGATCGCGTGCTGCTGATCGATGATCTCGTTGCCACTGGCGGGACCATGATCGCGGCCGCCAAGCTGCTGCAGCGGTTGGGTGCCACTGTGGTCGAGGCCGCGGCCATCGTCGATCTGCCGGAGCTCGGCGGCTCGAAGCTGATTGCCGACAAGCACATCCCGCTCTATACGATTTGCAATTTCGCCGGCCACTGAGCCGGCCCCCACTGGACGACAAGCATGACGCTGGAACTGCCCGCAGCCCTCACCATCATCGACAACGCCGACTGCCTGCACAGCGAGGCCGAGGTGCATGCCGCGCTCGATCGCATGGCGGCCGGCATCACCGCGCGCGTCGCCAGCAGCAACCCCATCGTCTACACGATCATGAACGGCGGCCTGATCGTGGCCGGGCACCTGCTGCCCAAGCTGCGCTTCCCGCTGGAGTGCTCGTACCTGCATGCCACGCGCTACCGGCATGAGACCAGCGGCGGCGCGCTCAACTGGAAGGTGGCGCCGACCGAGGAGCTGAAGGGGCGCACCATCGTCATCATCGACGACATCCTCGACGAGGGACATACGCTCGCGGCAGTGATCGACTACTGCAAGCGCCAGGGCGCCAAGGAAGTGCTGGTGGCGGTGTTGGTCGACAAGCAGCATGACCGCAAGGCACCGGGTGTCAGCGCCGATTTCGTCGGCCTCAAGGTCGAAGACCGCTTCCTGTTCGGCTGCGGCATGGATTACCAGGGCTACTGGCGTAACACGCTGGCGATCTATGCCGTGAAGGGGCTGTAGGCCTTTCGCTGAGCGCACAGGGCGGCCGCATGGCCGCCTTTTTTATGCCCGCTTGATGATCGATCCTATAGCATGAGCCGCCTTACGGCTTTGCTGCCTTGTTCCTGGATATGCCATGACTGCCGATCCGCTCGTCCGCCATTTCCGCCAGGTGTTGATCTGGCCGCTGCAACTGATGCCGATGCCGGGGGCCGGCCTGATGGGGCAGCAATGGCAGGCGATGCAGGCGCTGGCAAGGCAGGGCTCGCCGTGGCAGCCGCGTCCGACCGAATTCCATGGCGATCCGGCGGCTTTCCAGGAACGGCACTACCGCGAGTTCGTTACCTTCCTGCCCTACGTGCAGCGCTTCCTCTACGGCGAGGGCGGCAGCGAGTGCACTGACGCGGCGAGTGCGGGCAAATCACCACTGCATGTGTTTCGCCGTACCGACGTGCAACGGGTGCGGGTGACGCTGGCTGACGGGGCGCCGATCGAGCTGCAGGTCGCCCACATCGACCTGTATTTCTTCTTTGACCTCGATATTGCCATCCTCGCCTTCGAGGTGATGGGCGGGGACGAGCCCTTGTCGCGGGTGCAGGATCTGCTCTATCGCTTTGGCCGCGCCTATCCGGCGCAATGGGACGACGACGGCAGTGCCAGCAATTGCCCGCGCCGAGTGGAGTGGCTCGATGCCGACGGCGTGGAGTTGGCGGTTTCCGATTACGAAGCACGTAGCGAATATCTCAGCCACATGGGCACCTGGCGGGCGCCGCGCATGGCCGCACACTGGGATTGGCTGCTGCAGCCGATGGCGCTGCACCATTCGGAGGACGGCGGCGGGGTGCGCTATCGCCAGCTCGAATACCACCGCATGCCGCTGATGGCCTACCTCGCTGTCGACGATCCATTCGCGCTGTCCGAGGAGCAGTTCTATCGCCTCGGCATGGTCACCCGGCCCAGCGAGGGGTTGCCGCATTCGACACGGATCTACCAGGAGTTCCTGCGCGACTGCTGCTTCGAGCGCTTCTGGTCGCCCGATCGCAGCGATGCCGCAGCGTCCACCCGCATGCTGTGCAACGGCTATGCCTTCGTGGTGGTCGGCATGCATGGCAATCCGTTCTTCGCCAACGCACTGACTGGCGTGCTAGGGCAGTTTCGCCATCAGTATTTCCTGCTGACGCTGATCGCTCATTTCCACAAGGCGGTGCTGCTGCTGTTCTCCGAGCGGCTGGCCGGCGCGCTCGCGCGGCTCAATGTGCACGATCCCTTGTCGGTGCGTCTCTTCAAGCGCGAGACGCGCATCCTGATGGCGGTGTTCCTGCGCTTCACGCAGCGCTACTGGTTCCGTGAAGTCTCCAACCAGCTGGTCGCCGACAAACTCTTCGTGATGCTGCGCCACCACCTGGATACTCAGGCGTTGTTCGACGAGGTGCGCGAATCGATGCAGCGCATGAACCAGTACCTGGAAAACGATGACCTGCGCCGCCAGGCCGATACCGTGGTGCGGCTGACCGTGGTGACCATCCTCGGCCTGATCGGTACTACCGCCACCGGCTTTCTCGGCATGAACATCTTCGACCTCGCCGCCGAGCCTGGCTGGAAGCGTTTCCTTTACTTCATGGCGGCGCTGGTACCGACGTCGGCGCTGACGTTCTACACGCTGTTGAAGTCGCGCGGCCTCTCCGAATTCCTCGACAGCGTGTCGGATGAACGCGTGCCCTGGCGTTGGCGCATCAAGGCTTTTCTCGGTATCTGGAAGCGCCGCCGCCGCGCCAGCGATCAGCGCGCGCCATGAATCGCTTTCATGGGGGCTTGCCGCATTCCACGGTGATAGCGAGGCGCAGCGTGTTAGAATTGCGCCAGTTTTTTCAATCGCCTACGGAAAACGGAACCCATGTTCTCCAAGTCTGTATCCATTGCCCAATACGATCCCGACCTCGCCGCCGCCATCTCCGGTGAAGTGGTGCGCCAGCACGAGCACCTGGAACTGATCGCTTCGGAAAACTACACCAGCCCGGCCGTAATGGAAGCCCAAGGCTCGCAGCTGACCAACAAGTACGCCGAAGGTTATCCGGGCAAGCGCTTCTACGGCGGTTGCGAATATGTCGACGTGGTCGAGCAACTGGCCATCGATCGCGTCAAGGCGCTGTTCGGCGCCGAATATGCCAACGTGCAGCCGCATTCGGGCTCGCAGGCCAACCAGGCGGTGTACTTCTCGATCCTGAAGCCGGGCGACACCGTGATGGGCATGAACCTGGGCCATGGCGGTCACCTGACCCACGGCTCGCCGGCCAACCTGTCGGGCAAGCTGTTCAACATCGTGCCCTACGGCCTCAACGAAAACGAAGAGATCGATTACGACGAGATGGAACGCATCGCGCTTGAAACCAAGCCGAAGCTGATCATCGGTGGCGCCTCGGCCTATGCGCTGCGCTTCGACTGGGCACGCATGCGCGAGATCGCCGACAAGGTTGGCGCCTACTTCATGGTCGACATGGCGCACTATGCTGGCCTGATCGCCGCAGGCGTCTACCCGAACCCGGTGCCGTATGCAGATTTCGTCACCTCGACCACGCACAAGACGCTGCGCGGTCCGCGCGGCGGCATCATCCTGGCTAAGGCGGAGTTCGAGAAGAGCCTGAACAGCAACGTGTTCCCGACCCTGCAAGGCGGCCCGCTGATGCACGTGATCGCCGGCAAGGCTGTGGCGTTCAAGGAAGCGGCGACGCCGGAATTCAAGGCCTATGCCGAGCTGGTGATCAAGAATGCCCAAGCCATGGCCAAGACCCTGGCCGAGCGCGGCGTACGCATCATCTCGGGCCGCACTGAATCGCACGTGTTCCTGGTTGACCTGCGCCCCAAGGGCCTGACCGGCAAGGCCGCCGATGCAGCGCTGGGCAAGGCGCACATCACCGTGAACAAGAACGCGATCCCGAACGACCCGGAAAGCCCGTTCGTGACCTCGGGCATTCGCATCGGTGCTCCGGCGATCACCACCCGCGGCTTCAAAGAAGCCGAGGCCATCGAAGTGGCCAACCTGGTGGCCGATGTGCTCGACAACCCGAACGACGAGGCCCACCTCGCCGCCGTGGCCGAGCGCGTGAAGGCGTTGACCGCGCGCTTCCCGGTCTACGGCTGATCCGTTGCCGGCGCAGGCCGGTGACAAAAACAAACCCCGTTGCACGCGCACGGGGTTTGTTTTTGTCCCTCACCCCGGAAGACCATCATGGATGCCTCACTCAACGTCGTCGTCAGCTGGTCTTCCGGCAAGGATTCCGCACTGTCGCTGCTGCGGTTGCGCGAGGACGCGCGCTACAACGTCGTTGGCCTCTGTACCACCCATGTCGATGGCTGGGTGCCCTACCAGAACACGCCACTGGCAGTGGTCAAGGCGCAGGCGCAACGGCTGGGGCTGCCACTGGTCGCCATCGCGCTGCCGCAGGTGTTCCCGGCCAATACGGTATACCAGCGCTGCGTGGTCGACGGGCTTAAGGTGAGTGGACTTGCCATCGAGGCCATTGCCTTCGGCGATCTGTTCCACAACGGCATCGCCGACTACCGCCGCAGCTATATCGAGCCCGCCGGCTGGCAGAGCGTGTTTCCGCTGATGGGTGAGCCACCGACAGCGCTGGCGGCGGAGATCCTTGGGCGCGGCATTCGCACCCGCGTGGTCACGGTCGATACCGATCAGCTCGATGGCCGCCATTGCGCTGCCTGGTATGACGCCGCCTGGCTCGCCAGCCTGCCGCCGAACGTCGACCCTTGCGGCGAGAACGGCGAGTTCCACACGCTGGTGACCGACATGCCGGGGTTTTCCCGGCCGCTGACCCTGCTGCCGGGCGAGGTCGACCGCAGCGGGCGTTTCCACGTACTGCGCTTCACCTGCCCGGGCTGAGCGGTTCTTGCCGTTACCGCCACAGGCTGTAGCCGATGCGGAACTGCGCGTTGCTGCGCTGGTTGTAATCGATCAGGGTCTCGCCCCAGCCTTCGAAGTAGCTCAGGTAGAGGTAGCCCATCATGCTGGGCACCCATTGCGACAGCGGGTAGGTCGCTTCCAGCTTGCCGCTGGTGTAGCCCTTGGTGCCGGTACGCAGCGTGGCGGCGAGCTCCAGCGACTGCGGGTGGCCAAAGGTGAAGCGGTAGTCGCCGTAGCCGCGATAGTCCTCGATGTCCTGGTTGTAGTCGCCCTTCTTCGCGTAGTAGTAGAGCTTGGGGGAAAAGGTCCAGTGCCAGTCGGCCGGGTCGCCGAGGTAGAAGGTCGGCTTGACGAACAACAGCTCCACCGCGCGTGAATCGGCTTCGTCCTCGCCATTGGATTCATGCTCGTAACCGGCTGCGAACGAGGTGCGGGTCAGCCAGCCGGCGTTGAGGCCGGTGTCGGGCAGGTAGTAGTAGAGGCTGGGGTTGTACAGCGAATCGTGGATCGGATAGGAGTCGGCTGCGAGGTCCATCAGCGCGGATTGGGTGTAGCCGATGTAGAGATTGTCGAGCAGTGAGCGCGATTGCGGGGTGTCGGGCTCGAACAGGCGGAACTTGAAGCTGAACTGGAACTGCGTGTATTCCCGGCCGTTGACGCCGACAGCGAAGTACACCGGATCTTGGAACGACAGTCGCGAGAGTGCCGCCGGGTTTTCCTGCGGCGCGCGTGCCGCACCGGCTGCTGGGGGATCGACCACGGCGGTGGTGGCGACGGTGGCCTCGCTTACCACTGGCAGTGGCGCCGGCTCGGCATCGGTGCGCCGCGCAAGGCCGATCATCATCGGCGCCACATCGAGATCGAGCAGTTCGAGCCGCACCTCGCCGCGCACCGTGGGCGGCACCGTGCCCGAATAGCGCACCTTGCGCGGCTGGCCGGGCACCGCTGGCGGATCGGCCATGCGATTCAGCGTGATCGCCACTGGCGGCTGAGGATAAGCGGTAAGGCTGGCCTGCAGCGCCGCAGGCGGCTCACCGGCCTGACCGTCGTCGAATACCAGCAGCGTCACGTCGAGCGTGTCGGTCACATCGACCTGACGTGGCATCGGGGCGACGGCGATCGATGCCAGCGCCGTGCCTGGCAGAACCAGGGCGGTGAGCAACGCACCACGGCAGAGCGTGGCGCGCAGGGGAACGGTTCGAACCGAGTTGGACTTGGGCATTGGGCATATCCGGCAAGCGGCTCCGGCTGGAGCCTGTTGCAGACAGCAAAGCATGCCGATTGCACGGTGCGGCTGTGAAAAATGGCATGGCAGCGCGGGTTACACACCCGCGATGAAGCGCGATTTCGCCGGGTCAGGGCCGCAGCCAACCGGCAAAGCGTGGGTCGTGCCGCAAAGGGGCCAGGCGCCAGCGTTGGCTGAGCAGCGGCTGCCAGTCGTGCGCCGGCAGAGGGGCAAGATTGGCCAGTGCCTGCTCGACCTCGCCGGCAGGGGCTCATGCTTCGGCGGCGAGCACGCGGAACCACGGATCGAACTCGCGGGCGGCCTCGTAGTGCAACGCCCAGTCGATGTATTCGGCGCGGCTCAAGGCATCGGGTGATTCAGCCGGCAGCAGCGCACTGTGGGCGGCGTAGTGTGCAAAGGGCAGAAAGCCACAGCGCTGGGCAAGCGCCAGCGATGGCCGGTTGTTGGCAAGGCTGTGCCAGCCTACCTCGGTGCTGCACCACCTGCCGGCCGAGGCCTTGCCGCCGTTTTTCCGGCATGACCCAGACGCCAAGCTCGGCACGTTCATTTGCCACCAATTCGGTCAGGCAAAGGGCAAGCAATTGCTTACCGTCGAACAGCGCGTGGCCGATATTGCCTGCGAGTGCTGTGTCGACATCGGTGCCGCGATCGTTTTCCAGCCAGCGATCAAGGGCGTGCCGGTCACTGGCATCCAGCGCAGTATCATCGGCATCCAGTGGCACGGTGCGATATGGCACCGGCGCTGGATATGGCTCGGCTGGGACGAGCGTGCGGCGCAGCACGATGCGGGGGTGGGGACGGGCTACCTGGTTGTGCAGGAAGAGCGGGAACTGGGCGAGCCAATGCGGCCCATCGTGGATCAGGTAGGCGGTGGATGGGATCAATCCACCGAGGGCAATAAGGTCGGTCGCCGGGCCGGGTGTGCCGCCGAGGTACCAGCCCAGGTCGCAGCCGACCAGGACGATGCAGGGGGAGGGCAGGGTATCGACCCAGAGTGAGCCGGGTCGTTGTCCGTGCCGGACCGCGTGTACGGCGAGATGCCGTGCGGCAAGCGGTTCAAGCAGTGCGTGGGCGAGGTTGATGTCGTGCAGGGCAAGCTGGCGCATGGGTAGTCCGGTAGGGCGCAAGGGCGCGTAGGGTGGGAGTGCAGGTTGGGCTGAGTGTGGAAAGGACGGTGCGCATACCTGCCTCCTGGCCTGAGCGGCCTCCGGTGTTGAACAGCGCTGCCATGCTAGCGCGTGGTACGGGCTGAGCGTGCCTGGCAGGCCCATGCCGACAAGGCTGGCAAATCGCGCTGCGACGCTTGCACGTGGAGGCACCGTTTCGCCGTACCGCGGATGCGGGTTATCCTCGCGGCAGACCAACACAACCGGTGAACCGCTCCCATGAAATGCCCGTTCTGTGGATCACCCGATACCCAGGTGGTCGATTCGCGCGTGTCCGAGGAAGGCGATACCGTGCGTCGTCGGCGCCGCTGCGCCGTGTGCGACAAACGCTTCACCACCTATGAGACTGCCGAGGTGCGCCTGCCGCAGGTGGTCAAGGCCAACGGCCAGCGCGTCGATTTCGATCGCGAGAAGATCCGCACCTCTTTCCATCGCGCGCTGCACAAGCGGCCGGTGCCGACCCAGCTGGTCGACGAGGCGATCGCCCGCATCATCCAGAAGGTGCTCACCGTCGGCGATCGCGAAATCATGTCGCGCCAGGTGGGCGAGATGGTGATGAATGAGCTCGCCAAGCTCGACAAGGTGGCCTATATCCGCTTCGCTTCGGTCTACCGCAGCTTTTCCGACCTCGACGACTTCCGCGACGTGATCAAGGAAGTGGACAAGTCCAAGGATTGAGCCATGCGTCCACCCACATTGCCCGAGCAGCTGGGCTTCGTCTCAGGCCAGCGCTATGCGCTGGTTGCGTTGCCCGATGCGATAAGGCCATTGTTCTCGGTGCTGCCCGACGGCACCCAGCAGGCCGACTGCAACCTCGATATTGCCGTGCTGTTCGTCTCGGACAGTATCATGCTGGCTGCCCGCTGGGCCGATCTGGCGCCGATGCTCACGCCGAGCAGTCTGGTCTGGCTGTGCTGGCCGCGGGCCGGGGTGCTGCGCAGCGATCTAGACCAGCCACGGGTCGAGGAGATGATGTCGGCCCGTGGCTTCCATCCCGCGCGCGCGCAGGCGGTCGATGAGGTCTGGACCGCGCTGCAATTGTCGCCGGTGGCGCGCCCATGAGCTTTTCGGCGGCAGACCACGGCCACATGCAAGAGGCGCTACGCCTAGCCGAGCGTGGCCAGTGCCTGACCAGCCCCAATCCCAGCGTCGGTTGCGTACTGGTGAAGGGCGGCGTGGTGGTCGGCAGTGGCCACAGCCAAGCGGCCGGCGGCCCGCATGCCGAGGTGATGGCGCTACGCCAGGCCGGCGAGGCGGCGCGCGGCGCGACCGCTTACGTGACGCTGGAACCCTGCAGCCACCATGGGCGCACCCCGCCGTGTGCCGATGGCCTGATTGCTGCCGGTGTGGCGCGTGTGGTCGCGGCGCTGCGCGATCCCAACCCGCTCGTGGCGGGGCAGGGGCTGGCGCGGCTTGCTGCAGCGGGTGTCGCGGTGCAGTCGGGACTGTTGCGCGAACAGGCGCTGGTGCACCACCGTGGCTTCCTCTCGCGTATGGTGCGCGGCAGGCCGTGGCTGCGGCTTAAGCTCGCGGCCAGCCTCGATGGGCGCGTTGCGCTGGAGAGCGGCGAATCGCAATGGATCACCGGGCCGGCCGCGCGGGCCGATGTGCAGCGGCTGCGGGCGCGTTCCTGCGCCATGCTGACCGGCGTAACCACGGTGCTGGCCGACGACGCGCAACTGACAGTGCGTGAGCCGCACGGCGTGCTGTGGCAGGGGCGCCAGCCCATGCGCGTGGTGCTCGACAGTACGCTGCGCACGCCGGCTTCGGCCAAGCTGCTGCATACCCCGGGCGTGCTGATCGTCGGCGCGTTCGACAACCCGAACCGGGCGCTGCTTGAGGCGGCCGGTGCCGAAGTCATCCTGCTGCCGGGCGCGGACGGGCGCGTTGATCTGGCCGGCGTGCTGGCCGAGCTCGGCCGGCGCGGACTCAACGAGGCGACGGTGGAGGCCGGCGGCGTGCTGGCCGGTGCCTTGCTCGCTGCCGGCCTTATCGACGAGATCGTGCTGTACCAGGCGCCGGTGCTGATCGGACGCGGCAAGCCGTTGGCCGACTTCACGCTGGCGAGCCTCGCGGACCGGATTGCACCGCAGCTGATCGAGCGGCGCATGGTCGGCGCGGACCAGCGAATCACGTTGCGGATGACCGATCCCGCATCGTTGTCGGGAGATGTCGCATGAGTGAACAGGCCATACCCTGCCCCGATTGTGGCAAGCCGCTGGACGTGATGCAGGCCTGCGGTGCGAAGAGCTACTTCTGTCCGCACTGCAACGAGCTCAAGTCCAAATCGCGCGTGGAAGCGCCGCCGCCGCCGAAGCAGCCCTAGGCGAGCAGCGCCAGCGCATCCATCAGCTGGGCGAAGCGTTTTTCGCCTGGCGAGAGCTGGTTGGCGCGCAGCAGTGCCTGCCGGCTCTCGGCCACCAGGGCGCGGTCAGGCCCCTCGCGCTGCAGGTACAGCACGGCGACCGAGGCGAAGTTGAGCAGCACGCGGGCATTGTTCGGCAAGGCCGTGCTGGCCGCGCGCATTGCGTCGATGGCTTCGCTGAGCTTACCGTCGCGCGCCAGCAGCACGCCGCGGTTCATCAGGTCCAGCGCTTCACGCCGGCTACCCTCGACCAGCTGGGCACCTTCCTGGCGCATGCCGGCGCTGTCGAATACCGTCTGCACCTGGGCGATCAGGCCCTGGTTCTCGTGGTTGTTCTTCACCACCTGCTGCAACAGCCTCACCGCGCTGTCCTTGCGCCCGGTGGCCAGCAGCAGCTCGGCCGCCTCGATGCTGGCGGCGTCGTCCGGCTGGCCGCCGCCGCCCTTCAGCAATTCGTCCACCTCGGCGGCCAGCGTGTTGGCCTTGGCCAGCTGGTGCTCCTGCTTGTAGATCAGCCCCTCGGCCGACTTGGCGCGCAGCTTCACGTCGTCGCTGTCGAACTGGCGCTGCACGGCACCGAGCACCTTCAGCGCCTCGGCATTGTTGTCGCTGGCGCTGCAGACCTTGGCGAGCCCGATGTAGGCATCCGGCGTCTTGAGGATGGAATGCTCGCCAACCAGGATGCTCTTGCGGAACGCGGCGTCGGCAATGGCGAGGTCGCCGCGCTTCATCGCGAGCTGGCCCAGGTTCTTCTGCCGCTGCGGCGAATTGGGCGAGAGCTTCAGTGCATCGGCGAGCACGGCCTCGGCCGCCTCGTCGTCGCCCAGCGCCTGCTGCGCGCGGGCCAGCCAGTCGTAGGCTTCCAGATAGGTGCGCTGCGCGGCGATCACCTGCGTGAGGTGATCACGCGCGGCCGTGTAGTCGCCCCGCTCGTAGCAGACGCGGCCGAGCCCGGTGCGTGCCCAGGCGAGTTCGCGCGCCGCGAGCACCTGCTCGAACAGCGTGCGTGCTGCGTCGAGATTGCCGGCGGACAGCAGCAACTGGCCCTTGATGCGCTGCAGCTCAGCGGCGTTGGCGGCGTCGGTCTTCAGCCTGTCGTCGCACAGTGCGATGGCGCGCAGGAACTGCTTGTTGACGATGGCCTGGTCGATGTCGGCAAACGCGCGTTTCTTGGCGGCGATGCGTTCCAGCCGGTTCAGCAACAGCTCGGTGGTGATCGGCTTGATCAGGTAGGCGTCGGGTTGGTACTCCACTGCCCCCATGATCCAGTCGGCGCTTTTCTCGGCGGTGATCATGATCCAGGTACAGGCCGGGCCGATCAGGTTGCGCAGCTTGGCTTCTTCCAGCACCTGCTGGCCATTCCGCCCGGCACCGAGGTTGTAGTCGCACAGCACGATGTCGAACTTGCGCTCCGCCAGCAGCGAGATCGCCTCCTTGCCGCTGGCGGCCATCTCGATGTCCTTGGCACCGCATTCGCGCAGCATGTCCCGCAGCATGCTGCGCATGCCCTGGAAATCGTCGATGACGAGGCACTGATAGCGGGCGAGCGGATGGAGAGAGGTAGCCATGGAGTCGAATCAGGGAAGGGTGAGCACGAAACAGCCGCCGCCCAGTACGCCGCCGTTTTCCAGGCGCAGGCTGCCGAGATGGTCGCGGTTGCGGTGCAGGCGCGCGACTTCGTGCGCGAAATAGAGCCCGAGCCCTGTGCTGCCGCTGAAGAAGTCGACGCCGGTGAGGCCGGCACGGCTGTCGAGCAGCATTGCTGGCGGATAGCCGCGGCCGTTGTCTTCCACCCGCAGTTCGAGCTCGCCGTGCTGTTCGCGCGCAGACAGCCGGACGGTGTCACGCGTGTAGTTGGCGGCGTTGACGAGGGCGTGGCCCAGCACGCCGGCGATCAGGTCGACGTCGAAATAGCCGGTGAGGTCGTCCGGCACATCGATGTCGAGCTGCAGCTGGCGGGTCTGGTACAGCACCCGGTTCTGCACCACCAGATCGGCATAGAGATCGGCGACCAGCGCGGGCACCGGGTCGAACGGGTAGAGTGCGTTGCCGAGCTTGTACACGGTGAGCAGGTGCATCAGGTTGCCATTGATGCGCTTGAGCTCGTACAACATGTGTGCGTAGTCGGCGCGGTCGGCGCCGCTGTCGGGCGGCAGCTCGCCCACCAGCTTTTCCACCATGCCGCCGAGCAGGCCCAGCGAATTCTTCATGTCGTGTACCGACGATGCCAGGAACAGCGTGATGTCGGCCTGCGAACTCGTCTCCACCGTCGATCTCCTCCTGAACCTGGCCTGGTCGATCCCGTCATTGTCGGACATGACGGCGTGCTGCGAATGAATATTATCAATTTCGAATATACGGCACGGACTGCTGCAGCGTAAACCGGAGGCATCAGGACTTTCACTGCAGCCAAGGCAGGCACAACAAGGTATCCTTGCCAGACTTTTGCTCTTTGCCGCACGCCATGCCGATTTCAGCCATCCAGGACATCATCGCCGATATCCGCAACGGGAAGATGGTCATCCTCGTCGACGAGGAAGATCGCGAGAACGAGGGCGACATCGTGATCGCTGCCGAGTTCGTCACCCCGGAGGCGATCAACTTCATGGCCAAGCACGCGCGTGGCCTGATCTGCCTGACGTTGTCGGCCGAGCGTTGCAAGCAGCTCAACCTGCCCCTGATGGTGAACCATAACGGTTCCAGCCACGGCACCAACTTCACGGTGTCGATCGAGGCAGCCGAAGGCGTATCCACCGGCATTTCCGCCTATGACCGCGCGCTCACCGTACAGAAGGCGGTGGCGTTCGACGCCAAGCCCAGCGATATCGTTTCCCCTGGTCATATCTTTCCGCTGCTGGCCCAGCCGGGCGGCGTGCTGGTGCGTGCCGGTCATACCGAGGCCGGTTGCGATCTGGCGCAGCTTGCCGGACTGCAGCCCGCATCGGTGATCTGCGAGGTGATGAACGACGACGGCACCATGGCGCGGCTGCCCGAATTGCTGGCCTTTGCCGAGCAGCACGATCTCAAGGTCGGCACTATCACTGACCTGATCCATTACCGTAGCCAGCACGAATCGTTGATCGAATGCATCGGGCGCCGCCGGGTGGATACCTTTGCCGGCGAATTCGAGATGGCGGTGTTCCGCGACAAGATGAGCGATGCCACCCACCTGGCGCTGGTCAAGGGCCAACCGCAGCCCGATGCGGAAACGCTGGTGCGGGTGCATGAGCCGCTGTCGGTGATCGACTGGCTGGACCTGGGCGCATGCAATCATTCCTGGAGCGTGCGCCAGACGCTGACCTCGATCGCCGATGCCGGCTGCGGCGTGATGGTGCTGCTGCACCGGCCCGAAGGTGGCCAGGAGCTGCTGGCCCGCGCCTTGCCCGAGCTGCAGCTCGAGACGCCGCGCAAGTGGGATCTGCGCACCTTCGGCATCGGCGCGCAGATGTTGCGCTACTTGGGCGTGGGCAAGATGCGCGTGCTCTCGCCCGAGCGGCGGATACCCAGCATGGCCGGCTTTGGCCTCGAGATTACCGGCTTCGCCTCGCCGGCGTGCTGAGCGAGTCGGACCGATACCCCTGTCCCGGCGTGCAGCCGGGGCGCTTCATTGCAGGATGCAACCATGAGCTTTACCCCCAACCGCGAACAGACGCTGCCCGACCTTGACGGTCGCGGCTTGCGCATCGGCATCGTCACCTGCCGCTTCAACGAGGCCATCTGCGGTGCGCTCAATGCCGCGTGCAGCAGCGAGCTGCAACGGCTTGGCGTCACCGAGATCGCCCACTACCCGGTGCCGGGCGCGTTGGAAGCCCCGCTGGCGCTGCAGGCGCTGGCCCGCACTGGCCGGTTCGATGCGCTGGTGGCCCTCGGCTGCATCATCCGTGGCGAAACCTATCACTTCGAACTCGTTGCCAACGAATCGGGCGCCGGGGTGACGCGCGTCGGGCTCGACGCCGGCATTCCGATTGCCAATGCCATCCTCACCGTCGAGAACGAAGAGCAGGCCATAGCCCGCCAGACCGACAAGGGCGTCGATGCCGCGCGCGTCGCCGTCGAGATGGCCCAACTCCTGAAACAGATCGCCGCATAAGGCCAGACCATGACCGAAGAGCAACACATCCCCATTCCCGCTGAACCGGCCAAGCCGAAGTCGGCCCGCCGCCGCGCCCGCGAGTTTGCCGTGCAGGGCATCTACCAGTGGCAGCTGACCGGCGATACCGTCAGTGGCATCGAGCGCTACCTGAAGGAAAGCAGCACCGCCTTCGGCCGCGCCGATGAGGCGCTGTTCCGCACCATCCTCTACGGCGTGCTGAAGGACCCGGCCGCGCTGCGCGATGCGCTGGAACCGCATATCGACCGCCCGTTCGAGGAAGTGAGCCCGGTGGAGGCGGCGGTGTTGTTTGCCAGCGGTTTCGAGATCCTGCACACGCCCGACACGCCGTACCCGGTCATCGTCAACGAGGCGATCGAGCTTGCCAAGACTTTCGGCGGCACCGACGGTCACCGTTTCGTCAACGGCGTGCTCGACAAGCTGGCCGCCACCGTGCGGGCGGCCGAGGTAGAGGCGGTCCGCGCCAAGCGCCGCGGCTGACCGTGAACGAATTCGAGCTGATCGCCCGCTATTTCCAGCGCCCCGCCAAGCGGGCGCTGCTGGGTGTCGGCGACGATTGCGCGCTGTTGGCGCCGCGGCCCGGCATGGCGCTCGCGGTGTCGGTGGACATGCTGGTCGAGGGGCGCCATTTCTTCGCCGACGTCGATCCCGAAGCGCTGGGGCACAAGGCGCTGGCGGTCAATCTATCCGACCTCGCGGCAATGGGCGCGCAGCCGGCGTGGTGCACGCTGGCGCTGGCCTTGCCGCGCGCCGATGCCGACTGGTTGGCCGCGTTCGCCCGTGGTTTCTATGCGCTGGCCGAAGCGAGCGGCATCGAGCTGGTTGGTGGCGACACCACGCGCGGCCCATTGACGATCTCGATCCAGGTTGCCGGTGAAGTGCCGCTCGGCCAGCCACTGCTGCGCAGCGGTGCCCAGCCGGGTGACGAGGTATGGGTGTCCGGTGAGCTGGGCGCGGCTGCAGCTGCGGTGATGGTGCGACAAGGTCAGCAACTGGTCCTCGATGCGTCGGCAATGGCGCATTGCGCCGAGCGGCTCGACCGGCCGACACCGCGCCTTGAGCTCGGTCAGCGGCTGCGTGGGCTGGCCACGGCGGCGCTCGATCTCTCCGATGGCCTGGTCGGCGATCTGGCGCATATCTGTGAGCGCTCGTCCTGCGGCGCGGTGCTCGATTGGTCACGCATTCCACGCTCCCCGATGCTGGCGGGCTTGCCGGAACCGCTGCAGCAGCAACTGGCTTTGGCGGGCGGGGATGACTACGAGCTGTGCTTCACCGCGCCGGCGGCACGTAGCGCACGAATTCGCGAGCTGGCCCAGGCATTGGGGCTGCCGTTGAGCTGCGTCGGCCGGATCGAGGTTGGCAGCGGCGTGCGGGTCGAGGATGGCCGGGCGCAGGCAGTGACGCTGGCGCAGCACGGCTACGACCACTTCGCTGCATGACGCACCCCGCTTCCAGTCTGGTCCGCCCGACCTGGCGCTTCCTCACGGCCCACCCGGCCCACTTCATCGCACTGGGTTTCGGCAGCGGACTCGCCCGGCGCGCACCGGGCACCTGGGGCACGTTGCTGGCCCTGCCGCTCTACGCAGTGTTGGGGTTGCTGCTGTCGCCCATTCAGATTGCCTGGTTGTGCCTGCCGGCATTCGCGCTGGGGTGCTGGGCGGCTTCGCGTACCGGGCGGGCGCTTGGCGTGCATGACCATGGCGGCATCGTCGTCGACGAGATCGTCGCCATGTGGCTGGTGTTGTGCACGGTGCCGTTCACCGTGCTCGGCTGGGGCCTGGCATTTGCCACGTTCCGCCTGTTCGACATCGTGAAGCCATGGCCGATACGCTGGTTTGATCGCAAGGTGCACGGCGGTTTTGGCGTGATGTTCGACGATATCGTGGCAGCAGGCTACGCGATTGCGCTGCTCTGGGTGCTGTTGCACTGGCTGTGAACCGAAAGGGATAAACAAAAACGGGTGGCTGAGCCACCCGTTTTTTTTGGCGTTGCGCCGATCAGCGTAACTGGGATTGCAGCGCCGATAGCAGCTTGCCCCGATTGTCCGCATCGACTACGGAGCCATCTTTGCCGGCCACGGTGAGCAGGGTGCCGTTGACCTGCGGGGCCAAGCGGATTTCGTACTCTGGCTGAACTTTCGCCGTAGCTTCGTCCTTGCCGCCGAAACCCAGGTTGGACCAGAAGCCGGTTTTCTTTTCCTCGGCGATGTCGGTATCGGCGTGGCGCACGAAATAGACACCCTTGCTGCGGTCGCGGTCATAGACCACGTAGCCGACCCGATCGAGTGCCAAACCGACACGACGCCAGGCACGATCGAAGTTGTCGTCAATGGCAAGCGCGGCATTGTTCTGTACCAGCGTGGCGCGTGGTTTGGCTATCGCAGCCGGCTTGACCACTGCCTTGGCCTGCTCCTCGGTCATGCCAAGGCGCTGCAGCATCAGCGACAGCATTTCTGCCTCGAGCTCCGGGTCGGTGGAGCGAGGCACCCACACGGTCTTGGTCTGGGCATCAGCAGCGCCGATCATGGCTTCGTTCGAGCCATCTGCAAACACTTCTTCCATTCCACGATGTGAAATGTAGATTTCGGTAGTGCCCGCTTCAGCACCTTGCTCAATGCGGGTGCGGAATTTGTCCAGCAGGCCGGTCGTGATGAACTGATCGGCCACCTTGCGCAGCATCTTGGTCACCCAGTCCTGCGGCAGGTTGGCGCGATTTTCCAGCCAATCGGTTTCCATGATGCCGATGCCCGGATTGTCGATCGCTAGCAGGAAACCCTGATCCAGCCAGAATTCGCGGATTTCCGGCCAGACCTTGGCGGGATCACCTTGCACCACCAGCCAGCGTTGGCCGCCGGCCTGCATCAGCTGGGCCTTGGCGCTCTGTGCAGGTGCTGCCTTCTCGCCTTCGGAGGGTTTAGCCTTGGCGACCGGTTCGACCACGGTCTTGCCGGGCAGCACGTAGCCACCAGCGTTGGCAGGGGCGGTCAAATCCGGTGGGATTTCGAGACTGTTCTTGGAGATGTTGTCGCTGCCGGAGCGGTAATCGACCTTGCGTTGCATCAGGATGTCGTCCGAGCTGCAGGCAGCGAGGGCTGCGGTGAGCAGGACGAACAGCAGGCGGGGCTTCACGTTCATGAACTGGCTTCGCGTTAAGGGTTGCGGTTACAGCGCACCGGCCATCTGCATGGCCTGGCGGACGACGTCTTGGGCACCGTCGGACAAGCGGGTGAGCGGCAGGCGGATGCCGGGCCCGATCAGGCCCATTTCCTCCAGCGCCCACTTCACCGGAATGGGGTTGGCTTCGACGAACAGGTGCTTGTGCAGCCCCTGCAGGCTGTTGTTGAGTTCGCGGGCAGTGGCGATGTCCCCGGCGAGTGCAGCGGTACACATCTGCTGCATGCGACCGGGTGCAACATTGGTGGTGACCGAGATCACGCCATGGCCGCCCAGCAATAAGAAGGCGAGGGCCGAGCCGTCATCGCCGCTGTAGAGCAGGAAATCCTTGGGAGCACGGCGAACCAGATCGGCAGCGCGTTCGAGGTTGCCGGTGGCTTCCTTGATGCCGACGATGCCGGACACTGCCGCCAGGCGCAGCACGGTATCGTTGCTCATATCGGCAACGGTGCGACCGGGGACGTTGTAAAGCAGCGTCGGCAGGCCGCCTTGTTCGGCGATGGCCTTGTAGTGCTGGTACAGGCCTTCCTGGGTCGGCTTGTTGTAGTAGGGCACGACCGAGAGGCCATAGGCGGCGCCAACGGCCTTGGCGCGTTGCGACAGGTGGATCGCTTCGCGGGTGGAGTTGGCGCCGGTGCCGGCGATCACTGGCACCCGGCCAGCGGCCTGTTCCACCACCACGCGGACGACCTCGATGTGCTCTTCGACATCCACTGTGGGCGATTCGCCGGTGGTGCCGACTGCGACGATGGCTTGCGTGCCTTCCTTGATGTGCCAGTCGACCAGTTTGCGCAGACGGTCGAAATCGAGACGTCCGTCGTCAAACATGGGGGTGACAATTGCCACCAGGCTACCTGTCAGCATGGGCCGCTTACCTGTCCGAATGGGTTGGATCGAAGTGGGGCATTCTAACCGAAGCGACGAGCGCCGGGAAACACGGTGCCGTGTGGCATTGCTGACATCCGGCCCGACGGCGCTTCAGTCGGTTTTCTGCGTGAAACCGGTCTTGCGCTGCAGCCAGCTGCCCAGGTCGTCGAGCCAGGTGAACACCACCGGCACCACCACCAGCGTGAGCAACGTGGAGGTGATCACCCCGCCGATGATGGCATGTGCCATCGGTGCGCGTTGTTCGGCGCCGTCGCCGACGGCGAGTGCCAGCGGCAGCATGCCCATCACCATGGCGGCGGTGGTCATCAGGATGGGGCGCAGCCGCTCGCGCCCGGCTTCGGCGATCGCCTCGGCGCGCTCGCGTCCTTCGCGGCGCAGGTGATTGACGAAATCGACCAGCAGGATGGCGTTCTTGGTGACGAGGCCCATCAGCATGATCACGCCGATGATGGAGAAGATGTTCAGCGTGCTGCGCATCAACAGCAGCGCCAGCAGCACGCCGACCAGCGATAGCGGCAACGACGTCATGATGGCGAGCGGCTGCAGGAAATGGCCGAACTGCGAGGCGAGGATCATGTAGATGAAGATCACGCCGAGCGCCAGCGCGGCCATCGCGTAGCCGGCCGATTCGGCCATGTCCTTGGCATCGCCTTCGGCGACGAAGCGGTAGCCCGGCGGCAGCTTGAAGCCGGCCTGCAGCTTGTCGATCTCGGTCTGGACCTCGCCGGTGGTGCCGTCGGCGACGTTGGCGGTGATGTTCACCTCGCGAAACAGGTTGCGACGGCTGATCTGCACCGGCGTTGTCGATTCGGTGACCCGGGCGAGCTCGGACAGCGGCACCATGTTCGGATTGCCGGCCGCGTCGGTGCGCGGGCTGGCGAGGTAGAGCGTGCCCAGCATGGCATTGTCGCTGCGCGCGGCCCGATCGAGCCGCACGTTCACGTCGTAGTTCTCGCCATCGGGTGCCTGCCAGGTACTGGCAGCGTCGCCGGCGATCAGCGGTCGCAGTGCATTGCCGATTTGCTGCGGGGTCAGGCCCAGGCTGGCGGCGCGATCACGGTCGATGTCGACATTGAACGCTGGTTGTGGCGCCTTCATGCTCGAATCGATGTCGACCACACCGCGGATCTTGCCGAGCTCGGCGGTGAAGCGTTGCGACAGCCGTGATAGTTCGTCGAGGCTGGGGCCCTGCAGCGAGATGCGGATCGGCTTGCCGTCCGGCCCGCCGCCGCCGAAGGGCTCCAGCGAGCGGATCTCGACACCGGCCACCCGCGTGATCGCCGTGCGCATCAGTGGCAGCAGCACGTCCTGACCGCGGGTGCGTTCCTTCTTCGGGGTGAGGAAGATCATCATCGTGCCGTTGTGCTTGCCTTGGGCGTGACCGGTATTGATGGTGACGTAGGTGCTGCGCACTTCGGGGAAATCGCGTTTGAGCACGGTTTCGATCTGCCGTGATTTGGCGGCGGTGTAATCGAGGTTGGAGCCAACCGGGGTGGAGAACTCCAGCGACAGCTTGGACAGATCGGCCTTGGGCACGAATTCACTGCCGATGAAGCGGGCCAGCGTGAACGCGGCGACCAGGCTGGCGATGGCGATGGCGATCACGGCGATCCGGTGCGCCAGGCTCCAGCGGATCAGCCGGCTGTAGCGCTCGGCCAACCAGGTCATGCCGTCTTCCAGCTTGTCGAGCAGCTTGCCGAGCGGGCGCTTGCCGCCATGCACATGCGGGTCTGGCCACACCGACGACAGCATCGGATCGAGCGTGAACGACACGAACATCGAGATCAGCACCGCCGCACATACGGTGATGCCGAACTGGTGGAAGAACTGGCCGATGATGCCGCCCATGAAGCCCACCGGCAGGAACACGGCGACGATGGTCGAGGTGGTGGCAAGCACTGCGAGGCCGATCTCGGCGGTGCCGTCGAGCGCTGCACGTGTGTGGTTCTTGCCCATGGCAGCATGGCGCACGATGTTCTCGCGTACCACGATGGCATCGTCGATCAGCAGGCCGATGCACAGCGATAGCGCCATCATCGTCATCACATTGATCGAGAAGCCCGACACCGACAGCGCGAAGAAGGTGCCGATCAGCGCCACCGGCAGGGTGAGGCCGGTGATCACCGTGGAGCGCCAGGAGCCGAGGAACAGGAACACGATGGCGACGGTGAGCAGCGCCCCTTCGATCAGCGTGGCGCGCACGTCCGACAGCGAGGCGCGGATGCCTTCTGCATTGTCGTACAGCGTGGTGAGCTTGACCCCGGTGCTGGCCAGCTCCTGATTGAGCTCGGCGGCCACTTCCTGCACGCTGTCGCTCACTGCCACGGTATTGGCCTTGCTCACCTTCATCAGGTCGAGCGTGATGGCACGCTTGCCGTTCACCAGCGCCAGCGTCTCGTCTTCGGCCTGGCCGTCCTCGATGGTGGCGACGTTTTCCAGATAGATCGGCGCGCCGTTGCGCCAGGCCACCACGATGCGGCCGAAATCAGCCGGCGTCTTCAGCCGGCCACGGATCTGGATCACCCGCTCCTGGTTGGCAGTGGTCAGCGTGCCGACCGGAATCTCGGTGTTCTGCGCGCGGATCGCGTCCATCACTTCGTTCACGCCAAGCTTGAGCGAAGCCAGTTCGGCTGGATGCAGGCGGATGTTCACCTGCCGCGCCAGGCCGCCGATCAGCGCAGCCTGGCCGATACCCTGGATGGTCTCGAAGCGCTTCTTGATCACCTGGTCGGCCAGCGTGGTCATTTCGCGTGGCGTCATGGTGTCGCTCTGGATTGCCAGCGACACGATGGGCGCATCTTCGGGGCTGAAGCGGGTGATCACCGGGTCTTCGACTTCGTCGCGAAATCCCGGCGTGACGGCGGCGATCTTCTCGCGCACGTTCTGCACCGCGATCTCGGGGTCGACGCTGAGCTCGAACTCGGCCACGACCACCGACAGGCCCTGGTAGCTGTATGAATACAGTGTCTTCAGCCCACTGACGGTATTGGCCGCCTCCTCGATCTTGCGGCTGACATCGCTTTCCACGATCTCGGGCGAGGCGCCGGGATAGCTGGTCGAGACCACCACCACCGGAAACTTCACATCCGGAAATTCCTCGACCGGCAGCCGGTCGATCGAGAACAGGCCCAGCACCAGCAACGACAGCATCATCATCGTTGCGAAGACCGGATTCTGGATACTGATGCGGGTGAACCACATGGGGGGACGGTCCTGCGCGGAAGGGGGGAGGGGTTACTGCTTCGGGGTGCCGACGATGGCAACGGCGGTGCCTGGCGGCAGGCTGATGTTGCCGGCCAATACCTGCGTACCGGTGGCGATGCCGGTTGCGATCTCGACCCGATCGCGCTTGGGATCGCTGGCGCCCAGCGTCACGTTGCGGCGTACCAGCTTGCCCTGCTCGATGGCGAGCACGTAGTGCTGTTTGCCATCGGCATGCACCGCCTGCAGCGGCAGGCTGGGTACGGCACGACGGGTATCGAGCACCAGCAGGCCATCGGCAAACAGGCCGCTGCGCAAGGCACCATCTGGATTGGGGACGCGCAGGTACAGGGCAATCGTTTTGGTCGACTCGTCCACAGTGGGATTGATGCGGTTGATGGTGCCGGTGAAGGGCTGCTGATAGCCCTGCACGTTGAAGGTCACCGTCTGGCCCAGCGCGACTTCGGCGATCTGCGCGGATGGAACATTCGCGACCAGTTCCAGCTCGGCAAGGTCGACCACGGTCAGCAAAGAGCTGTTGATGCCCACATGCTGGCCCGGCTCGATCTGGCGGCTGGCGATGGTGCCGTTGAATGGTGCGCGTACGGTGGCATTGGCGATGGCTTGTTCGGAGAGGCCCAATTGCGCCAGTGCTGCGCGCTCGTCCGCCGCAGCAGCTTGCAGCTCGCTCTGCGTGTTGTCGAAGGCATTTTTGGAAATGAAGTTCTGCGCCAGCAGGTCCGCGTTGCGGCGTGACAGTTTCTGTTGATAGGCGAGCTGCTCGCGGCTTTTGGCGAGTTGGGCCGCCGATACCGCGCGTTGGCGTTCCAGATCGGCGGTATCAAAGCGAGCCAGCACCTGGCCGGTGCGTACCGCGTCGCCTGGCCGCACTTCCACCGCAGCAATCCGCCCTTCCACCTGTGCGGTCAGCGTTGTTTGCTGCAACGCAGCCAGCGTGCCGGTCAAGGGCAGTGCGCGCTCCAGATCCGCCGGTGCCACGCGGGCGACATCGACGGCTGCCAGCTCTACCGCGGCTCGTGTCGAGGTTTGTTTGGCCGCTGGCGGTGCCTTGCCGTTGGCCAAGCTCAGCCACACGGCGACCCCCACGGCGACGATGGCGACGGTGATGATGGCAATGCGCACTTTCATGATGGGACTCGGCTGGTAGCTGCGCGGCCATTGTACGCAGCGGCTTCGCGTTTTTATTCGGGCAGATGATGCGAAATTGTTACGCAGTGTGGGTACTGGCCAGGGTTTGCGCCAGCGCAATAAATGTAAGAAAGCCAGGTGGCATGCTGAGGACGTGCCAGCCTAGGGCTGCAATCCATCAAGACGCGCGAGCCGGCTTTTTGTTTCAATCATCTTTGATTTCAAAAGGCTACCGCATTGCAGCAATTTTCTATCTGGTTGCTGACATTGCAGCGCTAAAGGGCCGGTGGAATAATCGGCCGAGGTTTACAGGGGCCTATTTGCCGATTACAACGGCTACAGGTTACGAACCTACCATTATCAAAAGTCAGACAGGAGGCAACGATGAGTTTGCTGGGCGGTCTTCAAAAGCTGGGGCGGTCGCTACAACTGCCTATTGCAGCGCTACCGGTCGCGGCAATCATGCTGCGGGTGGGGCAACCGGACATCATGCACCCGGATATCTTCGGCCAAGTTGGTGCATTCGTCGCAGCAGGTGGCGATGCATTGTTCAGCAATCTTGCGTTGCTGTTCGCGATCGGTGTGGCGGTCGGCTGGGCCAAGGACAATCACGGCGCCTCTGCGCTGGCAGGTGCTGTTGGCTTTTTCGTTCTGACCAAGTGCATGGCCGTGATCGACAAATCGATCAACATGGGCGTGCTGGCCGGTATTCTGGCGGGGGTGTTGGCGGGGGCGCTGTATAACAAGTACCACGACATCAAGTTGCCGGATTGGGCCGCCTTCTTTGGCGGCAAGCGCTTTGTGCCGATCATCACGGGTCTGGCAATGCTGGTGCTGGCGCTGATCCTCGGCTACGTCTGGCCGCCGGTACAAGCGGCGATCAAAGCGGCTGGTGACTGGATGGTGGCGCAGGGCGCACTGGGCGCCGGTGTGTTCGCCACGGTGAACCGCTTGCTGATCCCGACCGGCCTGCACCAAGTGATCAACACCATCGCCTGGTTCCAGATCGGCGACTTCACCACGGTGAAGGATGGTGTCGAGACCGTGGTCCACGGCGATCTGTCGCGCTACTTTGCTGGCGACAAGACCGCAGGCATGTTCATGACCGGCTTCTTCCCGGTGATGATGTTCGGCCTGCCGGGTGCCGCGTTGGCGATGTATTTCGCCGCGCCGGCCCATCGCCGCGCTGCCGTCGGTGGCGTGTTGTTCTCGGTGGCCTTCACCGCCTTCCTCACGGGCGTGACCGAGCCGCTGGAGTTCCTGTTCATGTTCCTGGCCCCGGTACTCTATGTGCTGCACGCACTGCTGACCGGTCTGTCGGCCTACATCCTCACGGCACTTGATTCGCACCTGGGCTTCGGCTTCTCGGCTGGCGCCTTCGATCTGTTCCTGAACTGGGGTCAACCGGCGTCCAGCAACCAGATCTACGTGATCATCGTCGGTGCCGTGTGGTTCGTGATCTACTTCGCGCTGTTCTCGTTCTTCATCAAGCAGTTCAACCTCAAGACCCCGGGTCGCGAGGATGATCTGCCGGAAACGAGCGGCGCTGCACCGGTTTCGGATGACATCGAGCAACTGGCCCGCTCCTATGTCGGCGTGATCGGTGGCGCGGCCAACGTTGCGGCGATCGATGCGTGCATCACCCGCCTGCGCCTGACGCTGAACGATGCGGCCAAGGTGAACGAGGCCGAAGCCAAGCGCCTGGGGGCTTCTGGCCTGATCAAGCTCAACAGCAAGAACGTGCAGATCATTGTCGGCCCGAAGGCGGAAATGATCGCCGGTGCCATGCGCCGTGCACTGACCGGCGGCGTGCCTGCCCCGGCCGTGATCGAATCGGCTCCGATCGCTCCGGCGCAAAAGGCTGCCGTGGCCCAGACCGTGGCTGCGCCGGCTCCGCAAGCCGCTGGCGACTTGGTGTTGCTGGCACCGGTGAGTGGTGAAGTGGTGCCGCTGGATCAGGTGCCCGATGCGGCATTCGCCAGCAAGGCTGTCGGTGATGGCATCGCCATCCGCCCGACCGGCAAGCTGGTGGTGGCGCCGGTGGCAGGTACGCTGGTGAAGATATTCAACAGCAACCACGCCTTCGCGCTGGTGGCCGACAATGGGGCGGAAATCATCGTCCATATCGGCATCGAGACCGTGAAGCTGGGGGGTCAGGGCTTCAAGCGCCTGGCTGAACAGGGTGCACGCGTCAACGCGGGCGACCCGGTGCTGGAACTGGATCTGGATTATCTGTCCGCCCATGCCCAGTCGCTGATCAGCCCGGTGGTGGTGAGCAATGTCGACCAGTATGTCGGTATCGCCAACCCGGCAGGTGGTCAGGTTCAGGCCGGCCACACGCCGCTCTACACGCTGAAGGGCAAGTAAGGCCACCTTGCCGGGAACCCCGGCAAGGCACCACCCTCAAAACCCCCTGCCTCGCAGGGGGTTTTGTTTTTTCGCAGGTGAAGCGCCGCCATGATCCCCGCCATCGTCATCCATACTCATCTGTTGCTGTCGGACTGGATGGGGGGCCGGTGTTTCGGTCCTCTGATACTGATTCGGCCCTCGCAACGTGATCGGATCGCATTGCGTGCGCATGAGCTCGAGCATGCGCGGCAATGGTGGTGGCTTGCCACGCCGTGTCTGGTGCTGGCTGTGTTATTCAATGCGTTACCGCTGGCCCAGCCGGTGTGGCCATGGAGCCTGAGCCTCGGTGTGCTGGGGCTGATTGTCCAGGCTCCGCTCTATCTGCTGTTGCGCTCGTACCGGATGTGGGCGGAGGTCCGTGCTTACCAGGTGACGTTGTCTTACGCTCCAGCCGGAAGCGCGGCGGCGGCGCTTGAACGTGCAGCGGTTTCGCTGGCCAGCCACTACTGGCTGCAGATATCACCCTCCTGTGCCCGCATGCTGCTGGAGGAAGGCAGGCAACCGTGGTGGCGTTACTGGCGGGTGCCGCGGTTGCGGGGCCGGGAAGCGGGGGAGGGCGCGCCTGGAAAGTGACCGAGCGTGCTCGCACATCACGTTGATGCCGTCTTAGTGACTGATTTGTTTCGATTTTTTTGCAGCGAGCTTGCCCGGTGTCACCCGCTGGGGCAAAATGACGCGCTTTTCGGGCTGGATGATCTGGTCATCCGGCATTTTTGATTGATGGCTTGCCCACCCATCTGTCCAAGGACACAAAGTGGCAAGACCTTCTGGCCCAGGGGGTTTGCGATGAGCAATCTGGCTACGGCTGCGGCATTGCAGCTGGATATGTCGACCCAATTGCCGGTGTCGGCATACTTTGATGAACGGCTCTACCAGCTGGAGCTCGAGCGCTTGTTCGAGCGTGGTCCCAAATATGTGGGCCATGAATTGATGGTGCCCAACGTGGGTGACTATCACGTGCTGGAAATGAGCAACGGCGCCCGCTACCTCAAGCGGAACGACAATGGCGTCAAACTGATCTCCAATATCTGCCGTCATCGCCAAGCCACGATGCTGACTGGCCGCGGCAATGGCACGCATACGGTCTGCCCGCTGCACCGCTGGACTTACGACGGTGAGGGGCAATTGCTGGGGGCGCCGCATTTTCCGGGCAACCCGTGCCTGCACCTGCCGCAGACCGAGCTCGTGCAGTGGAATGGCCTGTTGTTCGAGCAGAATGGCCACGATATCGAGGCCCATCTCAAGGATCTGGGCGTGGCTCGCGATCTGGATTTCTCGAACTACGTGTTCCACAGCGTGCAGGTCGACGAATATCAGGGCAACTGGAAGACCTTTATCGAGGTCTACCTTGAGGACTACCACGTCGTGCCGTTTCATCCGGGCCTTGGCCAGTTCGTCAGCTGCGAAGACCTGCGCTGGGAATTCAGTGATTGGTATTCAGTGCAGACCGTGGGCGTGCATAACGCGCTGGCCAAGCCTGGCTCCAAGGTCTACGCCGAGTGGCATCAGCAGGTGCAGCGCTACTACGGTGACAAGCTGCCGCGCCACGGCGCGATCTGGCTGACGTATTACCCTAACGTGATGATCGAGTGGTATCCGCACACGCTGGTGATTTCCACCATCGTGCCGACCGGCCCGCGCAGCTACAAGAATGTGGTCGAGTTCTACTATCCCGAGGACATCGCCTACTTTGAGCCCGAGTTCCTTGCGGCCGAGCAGGCGGCCTATGCCGAAACCGCAGTGGAGGATCAGGAGATCATCGACCGCATGGAAGCGGGGCGGCAGGCGCTTTATCTGGCTGGTCGCAACGAGATCGGGCCCTACCAGAGCCCGATGGAGGATGGCATGCGCCACTTTCATCAGTTCCTGCGGCGCGAGTTGGGTGACGCGTTGCGGTAAGCAAAATGGCAACTTCCCCGAAAGGTGGCGGAAAATCCGCCCGTCATGCAATGCAAGCGGACAAGTGCCGCCGAGAAGCGCATACTGGGGGTTCACCAAAACAGGGGGAGCTGCGATGAGTGATGCAAGTCGTGCGGTACAGGAGGCGCTGGACGAGCTGCGGGAAGCCGAGGTCAGCAGCAAGCGACGCGGCCCGACACGGGAATCCATTGCCAAGGCCAATCAGGCTGCAGTCCAGCGTCGCCGGGAGCTCGAGGCCTTGCTGGAAGACCGCAAGCAGGCTTCGCAGGAAATCTTCTGAAGCAAACGACGCGACGTCGCACCAATGCCAAAGGCAGCGCAAGCTGCCTTTGTCCATTTCGGGGAATCGTTCGATGAGGATGTCATGGCGCGCGCTGGCGCAGTCCGGGCCGTTCTGGATGGTGGTGGCCGGCTTGTGCTTCGGTGTCATGGGGGTGTTCGTCAAGCTCGGCAGCCACAGCTTCTCCACCGCGGAACTGGTGTTCTACCGTTGCCTCGCCGGCTTTATCGGCATCCTGCTGATCGCGTTGCCGGCCCGTCGGCCGTTGCGGGTTGGCTGGTCGGCTTTGCGGGTGCATCTGTCGCGCAGCGTGTCCGGCTTCGTATCGCTGATGCTTTACTTCTATGCGATCGCGCATCTGCCGCTGCCGACGGCGGTCACGCTCAATTACACCTCGCCGCTCTGGTTGATGCTGGTCACGGCGCTGTGGCTGCGACAGCGACCCAGCGCGGGTCAAGTCGCGGCGATCATCGTCGGATTTGCCGGTGTCGCACTGCTATTGCAGCCGACTTTCGATGCCGCCGCCTGGTTGCCCGGCTTGCTCGGCCTGTTGTCGGGCTTGCTTGCCAGCGTGGCCTACATGAACGTGCACGAGCTGGGCCGGTTGGGCGAGCCCGAATGGCGCACGGTGTTCTATTTCTCGCTGGTGTCTTCGTTGGGTGCGGGCGTGGTGATGTTGGCGCAACGCGCGCCGTTGGCGCCGATCACCATCGATAGCGTCGGCATCGTGCTCGGCATGGGCGTGGCCGCCACTTGCGCGCAACTGGCGATGACGCGGGCCTATCGCAAGGGCAAGTCACTGGTGGTCGCCAGCCTCGCCTACCTGACCGTGGTGTTCTCCACGCTGTTTGGCGTGGCGATCTGGGGGGATGCGTTGCCAGCCGCGAGCTACCTCGGGATCGCCGCCATCATCGCCTGTGGCGTGCTCTCCAGCGTGGCAGCCCGGCGCAGCTGAGCGTGAAGGCCACGCAGGGTTGATCCCGATTTTGCGGCACCGGGGCGGCTCGCTAGAATAGGCGCGGACGGGGGACCTATGCGCATCCTGATTTCGAACGACGACGGCTATTTCGCCACCGGCATCGCCGCGCTGGCGGGTGCATTGGCACCGCAGCACCAGGTGACTGTGTGCGCGCCGGAGCGTGATCGTAGCGGCGCGAGCAATTCGCTGACGCTGGACCGCCCGCTGACGGTGCGCCAAGCGCCGTCCGGTTTCTACTACGTGAACGGCACGCCCACTGATTGCGTCCACCTCGCGGCCACCGGCTTTTTGCCGGAGCCGCCGGACATGGTGGTCTCCGGCGTCAACCATGGTGCCAATATGGGCGATGACACCATTTACTCCGGCACGGTCGCCGCCGCCACCGAAGGCTATCTGCTGGGCGTGCCGGCCATCGCCGTTTCGCTCGCTTCGCGTAATCCGCAGCATTTCGAAACCGCTGCCCGCGTCGCAGCCGAACTGGTCGAGCGTGCCGCGCGCGAGCCATTTCGCGGCGCGGTGTTGCTGAATGTGAATGTGCCGGATTTGCCATACAGCGCGCTCAATGGGTTCAAGACCACCCGGCTTGGGCGGCGCCACAAGTCCGCGCCGGTGATCCGTGATGAGAACCCCCGCGGCGAGCCGATCTGGTGGATCGGCCCGGTCGGCGCAGTGGCCGACGCCGGCGAGGGCACCGATTTCCACGCCGTCGCTGCCGGCTTCGTCTCGGTGACGCCGCTGTCGATCGATCTGACGGCCCATGCCCAACTGGACTTCGTCGCGTCATGGCTATGCGCATGAACTTCAAGATACCCGGCGGCAGTGGCATGACGTCGGCCCGGACCCGCACGCGGCTGGTCGAGCGCTTGCGCTCAGCCGGGATCGCCAATGAGGACGTGCTCGCCGTGATCGGCGAAGTGCCGCGACACATATTTGTCGACGAGGCATTGGCTCATCGTGCCTATGACGACGTTTCGCTGCCCATTGGCCACAACCAGACCATTTCCCAGCCCTATATCGTCGCGCGAATGACCGAGCTGGTGCTTGGCGGGCCAGGCAGGGCGCGGATGCTGGAAATAGGTACCGGCTGCGGCTACCAGACCACGGTGCTGGCGCAGTTCTACAAGACCGTGCACTCGATCGAGCGCATCGGTGGGCTGGCACGTGGCGCACGTGAACGGTTGGTCGAGCTTGGTGTGCACAACGTGCGGTTGCGCCATGGCGACGGCAGCCGTGGCCAGCCGGAAGCGGCGCCGTTCGACGCGATCATGATCACCGCCGCTGCCCCCATCGTCCCAGAGCAGCTGGTCGACCAGCTCGCCATTGGCGGCCGGCTGGTGTTTCCGGTCGGCGTCGAGGAGCAGGAGCTGCGCATGATCGAGCGCCTGGATGACGGGTATGCCGAAACCCGGCTGGAAAAAGTCCGCTTCGTCCCGCTGTTGCCTGGTGTAGCCTGAGCGCGCGGCAAAGCTGCCGCCCCGAATTCGTCATAAAGGAGTGTCTCCGTGAGCCGGCCGTGCCTCATCGTCTCTTTTGCCATTCTGCTCGCCGCGTGTGCCAGCGAGCCGCGCCAGCCGGCGCCGATCGTCGATGGCACCAGCCGCCCGCCAGTAGTCACACCTGCACCGACGGTGGCCGCAAGTACGCCGGCTCCCGAAGCGCCTGCCGGCAGCTACATCGTCAAGCGCGGCGACACGCTGTATCGCATCGCGCTCGACAACGGCCTTTATTACAAGGAGCTCGCGGCCTGGAACAACCTAGCCGATGTCAACGACATCAAGGTCGGTCAGGCGCTGCGCCTGACCGCTCCAGGTACGCCCGATGGGGTGGTGGTGAAGCCCCTCACCGACGATGCGCCAGTCGCCGTGCCAGCCAAACCGACGCCGGTGCCGCTGCCATCCACCGCAGTGCTGTCCTATCCCAAGGCGGTGCGCCTGCCCTATAGCCCGCAGGCGGAAGCACAGATTGCGGCACAGGCGGAAGGTTCAGGCGTTGTATCCAAGCCACAGCCGACTGTCGTGCCGGCGGCGGTTCCCGGCAGCGTGCCTACGCCGCTGCCGACGCCGAAACCCGCCGAAAAGCCTGCATCAGCACCGGCTGATGAGACGACGTCTGTCGGCGATTGGATCGCGCCCACTGCTGGGAAAGTAACAAAAAGTTTCAGTACGGAAACGAAAGGTATTGATATCGGCGGGAAAATCGGCCAGCCTATTGTTGCGTCAGGTTCCGGCAAGGTGGTCTACGCCGGTGCAGGGCTGAGGGGCTACGGAAAGATGATCATCATCAAGCACAACAACGAATATTTGACCGCCTATGCCCATAACAGTAAGTTGATTGTCAAGGAGGGGGATGTCGTCAAGCGCGGCGAAAAGATCGCGGAAATGGGCGACAGCGATAGTGATCAGGTCAAGCTTCATTTTGAAATCCGCAGGTTTGGCAAGCCGGTTGATCCGGCCAAATATATCCAGACGGACTGAATCCCATGAATGAGCAAATGGATATCCTGGAAGACGCCGAGCTCGACAGCGAAGAGGCGCTGGAGCTCGGGGAAGTGGAACAGGATGATGAAGCAGACGAGGAGTCGGGCACCTCGGCGGAGGTCGAGCAACCGGCCTACGAAAGCACCGGTGACGTCACACAGATCTACCTCAATGAAATCGGGCAAAGCCCGCTTTTGACACCGGACCAGGAGCGTGCGCTCGCCCGCCGCGTGGTCCAGGGCGATTTCGAAGCCCGGCAGAAGATGATCGAACACAATCTTCGGCTGGTGGTGAACATCGCCAAGCACTACATCAACCGTGGCATGACGCTGCTCGACCTGATCGAGGAGGGCAACATCGGCTTGATGCACGCGCTGGAAAAGTTCGATCCCGAACGCGGGTTCCGTTTCTCGACCTATGCCACCTGGTGGATCCGCCAGAGTATCGAGCGCGCGATCATGAACCAGAGCCGCACCATCCGGCTGCCGGTCCATGTGATCAAGGAGCTGAACGTCTACCTGCGGGCACAGCGCCATCTCGAGGCCACCATGGGCCACGAGCCCACGCTGGAGGACATCGCCCACCTCGTCGGTAAGGACGTCGAGGACGTGCGTCGGGTGATGGGCTTGAACGAACGTGTAGCCTCGCTCGATGCGCCGCTCGATATCGACCCCATGCTTACCATCGGCGAATCCATCCCCGACGAGCAGACCGACGGCCCCGAAGCCATTCTGCAAAGTGCCGAGGTCGAACGCTATGTGCGCGAATGGCTGAAGCAACTGAACGACAAGCAGCGCATGGTGATCGAGCGCCGCTACGGGCTCAACGGCCATGAAATCTGTACGCTGGAGGACTTGGCCGCCAGCCTCAGCCTTACTCGTGAACGCGTGCGGCAGATCCAGATTGAGGCGCTGGAGCAACTGCGCCGCATCCTGCGCCGGTACGGCGTGACACGCGACGTGGTGCTATAGCAAGCCAGTAGTTCAGGTGCCAAAAACAAACCCCGCAAGTGCGGGGTTTGTTTTTGCGTTCACCCGATTCAGAACCCGGTCCATGTTCCAACGAGCAAGCGGGTCACGTTGTCCTCATGCCCGATGCCGTCGAGCTGGTAGCTTGCATGCATGACGCTAGGCTGACCGGCAGTGTCGAGCATGTGGTGGCGCAGTTGGACAAAGCCGACCGTTTGCTTGGATAGGGTATAGGTGTACTGGAAGTTGATGGCCTGTATGCCATCGTTTCGTGTGGCTCCGTCGGTTTCGCTATCGTCGATGAATTGATACGCAAGAATGAAGTTGTGTTTGCCTGCCGTATATCCGCCTCGCACCAGGTATTGATCCACCGTGGTTTTATCGGCGCCAGCTGCATGGATATTCGGCACATCGCCTCGCCATTCATGGCGCATGTAGGCACCGCCAACTTCGAACCCCTCGCCAAACCGGAAACGTCCACCAATAAAATACTCGCGTGCTTTATTGTCCGCGTTATACAGGCCTCCGCTACCCCAGCCGCTGCCGCCGAAGGATGCCGCCTCCGAGTCCATGCTCTCGCTGTTTTTTCCTTGGTAGTAACCTGCGTCGAAACTAAATGCCTCGGCAGCATAGGCGGCAGTGACTTCATAAGCGTTGGCATCGCTGGTGCCAGACCCTAGTTCGTACTGAGCACCAAAGGAGAACCCGGAAAACTTTGGCGACATATAGGTAATGGCGCTTGGGTAATCGACCTCATGTGCGCCGAAGTCCCCGGTCAGATTGGTTACGCCATTGGCGCCGTAAGGCCAGTCCAGCATGGTGAGATAGAGCGTGGAGAATTGGTTGCCGAAGCGAACGGTACCCCAGGAGGTGTCGTAGCCTATCCAGGCCTCGCGTTGTCCCCAGCTATCGAAGCGGTAGTTGGTTGCGACCTTTTGCGCCAATCGCCAAGACAAAGAATTGCCATTGTCCAAACGGTCCTTGCCGTCGATGTTGACCACGATGGCGATTTCTTCAAGCAGTTTGCCGGTCGTATCGGTATCGGCAAAGTTGTCGCCATTGTTGGTCCGGTAAAACAGATCCATTTCGGCCGAGCCGCCGATGCTGATCTCCGCGTAGGCCGGTGCGCCGATCATGGCAAGCAGCGCAGCAATCGGAACTAGTTTGCTCATGATTTCTCCAGACAGAGTGGGAACAGAAATATGACCATCCATTTTGCATAGAGCTTGCAGCTAACTAGGTCAAGCTAATCGACGGGCAGGGTTTCGCGAGGGCATGCTGGGGATAGTCCGCATTGGTCCGGCCGCGGGGCGGTTGCTACATTGCAAGGCGATCAAAGGAGTGCTGCGCCCATGTTGTTTCGAACCATTGCCGCCGACGATCTCGCGGCTTTGCTGGCGTTGGCAAGCGAGGCGGGCGTGGGCGTCACCACGCTGCAGCCGGACCGGCAGCGGCTGGCGGCGCGCATCGAAGCGCACCTCGCCTCGGTGAATGGCACGCCGGAGCTCGGCGAGGCGAGCTATGTGTTCGTGTTGGAAGAGGAGGGCAGCGGCCGCATCGTCGGTAGCTCGGCGATCGAGGCGGCTGTGGGCATGCACGATACCTGGTACAACTATCGCGTTGGCTTGTCGGTGCACGCGTCGCGCGAACTGGGTATCTACAAGCAGTTGCCGACGCTGTTCCTGACTTCGGATCTTACCGGCTCATCCGAGCTGTGCTCGCTGTTCCTGTTGCCCGACTGGCGCCACGACGGCAATGGCGCATTGCTGTCCAAGGCCCGTTTCCTTTTCATGGCGGAATTCCCCGAGCGTTTTGCCGAGCGGGTAATCGCCGAGATGCGCGGCATGTCGGACGACGAAGGGCGTTCACCGTTCTGGGAGAGCCTGGGCCGGCACTTCTTCAAGATGGATTTCGCGCGCGCGGATTTCCTCTCCTACGTGGGCAGTAAGTCCTTCATTGCCGAGTTAATGCCCAAATACCCGATCTACACCACCTTGCTGTCGGAAGAGGCGCAGGCTGCGCTTGCAGAGGTACATCCGGCCACCCGACCGGCGCGGCGCTTGCTGGAACATGAGGGGTTTCGTTACCAGGGCTACATCGACATCTTCGATGCGGGCCCCAGCCTGGAGTGCTCGCTGGCGGATATCCGCGCGGTGCGCAAATCCGCCTGCTTCGATGCGCTGTCGGTCACCAGCGAGCCCAAGGGCAGCACGGCATGGCTGGTCAGCAACCGGCGGCTTGCCGATTTCCGCGCGGTGTTGGCAATGACCCGGCCGCTGGAAAATACCTTGCCGCTGACCCCGTCCGTGCTGGCGCAGCTCGATCTCGCCGATGGCGACAGCGTGCGCGCGGTACCGCTGGCCTCCGGCAGCAGTCACAAGGAGTAAATCATGTTGTTGATCAATGGCGAGTGGCGCCCCGGCGGCGGCGCGGCGTTTTCCTCGCGTAACCCGGTGGATGGCGGCATCGTCTGGCAAGGTCAGGGGGCTGCGGCGGACGACGTTGCGATGGCCATTGCGGCGGCACGCGCCGCGCTGCCGCAGTGGATGGAAACGGACTTGGCCGAGCGTATTGCCGTCTGCCGCTGTTTCGCCGACCTGTTGCGCGACAACCAGACGGCACTGGCCAACATCATCGGCCGCGAAACCGGCAAGCCGCGCTGGGAAGCGCTGACCGAAGTCACGACCATGATCAGCAAGGTCGACATCTCGGTGCGTGCGCTGGAAGAACGCACCGGTACCCGCGAGGCACAGCAAGGCGATGCCATGGCCGTGCTGCGGCACCGTCCGCACGGCGTGGTAGCGGTGTTCGGCCCCTACAATTTTCCCGGCCATCTGCCCAATGGCCATATTGTGCCGGCCTTGTTGGCGGGCAACACCGTGTTGTTCAAGCCGTCCGAGCTCACCCCCATGGTCGCGCACAAGACTGCTGAGCTGTGGCAGGCTGCCGGATTGCCTGCTGGGGTGCTGGCGGTATTGCAGGGCGGTCGAGAAACCGGCCAGGCGCTGGCCGGGCACCCGGATATAGACGGACTTTACTTCACCGGTAGCGCCGCGACCGGCTACCACCTGCACCAGCAGTTCGCCGGGCGGCCAGACAAGATCCTGGCGCTGGAAATGGGCGGCAACAATCCCTTGATCGTCGAGCCGGTAGCCGATGTCGATGCCGCGCTGCATCACGTGGTGCAGTCCGCCTACATTTCGGCTGGTCAGCGCTGCACCTGCGCCCGGCGTCTACTGGTGCCGCAGGGCGACTGGGGCGATGCCTTCCTTGCGCGCTTGACCGCGGTGCTGCAGACATTGCGGGTCGACGCCTGGGATGCCGAACCGTCGCCGTTCATGGGCGCGGTGATCTCGCTACAGGCTGCGGATGCGTTGCTGGCGGCACAGCAACGCCTGCTGGCGCTCGGTGGTGTGCCCTTGCTGGCGATGCAACGGGTCCGGGACGGTACGGCCTTGCTCAGCCCTGGCCTGATCGACGTCAGTGCGGTGGCCGAGTTGCCGGACGAGGAATACTTCGGGCCGCTGCTGCAGGTGCAGCGCTATGGCGATTTCGATGCTGCATTGCAGCTGGCCAATGCCACCCGCTTTGGTTTGGCAGCCGGCCTGATCTCCGATGCCGAATCGCAATACCGCCGCTTCTGGCGCGCGGCGCGCGCCGGCATCGTCAACTGGAACAAGCCGCTGACGGGTGCGTCGAGCGCCGCGCCGTTCGGCGGCATCGGCGCCTCCGGCAACCACCGCCCGAGTGCCTACTACGCAGCCGATTACTGCGCCTATCCGGTGGCCTCGCTGGAAGCCGAACAGCTGGCACTGCCGGCGCAATTGCCGCCAGGCCTGATCCTTTGAGGTGCGCATGAACGCGTTCGAAGCCAATTTCGATGGCCTGGTTGGCCCGACCCATCACTACGGCGGCCATTCCTTCGGCAACGTTGCCTCCACTGGCAACGCGGGGCAATTGGCCAATCCCAAGGCCGCAGCGTTGCAGGGCCTGGCCAAGATGAAGGCGCTGGCGGACCTCGGTTATCGGCAAGGCGTGTTGCCGCCGCAGGAGCGGCCGGCCGTGTGGGCGTTGCGCCAGGTGGGCTTTGTCGGCACCGATCCGGAAGTGCTGCTGGCGGCGGCACAAGCCGCGCCACAACTGCTGTCTACTCTTTCGTCAGCGTCCAGCATGTGGACCGCCAACGCCGCCACGGTCAGCCCCTCTGCCGACACCGCCGATGGTCGCGTGCATTTCACCGTGGCCAACCTGCAGAACAAATACCACCGCAGCATCGAGCACGCGCAAACCGCGCGCAGCCTGCGTGCCATCTTCAGCAACGCTGCGCATTTTGCCGTGCACGACGCGCTGCCCATGCATCCGGCTTTCGGTGACGAGGGCGCGGCCAATCACACCCGGTTCTGCCACGATTACGGCGCGGCTGGCGTCGAGCTCTTCGTCTACGGCCGTCGCCATTGGGGCGGCACGACCGAGCCACAGCGCTACCCGGCGCGGCAGACGCTGGAAGCGAGCGAGGCGGTGGCGCGGCTGCATGGCCTCTCAGCTGAATGCACCGTTTACGCGCAACAGAATCCGGCGGTGATCGACGCCGGTGTGTTCCACAACGACGTAATCGCCGTCGGCAATCGCAACGTGTTGTTCTGCCACCAGCAGGCTTTTGTTGAGCAGCAGGCGGTATACCACGAGCTTGATTCCAAAATGGGCGGCGGCCTCACGGTGATCGAAGTGCCAACTGCCGAAGTCGGGGTAGAGGATGCGGTACGCAGCTATCTGTTCAACAGCCAGCTGCTCGATGCCGGCAACGGCCGCATGCGGCTGGCCGTGCCCGAGGAGTGTCGCAAGCAATCGGCAGTGTGGGCCTATCTGCAAGCGCTGGAGCGGCAGGGCCGGATCGCCGAGGTGCTGGTGTTCGATCTCAAACAGAGTATGCAGAACGGGGGTGGCCCGGCCTGCTTGCGGCTGCGCGTGGCATTGACCGAGGCTGAGGCAACGGCGGTGAATCCCAAGGTGTGGTTGAACGATGAGCTGCACGCGCGGCTTACCGATTGGGTCGAGATCCACTACCGCGATCGGTTGGGCGTGGCTGATCTGGCCGATCCGCAACTGTTGCTGGAAGTGCGGACGGCGCTCGATGAGCTGACCCGCATCCTGGGGCTTGGCAGCATTTACCCGTTCCAATATGGCGGAACCGGGCTAAGCTGACGGCTATCCGTAGCCCGATCCGACACCATGCCCTTGACCCGTTTCCTGCAAGACACCCTCGCTGGCCGTACTGCCACTGCATTGCCCTATACCCTGCCGAACGGCGTGCGGGTACAGGTGATGGACGAGGGGGTGATCCGCTTCGAGCCCAAGGACAGCGAGGCGCGCAAGCTTGATCTGGTGGTTTCCAGTGGCATCCACGGCAACGAGACCGCACCGGTGGAGCTGGTCGACCAGCTGATCGGCGAGTTGTTGCGCGGCGAGCTGCGACTGCGCTCGCGCGTGTTGTTCCTGTTCGGCAATGTCGAGGCATTGCGGCGCGGCGAGCGTTTCGTCGAGACCGACATGAACCGCTTGTTCTGCCGCATTCCAGAAGTGAGCGACGGCACCGAGCAGCGCCGTGCCACCATGCTGGAAATCCATGTAATGCGCTTCTTCGCGCGCGCGATGCAGGATGGCAAGCCGCGCCTGCATTACGACTTGCACACCGCCATCCATGGCAGCCTGCTCGAGAAGTTCGCCATCTACCCGCTGCCGCCAGCCGGGCGCGATTTCGATCCGCAGCAGATTGCGCGGCTCGCCGATGGCGGTGTCGAGGCGGTGCTGTTGCAGTCGACGCAGGCGCCCACGTTCTCCTTCTATTCCAGCCGCCATTGCGATGCTGCTGCCTTCACCATAGAGCTGGGCCGGGCCATGCCGTTTGGCCAGAACCAGGGCATCGATCTCTCCCGCATGGGCGATTACCTGCGTGGTCTGATTGCCGGCGAGATCCCGCAGCCGGAACGGGTGCCGGCCGGCCTGCCGGTCTATCGGGTATCGCGCGAGGTGGTGAAGCAGAGCGAGGCATTCCGCCTGCTGATCGATGGCAAGACCGACAACTTCACGCCATTGCCGCAAGGCATGCTGCTGGCTGAAGATGGCGAAACGCGCTGGATAGTCGACGAGGCGGACGCACGCATCATTTTCCCCAATCCCGAGGTTGCCATCGGCCAGCGCGCCGGGCTGATCATCGTGCCGGACCGGCGCTTCCAAGACACCTGACCAGAAAAAACGCCGCAATCAGCGGCGTTTTTTCTTGGTGGCCAACTTGGCCTTGGGTTTGGCGCTGCTGCTTGAGCAGACTTCCACGGTCTTTGTCTTGCCTTTGACCTTGCGCTTCACGGTGCGGCACTGCCGGCTGCCGGCGGCGCGCACTGCGGTCTCGGTGGGCTGGCCGGCGCTGGCGAGCAACCCGGCGACGTTCAAGCCCTCGCCGTTGATACGCCGGGCGCCATTCCAGCGGTTCTTCCAGTAGGCCATCTGGATGTTCTCCACCTGCACGCTCTTGCCGGCGCGCGGGGAATGGATGAACTTGTCGTCGCCCAGGTAGATGCCAACGTGGGAGAAGGCGCGGCCCAGCGTATTGAAGAACACTAGATCGCCCGGCTTCAGCGCTTCGCGTTCGACATCGGCACCGATACGGCTCATCGCCAGCGCGTTGTGCGGCAGTGCCACGTTCAATGAGCTCTGGAACACATAGCGCACGAAACCGCTGCAATCGAGACCCGATGCTGGATCGTTGCCGCCGTACTTGTACTGCACGCCGATTAGGCTCATTGCCTGCAGCAGCAGGCCTTGTGCTGCGGCGTGTTCGTCGACTGCGGGCTCTGGCTGTGGACGCTTGCTCTGGCTGGCCCAGGCGTTGCGGCGCTCTGCCTCGATACCTGCTTCCGGCGCCGCTTCCGTGCCTTTTACCGGTTCACCGCTGCCATCGACAAGGCGCGTGCCGGTTTCTCCCTGCGCGTGCGGCTGGGCGATTTCATCGGCATAAACGGGGGACAGCCACAGCGCGCCGAGCAGGGCGCACAGGACGTAGTGGCGGTGTTGCAATTTCATGGAGGGCAAATGTATCGGTGCTTTTGTAAGCTGTAAAGCGCTGCGGCAACACGACCACTTGCATAGTCCACGCCGCGGCGAGCGCTGTACCGGCGAATCCGGCTAGAATCGGGCAACCGTTCAGGCCCCCAGATGGAGCCCCATGCTCAAGGAAACGTTCACCGTCATGCGCGATCTGCCGCGCGTGCGCGAGATCATCGCCGTGCTGATGCGCCACGGCCTCGGCAACCTGGTGCACCGGCTAGGGCTGGCACGCGGGCTGGAGCGCAGTGCCGACATCCTGCATCTGCCGGGCAACCATGAAATCGAGGCGCTGGATGCACCGGTACGGGTGCGCCGCGCGCTGGAGGAGCTGGGGCCGACCTTCATCAAGCTGGGCCAAGTGCTGGCCACCCGGGTCGATGTGTTCCCGCCCGAATGGATCTTCGAATTCGAGAAGCTGCAAAGCCATGTGCCGGCGCTGCCCTATGGCACCATCGTGGCCGAGCTCACTGATATCCTCGGCGCCGATCCGCACACCATCTTCACTGAGATTGATCCGGAGCCGGTCGGCTCTGCCTCGATCGCCCAGGTGCACCACGCGCGCCTGTCCGGCGGCGAAGAGGTGGTACTGAAAATCCGCCGACCGGACATCACGCCCAAGATCGAAGCCGACCTGCGCATCCTGCGGCACATCGCCGGCCTGATGGAGTTCGAGTTTGCCGACGTGCGCCGCTACCAGCCGGTGAAGATCGTCGACGAATTCGCCAAATCGCTACGGCGCGAGCTGAACCTGTCTGTCGAGGCACGCAACCTGGAGCGTTTCGCCCAGAACTTTGCCGGCCAGACCGATATCATCATTCCCGACATCCACTGGGGTTACACCAGCGAGCGGCTCAACGTGCAAAGCTGGGTCGGCGGCGTGGCCGGCAACCAGATCGAACAGCTGGCGGTGCTCGGTTACGACCGCAAGGTGCTGGCGGCACGGGGCGCCGATGCCGTGTTGAAGATGGTGCTGATCGATGGCTACTTCCATGCCGATCCGCACCCCGGCAACGTCAAGTACCTGCCGGGCGATCGGATCGCCTTCCTTGATTTCGGCATGGTCGGCCGCCTGCCGCACCCGCGGCGTGACCAGATCGTCGACCTGTTGGCGGCGCTGGCCGAGCGCGATGAGCGCGGTATTCTCAACGTATTGCTGGAGTGGACCGGTGACGTGGTGGTCGACGAGGAAAAGCTCGCCGCCGACATCGCCGACTTCATGTTCAACTATGAGAACCTGTCGCTGAAGGACATCCAGTTCGGCCACCTGTTGAACGACGTGGCGGTGATCATGCGCGAGCACGAGATCACGCTGCCGTCCGACCTCACGTTGCTGTTCAAGGCGCTGATCACACTGGAAGGCCTGGGCCGGCAGCTCGATCCGGATTTCCAGATGGTGCATCACCTCACGCCATTCGTGCGCGAGGTGATCATCGCCCGCTATCACCCCCGGTCATTGTTCAAGACCGGCAAGGAATCGCTGTTTGAGGCCGTGGGCCTGATCGCCGGCCTGCCGCGCGACGTGGGCAAGCTGATCAAGCAGGTACGGCGTGGTCAGTTCAAGGTCGACCTGGACCTGAAGCGACTCGACCATTTCGGGCTGCAGCTCTCCAAGAGCGCCAACCGCCTGACCATGGGCATCGTTACCGGTGCGCTGATCATCGGTTCTTCCATCGTGATGACGGTCAAGACCGGTCCCATGCTGTTCGGCCTGCCGGCGTTGGGCTTCATCGGTTTTCTGATCGCCTTCTTCAATACACTGTGGATCATTTTCTCGATCTGGGTTTCGAGCAAGGAGGAGCGCTGATGAGCACACACATCATCGCTTTCAACGGTGTGCAACCAGAGGCAGTCTACGATCGGCCGCGACCGGATCGGCTGGTGAGTGGCAATCCGCTGCGTACCACCTGGGAGCATTACGCGCAGCGTGGCGTATCGAGCGGAGTCTGGGCCTGCGAGGTAGGGAGCTGGAATATCCGCTTCGCCGACGACAAGGACGAGTTCTTCTGCGTGATCGAGGGGCGGGTGCGGCTGTGGAACGAGGCCGGTGAGGCGACCGAGGTCGGGCCGGGTGAAGCGGCGGTGATTCCCTGTGGCTTTGTCGGTCGCTTCGAGGTGGTCGAGCCAGTGCGCAAGTATTTCGTGGTGGTGGAGCGGGGCGGCTAGGGCGCTTCGTCCATGTGGCAGGACGATGTGGCGTACTCCCAGGCGCTACCCGCGTCGAGGCAACGGTCGATTGCCCAAAAATCCTGCAACTGGTGGTACAGCAATGCAGCAATCATGGCGGTGCTGCACGCGAGCAGCGTGGCGTAAAGCACGATCTGTCGATTTCGCCGGGACATCATTTGCTTCTGGTTGAGCGACCTTCTTCCACCCGTTGACGCCTGACGTCCTTGGGGTCCGCCTGTAGCGGACGATAAATCTCGACCCGGTCGTGATCGCGCAATACGGTCTCTGGTTTCACGATCTTGCTGAAGATACCGATCGCGCTGCGGGCAAGATCGATCTCGGGAAAGGCCTGCAGCAGGCCGGAGCGGGCAATGGCGTCGGCGGCGGTGCTGCCGGCCGCCAGTGTCAGGGTGACCAGCTGTTGCCGGTCAGGCAGCGCATACACCACCTCGACGCGCAGCAGCTCAGCCATGGAGCTGGTCGGCACGCGCGATGAAGGCATCGACAAAGGTGGCTGCGATCTTGCTGAACACCGGGCCGATCACCGCTTCCAGCGTCCGGCTGGAGAATTCATAGTCCAGATCGAACTCGATGCGGCACGCATCCTCCATCAGCGGGGTGAATCGCCATACGCCCTTGAGCGCCTTGAACGGGCCATCGACGAATTCCATGTCGATTCGGTTCTCGCTCTTGATGTCGCGGGTGCGAAAGAACGACTTGACCCGGAGGAACTCGATGCGGATGGTGGCATCGAGCAAGGTGTCGCTGCGCTCGTGGATTTCTACGCCGCCACACCAAGGCAGGAACTTGGGATAGTCCTCGACCCGGTCGACCAGCTGATACAGGTGTTCGGCCGAATGGGGGACCAGAACGGACTTGCGGATGCGCTGCATGGAAGGGCGAATGGCGTCGCCCCGAAGGGGCTGCACTGTTAGAATGGCCTGCCGTCTTGTAATGCCAGACCGATGACCGAGCATCCTACCGCCACCGCTTACGAGCTGCAACCCGCGTTCCCGCAGCCTGAGCGGGATTACGTGCCGCCGGCCTATGCCGCTGGGGCTGCCAGCGAGATCGCAGCGATCAAGCTGCCGCCGCACTCGCTGGAGGCCGAGCAATCGGTGCTGGGTGGTTTGCTGCTGGAGAACACCGCGTTCGACAAGGTGGCCGACGTACTTGCCGAGAGCGATTTCTATCGCGACGATCACGCGCGCATCTGGCATCACATCCTCAAGCTGATCGAGCACAATCGCCCGGCCGACGTCATCACTGTCGCCGAGTCCCTCGACAATGCCAACGAGCTGACCTACGTCGGTGGACTCGCCTATCTGGGCTCGCTGGTGGCCAATACGCCATCGGCGGCCAATATTCGCCGCTACGCCGAAATCGTGCGCGAGAAGTCGGTGATGCGCCAGCTGGCCAGCGTTGGCACCGAGATTGCTGATTCAGCCTACAACCCGAATGGCCGCGACGCGGCCGAGGTGCTGGACGAGGCCGAATCGCGCGTGTTTCAGATCGCCGAGCAGCAGCAGAAGGGCAAGCAGGGCTTCATCGCCATGCCACCCATCCTCAAGGAAATCGTCGAGCGGATCGACTATCTGTACCAGCAGGACAACCCGTCCGAAGTGACCGGTGTGGCATCAGGCTTCATCGATCTGGACAAGATGACCTCGGGCCTGCAAAAGGGTGACCTGATCATCGTCGCAGGCCGGCCTTCGATGGGCAAGACCGCGTTCTCGGTGAACATCGCCGAGCATGTTGGCTGCGAACTCAAGCTGCCGGTGGCCATCTTTTCGATGGAAATGGGGGCGGCCCAGCTTGGCATGCGGATGGTCGGTTCGATCGGTCGCATCGACATGCACAAGCTCAAGACCGGTCGCTTCGAGGATGAGGACTGGATGAAGCTCACCCACGCGGTGAACAAGCTCTCGGAGGCGCCGATCTACATTGAGGAAACCGGCGCGCTCACGGCGCTGGATCTACGTACCCGCGCCCGTCGGCTGGCGCGGCAGGTCGGCGGGCAGCTTGGCCTGATCGTGATTGATTACATCCAGCTGATGGCGGGCCGCGCTGGCGGCAAGGACCAGAATCGCGCGGCGGAAGTGTCGGAAATCTCCCGCTCGCTGAAGTCCTTGGCCAAGGAGTTGCAGGTACCGATCATTGCGCTGTCGCAGCTTTCCCGGCAGGTGGAAAGCCGCACCGACAAGCGCCCAATGATGTCCGATCTGCGCGAATCGGGCGCCATCGAACAGGATGCAGACTTGATCATGTTCATGTACCGCGACGAATACTACAACCCGGATTCGCCCCACAAGGGCTTGGCCGAATGCATCCTGGGCAAGCACCGGAATGGCCCGGTGGGCAAGGTGCCGCTGGTGTTCAAGGGTATGTACTCACGCTTCGAGAATGCGCTGATTCGCCCGGAAGGCTGGTCGAGCGATCTGGAGTAGGTGCTTGTCGGTTTGAGTAGTCGTATTCGCCGCGATGTGAATGGCCAAAGACAACGGGGAGCTAAGCTCCCCGTTGTCTTTGCTGCGAGTTCGACTTAGAAGTCGGTGCGCACGCCCAGCGAAACGATGCTCAGATCGTTACCGTTCGCAAGGGTCAGGCCCGGGCCTTCGGTCTTGAACTTGGCGTTGCTATCGTTATCGACCTTGGTGTAGGTCAGGTAGACACGCGATTGCTTGGACAGGCTGTACTGGCCACCCAGAGTGAACTGTTGCGCGCCGGAGTCAGCAACGTTGTCCAGTTCATCTGCAACCAGATAGGCACCTTGAACGGTGAACTTGCCGAATTTGTAGGTGCCGGCCAGTGCATAGCTGTCCTGGTCCGCATCGGTCGTGCCGTTATCGAAATTGACGCGTTCCCACACGGCGCTGATCGAGCCGTCGCCCAACTTGACTGTACCGCCAACTTGCCAGCCAGTGTTCGAGGCATTCGCTGCCTTGGTGCCCAGCTTGGATTGGTCGTCGGCCAAGGCATAGGCGCCACCGATGCTGAAGGTGTCGTTGCTATAGGAGCCGGTCACAGCTGCAGTGCTGGCATCGAGGCCATCAGTCTGATCCGGGTCGAGGTTGTAGCTGGCCTTGACCTTGAATCCGCCCCAGCTCGGGCTGTCGTAAGCAATGATTTGCGGCTGGCGATCACCGAGGCGACGCAGGATTTGATCCTTGCCGTAGTAGCTGGCGTCATCGTTGAATACGGCTTCCAGTGCCTGCAGGTAGTCTGCCGATGCGAGCTTGTAAGCGTTGTCGCGCTTACCGAATGCCAGGAGACCCAGATCGCTCTTGTAGCCGATGAAGGTATTACGCGAACCCCAAGTCGTATCGCTCGAGCCAACGCCGATATTGAAGCGGCTTTCCAAGTGCACAAGCACCGAAGCGCCGTTGTCCAGCTTGTCTTCGATCTTGAAAAAGATACGCGAAGACTGGTCGGCGATGCGGAACTGGCTGTCCTTGTTGCTGGTGCCGCTGTAATCGACATAGTCCAGCGCAGAGCGAGCGCTGCCGCCAATAGTCACGTCGGCGAAAACGAGCGGGGCGGCGAACGCGGACGCGAGTGCGAGGGCGATCAGCTTCTTCATTGCAAATTTCTCCTGTTGCTTAAAATTTCGCCACGTGGATGGCACGGTGACGATGGATTCGGGCCGGGCAGCGAAGCGCTGACCTAACGCCCCCGGAGCATATCCGGAGGTGCCTTTATTTCAAAATAACATAAAGGCATTTGTTCTTATTCGAAAGTTTTTGTGCCTGTCGAATGAACAGTGGCGAGGATAGATGGGGCTCGTGACGCTTATATGACAACGCCCGCGTAAGCGGGCGTGGTGGTGGTCTGCCTGGCGCTAAACGCTATTGCGCTGGAAACAAGGATTGAAGCGCCTTTCCGGGCTGTTGCTGACGCATGAATGCCTCGCCAACCAGAAAGGTATGCACATGGTTTTGTTGCATCAGCGCAACATCATTTACTGTATGAATGCCGCTCTCGGTCACCACGATGCGGTCGGCAGGGATGCGTTCCAGCAGGCCCAGCGTGGTATCGAGGCTGACCTCGAAGCTGCGCAGGTTGCGGTTGTTGATGCCGACGAGGGGCGTGGCCAGTTCGAGTGCGGCATCCAGTTCCTCACCGTTGTGCACCTCGACCAGCACCGCCATGCCGAGCGCATGGGCAATCGCTTCGAAGTCGCGCATTTCGGCGAGGCTCAGTTCGGCGGCGATCAGCAGCACACAATCCGCGCCCCAGGCACGCGCTTCGAACAGCTGGTATTCGTCGACCATGAAGTCCTTGCGTAGCGCCGGCAAGGTGCAGGCAGCGCGCGCGGCCTTGAGGAAGTCCGGGTGGCCTTGGAAATAAGGCGTGTCGGTCAGTACCGACAGGCAGGCCGCGCCGTGGGCAGCGTAGTCGGCAGCGTGCTCGGCGGGATTGAAGTCGGCACGGATCACGCCCTTGGACGGGCTGGCCTTCTTGATCTCGGCAATGACTGCGGCTTGTTGGGCTGTGTGCTTGGCGCGGATGGCGCCGACGAAATCGCGCAGGTCAGCGCCGTTGGCCTCTGCCTGCTCACGGATTACGGCGAGCGGGATGGCGCGGCGGGCGCTGGCGACTTCCTCGCGCTTGGTGGCCCAGATTTTCTTCAGGATGTCGGACATGGTCACTGCTTCGCAAACTGTTGGGTGAATTGCACCAGCGCGTCGAGCTTGGCGCGGGCGGCACCGCTCTTTAGCACATCATTGGCGGCGCTGATGCCGTCTTCCAGCGTGACGGCCAGGTTGGCGGTGTAGATGGCGGCGCCGGCGTTCAGCAGCACGATGTCGCGGCAGGGGCCGGTCTCGCCGGCCAACACGCCTTCGATGATGGCCTTCGATTGCTGTGCATCACCGGCGTGTAGCGCCTTCACGTCGCAGAATTCGAAGCCGAGCTCGCGCGGATCGAGTTCGTATTCGGTGATATCGCCATCCTTGAGCTCGGATACCAGTGTCTTGTCCATCAGGCTGATTTCGTCGAGCCCGTCACGGCCATGGACGATCATCACGTGCCTGGAGCCGAGCTGCTGGAGCACACGCGCCTGGATGCCGACGAGATCGGGGTGGAACACACCCATCAGCTGGTTGTCTGCGCCAGCCGGGTTGGTCAGCGGGCCCAGGATATTGAAGATGGTGCGCACGCCCATCTCGCGGCGGATCGGTGCCACATACTTCATCGCCGGATGATGGTTGGGTGCGAACATGAAGCCGAGGCCGACTTCGTCGATGCAGTGGCCAGCCTGTTCCGGTGTGAGCTGCAGATTGACGCCGAAGGCTTCGAGCACGTCGGCCGAACCGGAGCTCGACGACACTGAGCGCCCGCCATGCTTGGCGACCTTGACTCCGGCAGCCGCAGCTACGAAGGCCGAGCAGGTGGAGATATTGAAGGTGTGCGCGCCATCGCCGCCGGTGCCACAGGTGTCGACCAGGTGACGGCGATCTACTACTTGCACCTTGGTCGAGAACTCGCGCATCACAGTCGCCGAGGCGGCGATCTCGGATACGCTCTCGACCTTGGTGCGCAGGCCTATCAGCAGCGCTGCGGTCTGCACCGGGGTGATCTCGCCGGTCATGATCTGCCGCATCAGGTGCAGCATTTCGTCGTAGAACAGCTCGTTGTTGTCGATCAGGCGATTCAGGGCCTGCTGGACGGTGATCATAGTGCGTCTCCTAGGCGAGGCGTCGGCATTGCCGCGCAGGGTCAGGCATGTTCCTTGAGGAAATTATCCAGCATGGCGTGGCCATGCTCGGTCAGGATCGATTCGGGATGGAACTGCACGCCCTCGATCGCCAGCGTCGTGTGGCGCACGCCCATGATTTCGCCGTCTTCCGTCCATGCGGTGACTTCGAGGCAGTCGGGCAGCGTTTCACGTTCGATGGCCAGCGAGTGGTAGCGGGTCACGGTGAAGGGGGAGGGCAGGTTGCGGAACACACCCTGATTGGTGTGCTCGATTGGTGACACCTTGCCGTGCATCAGCGTCTTGGCGTGGATCACCTTGCCGCCCAGCGCCTGGCCGATGGCCTGGTGGCCGAGGCAGACGCCAAGGATGGGCAGCTTACCGGCGAAGTGCTGAATGGCTGGCACCGAAATGCCGGCCTCAGTGGGCGAGCAGGGGCCGGGTGACACCACCAGATACTTGGGGGCGAGCGCCTCGATCTGGTCCAGCGTGATCTCGTCGTTGCGGTAGACGCGCACGTCCTGGCCGAGCTCGCCAAAGTACTGCACCAGGTTGTAGGTAAAGGAGTCGAAATTGTCGATCATCAGCAGCATGGCAGTATCCTCTTGATCCGGAATCAGGCGTCGAGCCCGCGTTGAACCAGCTCGGCGGCGCGCAGCACGGCGCGGGCCTTGTTCAACGTCTCCTGCCATTCGCTGTCGGGGACAGAGTCGGCAACGATGCCGGCGCCGGCCTGCATGAACAGCGTGTCGTTCTTGACCACGGCGGTACGCAGCGCAATCGCCACGTCCATGTCGCCGTTGAAGCCGAGGTAACCCACTGCGCCGGAATAGACGCCACGCTTGGTCGGTTCCAGTTCCTGGATGATTTCCATCGCTCGCACCTTGGGTGCGCCGGATACAGTGCCAGCGGGGAAGGTGGCCTTGAGTACGTCGATGGCGCTTTGGCCTTGTTTCAGGCGGGCTTCGACGCTGGAGACGATGTGCATCACGTGCGAGTAGCGCTCGATGATCATCTTGTCGACCAGCTTGACCGAGCCGGTCTCGGCGACGCGGCCGGCGTCGTTGCGGCCCAGATCGATCAGCATCACGTGCTCGGCGATCTCCTTGGCATCGGCCAGCAGCTCCTCGGCCAGTGCTTCGTCCTGATCGCGGGTCTTGCCGCGCGGACGGGTCCCGGCAATCGGGCGCACGGTAACCGTCTCGCCTTCGAGCCGGACCAGGATCTCCGGCGAGGCACCGACGATATGCATGTCGCCGAAGTGATAGAAGAACATGTACGGCGAGGGGTTGATCGAGCGCAGCGCGCGATAGAGTGCCAGCGGCTCCTGCTCGAATGGCATGGTCATGCGCTGTGCCAACACGACCTGCATCACATCGCCGTCGCGGATGTAGTCCTTGGCCTTGAGCACCGCGGCTTTGAACGGCTCCTCGCCGAATTCGGAAACCGGCGTATGCACTTCGGCGGCGGGGCCACTGAACGGTACGGCCACCGGCTCGCGCAGCTTGAGCCGCAATGCATACAGCCGCTCCTCGGCGCGGGCGTAGGCATCGGTTTCGCTCGGGTCGGCGTAGACCACGAGGTAGAGCTTGCCTGAGAGGTTGTCGACGACGACCAGCTCCTCGGACAGCAACAGCTGGATGTCCGGCGCACCGATGGGGTCGGGCTTGTGCTGCTCGGCCAGCTTCTTTTCGATGTAGCCGATGGTCTCGTAGCCGAAGTAGCCGACGAGGCCGCCGAGAAAGCGTGGCAGGTTGTCGCGATGCGGCGCCTTGAAGCGTGCTTGGAACTCGGCGATGAAGTCGAGTGGGTTGCCGTCGAAAGTCTCGATCACCTGATCGTCGCGGATCACGTCGACGTGGCGGCCTGTCACGGTAAGGCGGGTGCGCGCTGGCAGGCCAATGAACGAATAGCGGCCGAAGCGCTCGCCGCCGACGACCGACTCGAGCAGATAGGAATAGGGGCGGTTGGCGAGCTTGAGATAAACCGACAGGGGAGTGTCGAGGTCGGCGTAGAGCTCAAGGATCACAGGGACGCGGTTATAGCCCTGCGCGGCAAGCGCCGCGAATTGTTCACGGGTGGTCATGACGAACTCCAAACGATGGGAAAGGCGACAGGAAGGGGCGTGCGGCCGTTATTGCCAGCGACGCCATCGCCATTCGAGCCAGATCTCGTTGGAGTGGAAAGCCATGATATGCGGGAAAACCACGAATTGAACGTAAGCCTGCATCTTGCCCAAGCCGGCACGGGCGGTCAACTTTGCGACCCACCCGTGCAACAGGCTGCACGACAGCCGCTTATTGCGGCGGCGGTGCACCCTTGGGCCACAGCAGCCAGAGCTTGCCCGGCTGCTTCATCCGGCCGGCGAGCTCACCGGCGGCATCGCCGGTGCCGTAGAAGAAATCGGCGCGGACCTGGCCACGGATCGCACCCCCGGTATCCTGGGCGGCGGCCAGTCGCTGCAGCGGCGCACCGTCCGGCGTGGTGGTGGCGATCAACATCGGGCTGCCCAGTGGCACGGCCTTGGGATCGATCGCCAAGCTGTAGCCGGCGGTGAGCGCCACGCCCATCGCGCCGATGGGGCCATCGTTCGAGGCGGGCAGCGTGCGGAAGAACACGAAGCTGGGGTTGCTGGCGAGCAGTTCCGCGAGGCGAGTGGGGTTGGCGCGGGCCCATTGGCGGATCGATTGCATCGAGACTTCGCTTGCTGGCAGCACACCTTGCTCGACCAGCCAACGCCCCACTGGCTTGTAGGGGTGGCCGTTCTGGTCGGCGTAGCCCAGCCGTAGCTCGCTGCCATCAGCCAGCCGGACCCGGCCCGAACCCTGAACCTGCATGAATTGCAGGTCCACCGGGTCGGTCAGCCAGGCGAGCGCCGGCGTGGCAAGGCCCTCACGCTGGATGGTGCCGGCGTCGGGATATGGCACCAGCTTGCGGCCTTCGACGCGGCCGCGCAGCCGCTTGCCCTTGAGTTCGGGATAGATGCTGGCGAGCTCGACCGTGATCAGGTCGTCCGGCACGCCGTAGACCGGCACGCTGGCCGCGGCGCTGCGTTCCCGGCTGCCGGGGTAGACCGGTTCGTAATAGCCGGTGATCAGGCCGCTATCGCTGCCATCATCGTTGCGCAATGCATACGGCGTGAGACGCGATTGCAGGAATGCGCGGATCGCCGCCGCATCCGGCGCGATCTTGGCAGCGTCGGCGCAAACCGGCTTGAAGGCCGACTCGCGGGCCTTGCTGCAGTGGCGGCGCCAGGCATCGAAGCCGGCAACGAGGTCGGTATCGGCAGTCTGCGGCAGTGCCGACCAGTCGGTAAGCTGATAACGGGCGACCGGTTGTGACGTCGGTGTGACGGTGCCTGGCGTGTGGCCAGTGACGGGCGTCGTCGGGGTGCTTGGCGGTGTGGTGCAGGCAGCCAGCAGCAGCGTGCTGGCGAGGACAGGGGCGAGGAGGCGGGTCATGCGTCTTGGTCAGGTGGATGGCCCTTGGGTTCCAGTCCCTGCTTGAAGGCGGCTAGGCCAGCCTTTTGCAGCTCCAGTGTCTTCACCGTCATCTGCAGCATGCCGACCTGCATGGTCAGCCATTGCTCAACGGTGCGGCATTCGAGGATCTTGCGATCGAGTTCCTCTTCGCTGAGCGGCGGCATGAAGGGATTGGCTTGGCCGGGCTTGAAGAACTGGCCGAAGAAACCGAAAGGGTCGCTGGGGTTGAATTCGCTCATGGCGCGCTCCGTCACGGCGCCACCGGGCGCCTGCCGCCATTGTAGGCGGCAGGCCGGGCTCTGGCGATGGTCAGGATTTGGTCGCGGCTTCCACGGCGGCGAGCGCCGCCATGTTGACGATGCGCCGTACCGAGGCGGTGGGCGTGAGGATGTGCGCCGGCGCGGCGATGCCGAGCAGGATGGGGCCGATGGTCACACCGTCGCCGGCGGAGATCTTCAGCAGGTTGAACGAGATATTGGCCGCATCGATATTGGGCATCACCAGCACGTTGGCTTCGCCCTTCAGCGTGGAATTGGGGAAGACCTGGGCGCGGATATCAGCCGACAGCGCGGCATCGCCGTGCATCTCGCCATCGATTTCCAGATCCGGCGCGCGCTCGCGCACCAGCGCCAGCGTCTGCTGCATCTTGCGTGCCGAGGTGCTGTCGAGCGTGCCGAAGCTGGAATGGCTCAGCAATGCCACCTTGGGCTGGATGCCGAACTTGCGCACGGTGTTGGCGGCCATCAGCGTGATCTCGGCCAGCTGTTCAGCACTGGGGTCGGGGTTTACATAGGTGTCGGCGATGAAGATGTTGCCATTGGTCATCAACAGCGCGTTCATCGCCGCGGTGGTGCTGACGCCGGGCTCGCGGCCCAGCACGTTCTGCAGATACCAGTGGTGGCGGTGATATTGGCCGTGGGTGCCGCAGATCAGCGCATCGGCCTCGCCGCGTTTCACCATCAGCGCACCGATCAGCGTGGTCTTGCCACGCACCTCGGACTTGGCCAGCTCCTCGGAAACGCCACGCCGCTCCATCAGCTGCAGATACATGGTCCAGTATTCACGGTAGCGCGGGTCGTCCTCCGGATTGCACAGCTCGAAATCGACCCCCGGCTTGATGCGCAGCCCCGCCTGTTCGATGCGCATCTCGATCACCCGTGGGCGGCCGATCAGGATGGGATAGCCGAGCTTCATGTCGACCACTTCCTGCACCGCGTGCAGCACGCGCGCATCCTCACCCTCGCAGAACACCAGGCGCTTCTGCACCTTGCGCGCGGCCGAGAATACCGGGCGCATGAACAGGTTGGACTTGTAGACGAACTGCTGCAGCTCCTCCACGTAGGCACCCATGTCGGCGATCGGCCTGGTAGCGACACCGGCATCCATGGCTGCTTGCGCCACGGCGGGCGCGATCTTCACGATCAGCCGTGGATCGAAGGGCTTGGGGATCAGGTAGTCCGGCCCAAAGCGCAGGTTCTGACCGACATAGGCATCGGCCACGACGTCGGATTGCTCGGCATGCGCCAGCTCGGCGATGGCATCGACCGCGGCGTGCTTCATGCTCTCGGTGATGGTGGTGGCGCCCACGTCGAGCGCGCCACGGAACATGAAGGGGAAGCACAGCACGTTGTTGACCTGGTTCGGGTAGTCAGAACGGCCGGTGCACACCACGGCGTCGGCGCGCGCGGCGCGTGCCTCGGGTGGGGTAATTTCAGGATCGGGGTTGGCCAGTGCCAGGATCAGCGGATGCTCAGCCATGGCCTTGACCATGTCCGGACTGACAAGCCCGGCGCCGGAGAGGCCCAGGAAGATATCCGCGCCAGCGATGGCATCGTTCAGCGTGCGATGCGGTGTGTCGCGTGCGTAGCGCTGCTTGGTCTCGTCGAGCCCGCTACGCTCACTGTGGATCACACCCTTGGAATCGCACACCAGCACGTTTTCGCGCCGCACGCCGAGTGAGACCAGCAGGTCCAGACAGGCGATCGCTGCGGCGCCGGCGCCACTGGCCACCAATTTCACCGAGCCGATGTCCTTGCCAACCAGACGAAGGCCGTTCTTCACCGCCGCGCCGACGATGATGGCGGTGCCATGCTGGTCGTCGTGGAACACGGGGATCTTCATGCGCTCGCGCAGCTTCTTCTCGACGTAGAAGCACTCGGGCGCCTTGATGTCTTCCAGATTGATGCCGCCGAAGGTCGGCTCCAGGCTGGCGATGATCTCGACCAGCATTTCCGGGTCCTTCTGTTCGATCTCGATGTCGAATACATCGATACCGGCAAACTTCTTGAACAGCACGCCCTTGCCTTCCATCACCGGCTTGCCGGCCAGTGGGCCGATGTCGCCGAGACCCAGCACCGCGGTGCCGTTGGAGACGACCGCGACGAGGTTGCCGCGGGCAGTGAGGTTGCGCGCCTGGTTCGGATCTTCGACGATGGCCATGCAGGCAGCTGCGACGCCGGGCGAATAGGCCAGCGCCAGATCGCGCTGGCTGGACAGCCCCTTGGTCGGCACGACCTGGATCTTTCCCGGTCGCGGCAGCAGGTGGTATTCCAGGGCTTTCTTCTTCAGTTCCTCGTCCATTCCGCGCGTCCTATGCCGGGCTCGGCCAGTTCAAGTGATTTCTTAAATGCTGGACGCGTGAAGTAGGCTTTACAAGCTAGGGTTTTGCCGAATGGGGAAGGTCGGGATGGCAGAGGTGTTGCGGCCCGGCGCCCTGCGGTCGGGCAGGGGCGCCGGTGACGGTTTGTACGGCTTGTCGTAACGAAGGCCGATCAGACCGGCAGGTGCGGCAGCAGCTCGAGCGGATGGCGGATGCTGAAATCGGCGCCCCATTCGTGCGGTCGGTCGGCATCGGCGATATAGCCCCAGCCGGCGAGCACGGTCTTCATCTCGACTGCACGGCCCGCTTCGATGTCGCGTTCGGCGTCGCCAACGTACCAGCACAGGTTGGCGGGGAGACCCAATTGCTCGGCGGCGAAGCGCATCGGCTTGGGGTCGGGCTTGGCGACGCCAACGGTGTCGCCGGAGACAATGACTGCCGGCGGTACCGGCCAGGAGAGCTGTGCCACCAGCGGATCGGTGAAGCGCGCCGGCTTGTTGGTGACGATGCCCCATGCCAGGTCGCGCGCCGCCAGCTGCTCGATCAGCGGCGCAATGCCATCGAACAGCGTGGTTTCGGCGGTGAGGCAGTACGCGTAGTGATCGAGGAAGCGCTGACGCAGCTCGGCGAAGCGGGGATCGGCTGGCGTCACGCCAAAGCCCAGTTCCAACAGGCCGCGTGCGCCGTGGCTGGCAATGGGGCGGATGGCCGAATAGGGCTGGATCGGTAGGCCTTCTTCGAGCAGCAGGCGGTTGAGTGCGCCGCCGAGGTCGGCTGCGGTATCGGCCAGCGTGCCGTCGAGATCGAACAGGACGGCCTTGATCATGCCGGCTTCCTGCAAGCGACGAGGTAGTTCACATCGGTGTCGCCGCCCAGTTCGTAGATGCGGCCGAGCGGCTTGTAGTTGAGGCCGGTGAGGCTGACGGTATCGAGCCCCGCGGTACGCGTCATGCGGCCCAGCTCGGATGGCTTGATGAACTTGGCATAGTCGTGCGTGCCGCGTGGCAGCATGCCAAGCACGTATTCGGCGCCCAGCACCGCCAGCAGATAGCTCTTGGCGTTGCGGTTCAGCGTGGAGAAGAAAATCCAGCCACCCGGGCGGGCGAGTTCGGCGCAGGCTGCGACCACGCTGGCGGGCGAGGGCACATGCTCCAGCATCTCCAGGCAGGTGACCACGTCGAAGCTACCCGGCGCCTCGGTAGCCAGCTCCTCCACCGGCACCTTGCGGTAATCGATGACGAGATTCGATTCCATCGCGTGCAGCTTGGCGATCTTCAGCGATTTATCAGCGAGATCAATGCCGGTGACCAGCGCGCCGCGCTGCGCCAACCCTTCCGAGAGGATGCCGCCGCCGCAACCGACATCGACCACTTTCTGCCCGGCAAGCGGCACGTGCTGCTCGATGAAGTCGAGTCGCAGTGGGTTGATGTCGTGCAGTGGCTTGAACTCGCTGTCCTTGTCCCACCACTTGTGGGCAAGGGCGGAGAACTTGGCGAGTTCGGCGGCGTCGGCATTGACGATGGGGGCGGCGGTATCGGACATGGTCAGGCTCGGGCGATGATTCGATCGTGCCAGCGCCGGGCGCGCTGCTGGATGTCGGGCAGATCGAGGCTCAAATGGCGATGTTCGGCATACACCGCGCGCCCGGCGATCCAGACATGGCTGACCTGGTTGCGGTCGGCCGCATACACGAGATGGGAGACCGGATCGTAACATGGCTGCGTCCCGGCCGCGGAGAGGTCGACCGCGATCACGTCGGCCTCCTTGCCCGCTTCCAGGCTGCCGATGCGCGTATCCCAGCCCAGCGCGCGGGCGCCGCCCAGCGTGGCCATTTCCAGTGCCTGCCAGGCCGGCAGCACTTCAGGATTACCGCTGGCGCCCTTGGCCAGCAGGGCGGCGAGCCGCAATTCGGCGAGCAGGTCGAGCTTGTTGTTGCTGGCGGCGCCGTCGGTGCCGATGCCGACATTGATGCCAGCGGCGAGCTGGTCGGCGATGCGGGCAAAGCCCGAGGCCAGCTTGAGATTGGAGGCGGGATTGTGCGCCACGTGCACGCCGTGCCGTGCCAGCAGTGCCAGCTCGTCGTCGCTGGTGTGCACCATATGCGCGGCGATCAGGTTGCTGCCCAGCACGCCGAGACTGGCCAATCGCGCCAGCGGGCGCACGCCATGTTCCCTGAGGCTGCCGGCGATCTCGTCCTGTGTTTCGTGGATATGGCAATGAATGCCGACATCGAGCTCGTCGGCCAGCGTGACCACGCGGCGGAAGGTGTCGTCGCTGACCGTGTACGGCGCGTGCGGCGCCAACGTGAAGCCGACGAGCGACTCGCCGCGAAATTCGTCGATGCAGGCCCGCGCCTTGCCAATATAGCCGTCGGCATTCGCTGCATAGGGCGTGGGGAATTCCAGGATGGAGCAGCCAACCATCATGCGAAAATCGCTGGCTAGCGCCGCCCGGGCCACCGCGCCATGGTGGAAATACATGTCGTTGCAGCAGGTCGTGCCGCCGGCGATCATCTCGGCGATGGCGAGCAAGGTGCCGTCGAACACAAACTCGTCCGATACATGCCGCCCCTCGGCGGGCCAGATGTGCTCGTTCAGCCAGGTCATCAGCGCGAGGTCGTCGGCATAGCCGCGCAGCAGCGTCATCGCCGAATGCGCATGCAGATTGACAAGGCCGGGCAGCAACACGTGTTGCGGCAGGCGGGTGACGGTGGCTTCCGGGTATTGGGTGAGCGCGTCGCTGGCGGGCAGCAGATCGACGATACGGGAATCGTCGATGATCAGTGCATGCGCTTCAAGAATGACGCGAGGCTGGATGGGAATGATCCAGCGGGGCAGCAAGATCTGCATGGGGCGACATGGGCAATGGCAGGGAGCGCATTGTGCCGCAAAAACAAAAAGCCGACCTTGCGGTCGGCTTTTCGCGATTCGCTAAGCGCGAATTACTTGGCAGCCGAAGCAGCCGAAGCAGCCGGGGCCGAAGCCGGAGCCGAAGCAGCAACCGGAGCCGAAGCGACCGGAGCCGAAGCTTCAACCGGAGCCGAAGCAACTGCCGAAGCTTCAACAGCCTCATCTTTCTTGCCGCAAGCGGACAGGGCAACAGCGAACAGAGCAGCAACGATCAGCGATTGTTTCATTTTGAATAGCCTTATGTTTAAGGGTAGAAAACCGTTTAAGCTCGACGCCGATTTGCCAATTAACTTGGGGCCTTGCGGCTGCGTCGATTTATCAACGCAGCGGATTCTAGCTATAAAGCGCGGGTAGCCAAATGGCGGAAACGCTACGCCGTGTAACGGCATGCAACACCAAAGGCTAAAATAGCGGCATGGGCGTGGCCCGTGCGATGGAGAGCGCCGTGCCGGAGCGAGAAACATTGAAGCCATTGCGGGTCGGATTGCTGGGGTGTGGCGTCGCGGCGCGCGAGCTGCATTGGCCGGCGTTACAAAAGCTGGCTGGTCGTATTCAACTGGTGGCGGTCTGCAACCGTACGGGCGCCAAGGCGCAGGCTTTTGCCGATCTGGTCGGCGGGATCGATTGGTACGAGGATTGGCAACAGCTGCTGGCGCGCACCGATATCGATGCCGTCGATATCGTGCTGCCGGCCACGCTCAATCTCGCTGCGACGAGGGATGCGCTGGCTGCCGGCAAGCATGTGCTGGTTGAAAAGCCGCTGGCTGCCACGCCAGCGGATGCGCTGGCGATGCAGGCATTGGCAGATCGCTACCCGCAGCTTGTCACCATGGTGGCGGAGAACTATCGCTATGCCTGGTTCGTGGAACGGCTGCGAGCCTGGATTGCCAGTGGCGAGGCGGGTCGACCGTACGCGTTGCACTGGAATGCCATGTCGCGGATGGCACCGGACAACCGCTACATCATCAGCGGCTGGCGTAGCAGCGATGCCTTCCCGGATGGATTGTTGCTGGATGCGGGAGTGCACTACGTGGCGGTGGTGCGGGCGCTGCTGGGCGAGATCACCCGGGCCACGCTGTTGCCTTCGCGCGTTCAACCGCATCTGGGGCGGTTCGACGGTGGCAGCCTGCAGTTCCAGACCGAAACCGGTGCGCATGGCTCGCTCAACCTGTACTTTTCCGCCGTGGGCAGCCAGGAGTGGCGCTTGCAGCTGTTGGCCGAGCATGGCTGTGCCGAGTATGACGGGACTTGTCTGCGGATTCGCACGCTTGGCGGTGAAACGGTGGAGCAGCGCCCCGACGACGATGGTTATGCCGCAGAGTTCCAGGCGTTTGCCGATGCGGTGGCAGGAAAAGCGGCGCATCGTTCCGGTTTCGACGAGGCGTGGCGTGATATGCAGGTGATCAGTCAGTCATTGGCGCAGCCAGGTGTCCAGCAATCGTTCGGGTTTTGATTCATCTGCCCAGGGCAAGCCCAATAAAAAACGGCCGAAAGGCCGTTTTTTATTGGGCGGAGCATCATCACACGCGGTAACGGCTGACGGTTTGTTCCATGTCTCGCGCCAGTTGCTGCAGGCGTTCGGCTGATTGCGAAGTGTGGCCGGCAGCGGCGCTGTTTTCCTCGGCCATCTGTGCGATGCGTTCGACTACCTGGGCGATGTTGTTGCTGGCAACGCTCTGCTCGCGGATGGCGCCGTTGATATCGGCCACGCGTGCGACCACCTCGCCGGAACCTTGGCGGATCTGGCGGATGGCATCGCCGGCGGCACGGGCTTCGCCGACGCCTTCCTCGACCTGGCCGACGGCATTCTGCATCCGTGCCACCGCGGAATCTGCACCTTGCTGGATGGCGAGGATGGTGCCGGCGATTTCCTGGGTGGATTGCGAGGTGCGCTCGGCAAGCTTGCGGACTTCGTCGGCCACCACCGCGAAGCCGCGGCCCTGTTCGCCGGCTCGTGCGGCTTCGATGGCAGCATTCAGTGCCAGCAGATTGGTCTGGTCGGCGATTTCCTTGATGACGTTCACCACGGCGGAGACGTCGGCGCTCTTGGCCTGCAGCGCGGCGATCTCGTCGGCGGCGGCACGCACGGTGTCGGCGATGCCATCGATCTTGGCGACGGTGCCCTCGATCACGTGGCCGCCATCCTGGGCCAGTTGGCCGGACTTGCGTGACAGCTGGTCGGCTTCGCCGGAACGATCGGCCACGTGGTTGATGCTGACGGTGACCTCCTCGACGGTAGCGGCCATGTTGGAGGCTGCTTCGCTGGCGTGGTGGGCGGTCTGCGACAGTTCATTGGCGGTTTGCGACAGCTGGTTGGCGGAACCCGAGACTTCGGTGATCTTGCCGCTGACTTCGCGCAGGCTGCGCTGCAGGCGTTCGATCAGGCCGTTGAAGGCGGTCACGGTCTGGCCGATCTCGTCATTGCTCGATACCTGCACGCGGCGGGTGAAATCGAGTGATTGACCGATGTCGGTGACGGTCTGCTGCATTCGCGTCAGCGGGCCGGTGATCGCGCGCAACAGGATGGTGCCGAACACCGCGAGGCCGGCCACGGCGGCGAGGATGACAACGGTGAACAGGATCTTGCCGTTGCGTTGGCTGGCCTCGACCTCGGCCCGGTAAACCTGGCCGCGCTTGACGTTGTAGGCGACGAGCTGCTGCAGCGATGTCTCGGCGGCAAGGGCGGCTTCGCGCATCTTGCCAAGCGAGGCCGCTACATCGCCAAAATCATCGGCCTGCTGGATCACCTCGGCGGCGGCGGCGTTGAATGCGGCGAGCTTGGGCTGGAAGGCGCTGTACAGCTGGCGCTCTTCGGTGGAGACCACCGTGGTTTCGTAGGTCTTGAGGTTTTCCTGGATGGTCTTGGTGTTGTTTTCGAGCGAGGCGTTGAGCTTCTGGCGCAAGCTCGCATCGAAGGAGCCGCCCAGCTGGTAGAGCACCAGCTGCTGCACCTTGTAGCTGTTGTTCACCGCGTAGAGCTTCTCCAGCCCAGCGAGCGATTCGTCGGCCAGGTGCGTGATCGAGGTTTCGGTGCGGCTCAACTGCACGAAGGCGATGCCGCCCACCACGCAGAGCGCTAGGATGGCCACCCCGATCAAAAGCAGGATGCGCTGGCTGATCTTCATCGTGTTCTCCAGTAGCGGATAGCTATATAAGCCGTTACTTTAACTTACAAGGTGGCAGGCCAGATACCCGGTATTGCCCTGATGAACTGCGTTTTCTTACATGTTGCCGTCATGCCGGGGCTGGTGCGCACCAGCAGTCGCGGGTGTGATCGTTCACCAGGCCGGCGGCCTGCATGAAGGCATAACAGATGGTGCTGCCGACGAACTTGAAGCCGCGTGCCTGCAGCGCTTTGCTCATGGCATCCGACGTGGCGGTACGTGCTGGTACGTCGGCAAGTGTAGTGGGGTGGCTCAGCTGCGGCGCATGGTCGACGAAACCCCAGATCCACTGGGCGAAGTCGATGCCATCATCGCGCAAGGCCAGCCAAGCCCTGGCGTTGCCGATAAAGGCGGCCACCTTGGCGCGATTGCGCACGATGCCTGGGTCAAGCAGCAAGGCGGCGACCTTGTCGTCGCCATAGCCGGCCATGCGTTGTGGGTCGAAACCGTCGAACACCTCGCGGTAGCGTGCGCGTTTCTTCAGTACGGTGATCCAGGACAGCCCCGCCTGCGCACCCTCCAGGCACAGCAGTTCGAACAGCGCTTGGCTGTCGCGGCAGGGCACGCCCCATTCCTGATCGTGGTAGGCCTGGTAGAGGGGATCGGTGCTGCACCAGGCGCAGCGGGTCGGCGAGGTCGTCATGGAATCAGCTTAGTGCCTGCTGGTCGGCTTGCCAGCGGCTTGTCGGGTCAAATGAGCCGGGCTTGGTGCAGCAGCGAGATGGCGATGGCGAACATCATGCCGGCGATGACGAGATCAAGCACGCGCCAAGCGGCAGGTTTGCGAAACAGCGGCGTGAGTCGGCTGGCACCGAAGGCCAGGGTGAAGAACCAGGCAAAGGCATAGCCGACGGCACCCAGCAGAAACCAGGGGCGTGCCGCCAGCGGCTGCTGTGCGCCGATGCCCCCGACCAGCACCACGGTATCGAGAATGGCGTGCGGGTTAAGCACCGAGAAGCCGATGCCGGCCAGCACCACTGCGCCAGGCCGGGCGAGGCCCTGCTGGGTGGTCAACGTCAATGGCGTGGGCTTCAGCGCCTTGCGCAGCGCCAGCACGCCATACCCCGCGACGAATACCGCGCCGGCGATCGCCATCCAGAACTGCAGCTGTGGGAATCGGGTGAGCAGCGCGCCCATGCCGGCGACGCCGGTACTCATCAGCACCAGATCGCATAGCGAGCAGGTCAGGGCAGTGAGCAACACCTGCTGCCGGGCGATGCCCTGGCGCAGCACGAACGCATTCTGCGCGCCAATGGCCATGATCAGGCTGGCGGACAAAGCTGCGCCGTTGAGGGTGATGGCAAGAGCTTGCATTGCAGGGATTGGGTTTGCAGTGCCGCGATGCTAGCTGTTTCGCGCGCTGTCGGCCATGCAATGCGGGGGTTCCGAGAGGGGAAGGGTGGCGGAGGTTCAATCGGGGGCTTGATCCAGATCAAACTCGAATTTACAATTTTCAAAAATTCTTGAAACTTCACAAAATGCAACTCACACCACTGACCGAACGCTTTGTCCTGCACTTTGGCGAGATGGGCAGCCGCTGGGGCATCAACCGCACCGTGGGCCAGATCTACGCGCTGTTGTTCATTTCGCCGCTGGCGTTGAACGCCGACGAGATCGCCGAAACGCTGAGCTTTTCCCGTTCCAACGTCAGCATGGGGATGAAAGAACTGATGGGCTGGCGCCTGGCCAAGCTTATCCATCGCTCGGGCGATCGACGCGATTATTTCGAGGCGCCGAAGGATATCTGGGAGATCTTCCGCACGCTGGCCGAGGAAAAGCGCCGCCGCGAGATTGAGCCCACGCTGTCGATGCTGCGTGAAGCCTTGCTGGAAACGCCGCAGACCGACGAGGAGCGCTACGCCCAAGGCCGCATGCGCGAGATGTACGAATTGATCGAGATGGCCACCGCCTGGTTCGACGAGGTGCAGCGCCTCTCGCCCGAAACACTGGCCGGGCTGATGCGGCTGGGCGCCAAGGTGCAGAAGGTGCTCGGCTTCACCGATCGCCTGCGTGGCGAGGGCTGAAATGAAACCGGGTGTGCTGCGCACCGGCCTGCCGCTCTGGGCGGAGATCACGCTGGTGCTGCTACTGAAGATCGCGCTGCTCTGGGGCGCCAAGACGCTGTGGTTCTCCGAGCCGCTGACCCGTACCAAGAAAATGTCGGTGCCGCAGTCGGCCATCAGCCAGCAGCTGATCGGCCCGGCTGCGGCGGCTTCAACCCGGCCCGAGGCCCGATCGGCCAACGGCTCTCTTCCCGAGGATACCCATGCTGCCCGCCCTTGAAGTGGTGGAGTTGTCGCGGCTGCAATTCGGCTTGACCGCGATGTTCCACTTTCTGTTCGTCCCGCTCACGCTCGGGCTTTCCTGGATCCTGGTGATCTGCGAATCGGTCTACGTCATGACTGGCCAGCAGATCTACAAGGACATGACCCGCTTCTGGGGCAAGCTCTTCGGCATCAACTTCGCCATGGGTGTCACCACCGGGATGACGCTGGAGTTCCAGTTCGGCACCAATTGGGCCTACTACTCGCACTACGTCGGCGACATCTTCGGCGTGCCGCTGGCGATCGAAGGGCTGATGGCGTTCTTCCTGGAGTCCACCTTCGTTGGTCTGTTCTTCTTCGGCTGGAACCGGCTCTCCAAGGTGCAGCATCTGTTCGTCACCTTCCTGGTGGCGCTGGGTTCCAACCTTTCCGCACTGTGGATATTGATCGCCAACGGCTGGATGCAGAACCCGGTCGGCGCCGAGTTCAATTACCAGACCATGCGCATGGAGCTTGTCAGCATCGCCGAGGTGATCTTCAACCCGGTAGCGCAGGCCAAGTTCGTGCATACGCTGGCGGCGGGCTACGTGGCGGCGTCGATGTTCGTGCTCGGCGTATCGGCCTGGTATCTGTTGAAGGCGCGCGACACCGGCTTTGCGCTGCGCTCGTTCGCGGTGGCAGCGGGCTTCGGCCTGGCGTCGGTCTGTTCGGTGATCGTGCTGGGCGACGAATCGGGCTATACCACCGGCGAAGTGCAGAAGGTGAAGCTCGCCGCGATCGAGGCGGAATGGGATACCCACCCGGCGCCGGCGGCGATCACCGCGTTTGGCCTGCCCAACCAGGAAGAGGAGCGCACCGACTATGCAGTACGCATCCCCTATGTGCTTGGCCTGATCGCCACCCGCTCGGTGGATCAGCCGGTGATCGGCATTAAGGAGCTGCGCCGCGAACATGAGGCGCGCATCAAGAGTGGCATGCTGGCCTACGAGGCGCTGGTGGCCTTGCGCGCCGGTACGGCGACCGAGGATCTGAAGCGCCAGTTCGAGCGCCACAAGATGGACCTCGGTTTTGGCCTGCTGCTGAAGAAGTACACGCCCAACGTGGTCGATGCCACTCCGGCGCAGATCAATGCGGCGGCGGGCGATACGATTCCGCGCGTGGCGCCACTGTTCTGGTCGTTCCGGGTGATGGTGGGACTCGGCATCCTGTTCCTGTTCATCTTCACCGCGTCGTTCTGGTTCCTCGCCAGGAAGAACCTCGCGCCGCAGCGCTGGCTGCTCAAGCTCGCCGTGGTGTCGATTCCGCTGCCATGGGTGGCCATCATGGCAGGCTGGTTCGTCGCCGAGTACGGTCGCCAGCCCTGGACGATCTCCGGCGTGCTGCCGACCTTCCTATCGGCCTCGGCCGTCGATGCCGGCCAGGTGTGGTTCAGCCTGATCGGGCTGCTGACGATGTACGTGCTGCTGTTCGCCATCGAGATGTATCTGATGCTGAAGTACATCCGCCTGGGGCCATCGAGCCTGCATACCGGTCGCTACTTCCGCGAGACCGGTGCTCAAACCCAGAGCGCGCTGGCTGCGCAATCGAACGCATCGTAAGGGGATGACCATGCTCGACTATGAAACGCTGAAACTGGTGTGGTGGGGGCTGATCGTCCTTCTGATGCTGGGCTTTGCCCTCACCGGCGGCTGGGATCTCGGCGTGGCCACCTTGCTGCCGTGGATGGGCCGTACCGACGACGAGCGCCGCGTGGTGATCAACACCATCGGCCCTACCTGGGAGGGCAACCAGACCTGGCTGATCACCTTCGGCGCCGCGCTGTTCGCGGCCTGGCCGCTGGTGTATGCGGCGGCGTTCTCGGTGCTATACGTGGCGCTGGTCTTCACGCTGTTCGCACTGTTCCTGCGCCCGGTGGGCTTTGACTACCGCAGCAAGCTGCCAGACCCGCGCTGGCGTGGTGCCTGGGACTGGGGGCTGTTCGTCGGAGGTGTATTCCCGGCGCTGGTGTTCGGCGTGGCCATTGGCAACCTGTTCCTCGGCCTGCCATTCCGCTACGACGAAACCTTGCGGGTGAGCTACCACGGGGGCTTCCTCGGCCTGTTCAGCGGCTTCACCGTGCTGACCGGCGTGCTGGCGGTCGCCATGCTGGCACTGCACGGCGCGGCTTTCCTCTACTTGAGAAGCGACGCCCACGTGGCCGAGCGGGCACGGCGCGCCACGGTGGTAGCGGGGTTGGTCACCGCCGGCCTGTTCGCGATGCTCGGTGTCTGGATGCAATCGCTGTCCGGGTTCGGCATCGGCAGGATCGGCGACGTGAACGGCGTGGTCACGCCGCTGCAGAAGGAAGTGGTACGCGGGGTCGGGCTATGGCTGGCCAACTACCGTGCATTGCCGCAACTGTGGCTGATCCCGGCGGCGGGCGTGCTGTTGCCGCTGTTGGCGTGCCTCGCGGCGTGGCTGCGCTGGCGCTGGGCGGCGCTCGCGGCCACCGGTGGCAGCGTGGTTGCCATCATCGTCACCGCCGGCATCGCGCTGTTCCCGTTCGTGCTGCCGTCCAGCATCGACCCGGTGTCCAGCCTGACCGCGTGGGATGCCGTGTCCAGCCACAAGACGCTGACCATCATGCTGGCGGTGGTGGCGATCTTCGTGCCGCTGATCGCCATCTACACCAGCTGGGTATACCGCGTGATGCGCGGCACAGTGACGATCGAGCAGATCCAGCGCGAGACCCACACCAGTTACTGAACGGGCAGGGCAGCTTGCTGCCGCCGCGCTTTTCAACGCTGGCCGCCACGGCGGCCTTGTACAGACTCAAGGAGAACCCCATGTGGTACTTCGCCTGGATACTGGGGCTCGGCCTGGCGCTCGCCTTCGGCATCATCAACGTGATGTGGCTGGAAAGCCACTATGCCTTTGGCGCGCGCACTGCCGACGCCACCCAGGAAAAATTCGAGCGCTATCGCAACAAACGCAAGAAAAGGAAGTGACCATGCATCAGGCCGTTGCCGTGCCACTGATCAAAAGCTACCTGCTGCTCAACCATGGCCCGGTGACGTTGGTGGCGAGCGCCCATGGCGGCGTACGCAATGTGATGGCTGCCTCCTGGGCGATGCCGCTCGATTTCGATCCGCCCAAGGTGGCAGTCGTGATCGATGCCGGCACGCACAGCCGCAAGCTGATCGAAGCGTCCGGCGAGTTCGTGCTGGCGATCCCGGCCCGGCACCAGGCCGCCATGGTCGAGGCCGTGGGCAACAGCAGCGGTCGCGACCACGACAAGTTTGCCCACCATGGCCTGGTGACGCACCCGGCCAGCCTCGTTGGCGCGCCATTGATCGAAGGTTGCCTGGCGTGGCTGGAGTGCAAGGTCATGCCCCGGCCGGACAACGAAGCACGGCACGATCTGTTCCTTGCCGAGGTGGTCGCCGCCTGGGCCGACCCGGCCGTGTTCTCGGCCGGCCGCTGGCATTTCCCCGATGCCGCGCGCAACAGCATCCACTACGTGGCAGGCGGGCAGTTCTTTGCCACCGGCGAACCATTCCAGGTGGGCCGGGAGTAGCCGCGCTTCGCGGCAGTGGCTTGGGATCCGCCGGGCCGGTGCAGCTGCTTCTGCATGCGGGCTGCGGCTCACAGTTCGTCGATCTCCTGTGCGCTCGTCGGTTGTTCTCTGCAGCTGATTGACTGGATCATGCCTGCGGTGGATTATGCGAATGAATATTCCGTCTTTGAATTGATCCATGCGCACCCGTAACGAAACCCTGGCCGATGTCCGCCGTGAACAGATCCTCGCTGCTGCCAAGCGGGTATTCCGGCTGCGCGGTTTCCACGCTGCGCGCATGGAGGAAATCTGCAAGGAAGCCGAGCTCAGCCCTGGCTCCATGTATCGGCACTTCACCAGCAAGGACGCAATCATCGATGAATTGGTCGAGCGCGAATTCGATGACTATCTCGCGCTGGTGCGACGCTATCTGGGCAGTGCCGAAGGCATTGCCGCGCTGCTCGATTTCAAGGCGGCTGACCTGGCCGATTTGCTGCAAGGGGCTCAGGACGATATCGGAGTGGAGAGCTGGGCCGAGATCGCCCGCAATCCCGGTCTGATGCAGCGCGTGGCTGAACGCGACGGCCAGTTGCGCCGGGAAGTGGTGGACGCGCTGCGCAAGGCGCAGCAGGACGGCCTGATCCGCGCCGACCTGCCTAGCCTCGATGGTCTGGCCAATGTGCTGTCCGCACTGGTATCCGGGCTGCAGGTCGATTTCCACGTCAATCCCGGCCTGGACCGGGTGGCGACCGCGCGTGCGCTGGCCGATGTGCTGCGCAGCTATCTGAAGCCCTGAGTCGAGCGGATGACGATGAAAGCCAATGATGCGCTCTTTTTGCGAAGGAATATTCCTTTTTGCATTGCCTTACGGTGGAGCGGCCGATGAGCAAGGTGTCGCTGGCTCGGGCTTCGCTGCGCTACGAATGGCGACGTTATCTCGCTGCCGTGCTGGCGGTGACGTTTGCCGGGCTGCTGATCGTAGTACAGGTTGCCTTGTTGCTGGGTCTGCTCGGCAGCGTGTCGGCTGTGATCGACCAGTCGGGGGCGCAGGTATGGATCGGCTATCGGGGCACGCAGAGCGTGGATCTGGGGCGGGGCATCCTGCCGTCGGCGGATCTCGATGCGCGGTTGCATCCGGCCGTGGCTCGGGTGGAGCCGCTCTATCAGGGTTACGGCGACTGGCGCCGCGACGATGGCGTGGCGGTGACCGCGGTCATCAATGGCATCGATGCCCGCCCGGATGGCCTGGCCTATGCGCACCTGCTGACGCGCGCGCAGCGTGCGCTGCTCGATGAGCCGGGTGCAGTGCTGATCGATGTGGCGGATCGCGACAAGCTCAATGCCTACGTCGGTGCACCGGTGGAAATCAACGGCAAGCGGGCGCGCATCGCCGGTTTTGTCGAAGGCGTGCGCGCGGTGGGCGGTGTGACGGTGCTGATGGGGCAGCCGACCCTGCGGCAGGTGCTGCAGGCGACGCCCGATGCGCAGGACATCACTTATTTGCTGCTCGCGCTGCGCCCCGGCAGCGATGGCGAGCGGGTGGTCACCGATCTGGCGGGATCGAGCAGCGGGCGCCGCCATTCGCTGTGGCTGGCCGACGATTTCTCGCTGCAATCGCAGCTCTACTGGTTGTTCGAATCCGGGGCCGGTATCGGCGCCGGCGTCGCATCGCTGCTGGGCTTGGTGGTCGGGGCGGTGATCACCAGCCAGACACTGGCGTCGGCCATCCTTGCGTCGCTGAAGGAATTCGCCGCCATGCGCGCGCTGGGCGTATCGCGCCAGGCACTACGCAACATCGTGCTGGAGCAGGCGTTCTGGATCGGTACCTGCGGCCTTGTGCTGACGGGAGTGCTGTCGCTCGGCATTGGGGTACTGGCGAACTGGGCACAGGTGCCGATGTTGTTTCCCAGCTGGCTGCTGCTGGGCTGCACCGCGATCATCCTGGCCATTGCCTTGCTGTCGGGCCTGTATGCGCTGCGGCCGCTGTACAAGGCCGATCCGGCCACGTTGCTGAGGTAGGGGTGCGCATGGCCAAGGTCGTGATCCGGTGCGAGGGCATTGCCAAATCATTCGGCGCGGGCGAGCTGACCCAGCGAGTGATCCGTGACGCTTCGCTGGCGCTCAATGCCGGTGAGCTCACCCTGATGATGGGGCCATCCGGCTCCGGCAAGAGCACTTTTCTTGCCATGCTGGCCGGTCTGATGCGGCCCGATCAGGGAACGGTGACGGCGTTGGACAAGGCGCTGTGGCAACTGGACGAGGGCGAGATCGATCGCTTCCGGCTGCAGCACTGCGGCTTCGTGTTCCAGGGGTTCAACCTGTTTGCCGCGCTCACTGCCGTGGAGAACGTGGTCTTCCCCTTGCAGTACGGCGATCTGCCGCAGGCCGAAGCCCGCGAGCGGGCCATGGCCGCGCTGGAGGATGTCGGCCTCGCGGCACGGGCGCACTTGCGGCCGATCGAGCTCTCCGGCGGGGAAAAGCAGCGGGTGGCCATTGCTCGGGCGCTGGTCAAGCACCCCGAACTGATCTTTGCCGATGAGCCGACCAGTGCGCTCGACAGCCACAACGGCGCCATCGTCGTCGACCTGCTGCATCGGATTGCCCGTGAGCGTGGTGCCATGGTGCTGGTGGTCACCCACGATCCGCGGCTGCACCAACGTGCGGACCGGCTGATCGAGCTTGAAGACGGCCAGATCCGGCGCGACGAGCGCATCCAGCACAACGAAGCTGCCGCCGATGGCGGACAGGAGCACGCATGAACTGGCGGAAACCGACGATATGGGGGGCAGGCCTGGCGCTGGTCTGCGCCCTGACGGCCATCTGGGCACTGGCGGACCGGGAGCAGCCGGAGTCGGTGGCGAAACCGGCCGAGTTGGGGGCCGTTGCCCGCGGCCGTGTCGATGTCGAAGGGGGCATCGTCAAGCTGGCGGCCCAGCGCGACGGCGTGATCAAGTCGGTGCCGGTGGGTGAGGGCGACCAGGTCCGCGCCGGACAGGTGCTGGCGGTGCTGGACGATGAACAGGCCCGCCTGCAGGCCGGTCTCGCTGAAGCCGAGTACCGCGCGGCGCGGGCGGAAACGGCGCCGTTGCGCGCCAAGCTGACTGCCGCCCGCCGCGAGGTGGAGCGGTTGCAGCAGGCGGTGTCGGCTGAGCTGGCGCCAGGCCAATCTTTGGACACGGCGCGCGATGACGTCGCCGCCTTGCAGGCCGAGCTGGGCGTGGTGGATCAGCGTGCGCAGGTGCTGCAGCGCAAGTGGCAGGTGGCCGAGCATGAAGTCTCGCGGCATACGGTGCGGGCACCCAGCGATGGCCAGATCGTACGCCGCGACGTGCGGCCCGGCGATGGCGTCAGCACGTTGAACGTCACTCCGTTGTTCCTGTTCGCCCCGGCCCGGCCCCGTGTGGTGCGCGCCGAATTCGAAGAGCGCTTCATCGCCCAGCTGAAACCTGGTTCACCGGTCGAGATCGCGCTGGAAGTGGATGAGTCGCGCAAGTTCGCGGGGCGGCTGCTGCGCGTGTCGCCGGCCGTGGGCCTGCGCACGCGCAGCGACGATCCGGCGGAAAAACAGGACGTACGGGTGGTCGAAGCCGTGGTGGCGCTGCAGGCACCGCAATTGTTGATCGGCCAGCGTGTCATCGTGCGGCTGCCTGCTGCGGCCGGGGCGCCGCGATGAAGTCCCGCATTGCCCCGGTGTTGGCGCTGCTGCTCGGCGGCTGCGCCAGCATGGTGAACGAGTCGCCCACCCAGCCACCGGCTGCCCCCGCGGGCTGGCGCAACGCTGCTGCTGTCACGCCGCTGGCACCGGCGACGCCCTGGTGGCAGGCCTACGGCGATCCTCAACTCGATGCACTGGTCGCCGCGGCGCTCGCTGCGAATGCCGACATCGCGATCGCTGTCGAGCGCGTGGCCATTGCCCGCGGCCATGCCGGCGTGGCCGACGCATCCGGCATGCTGACGATGCGCGCCGGCGCCGATGTGCAGCGCACCCGCGTGCCGCGGCAGCGGGTGTCCGATCTCGACGAGGCGGGTCAGCTGATTTTCTGGGATATCCCCGGCTATGAGGAAAACCGGCGGAACGTCGGCGTCGCACTGAGCTACGAGCTCGACCTGTTCGGCCGGGTGGCCCGCGCCCGTGCCGCTGGCCAAGCCAGCCTGACGGCGGCCGAGCAGGATGCAGCGGCACTCCGGCTGTTGATTGCCCGCGAGGTGGTGCTGGCCTACACCGATCTGCGTCTGGCCCAGGTCCGGCTGGCCCTGCTGCAACAGCAACAGGGGCTCGCCGGGCGCATGCAGCACGACGCCGTGGCGCGCAAGCGGCTCGGCCTCGTGGATCGGCAGGCCGAAACTTCGGCACTGAATCAAGGTGACCGGGTACAGCTGGGCATGCTGGCCGAGCGACGGCAGGCGGCCCAGGCCCAGGCTCGGTTGGCCATGCTGCTTGGGCAGGATGCGGCGTCGTTGCCGTTGGCCGATGGGCCGCTGCCACAGGCGGTGTTGCAGGTGGCGCCGGACTTGCCCGTCACTGTGCTGGGCCGCCGCCCCGATCTGCTGGCCGCCTGGCAGCAGGTCGAGGTGCAGCGCATCGGCATCGAGCAGGCGCGCTTGTTGCGCTATCCGCGCATCGCCCTGACCGGCAGTGCCGGCTTTGCCAGCAATGCGCTGGGTTCGTTCCTTGATCACGACTACCTGACCTGGGCGCTGGGGGCGGGTGTGGACTGGCTGCTGTTCGATGGCGGGCGTACCGAGGCCGAAGTGGCAACTGCACGGGCGGAACATGCGCTGGCGATTGCCCACTATCGCAAGACCATGCTGAACGCGCTGCGTGAGGTCGAGGAGGCCTTGGCCGAATGGCAGCAGGCGCAGCAAGCGCTGCCGCTGCTGACCGCTGGCGAAGCGCGGGCGCAACGCCTGCTGGACGACGCCGCGGCCAACCAGCGGCTTGGTCGCGCTGATCGGGCGGCCCGGCAGGAGGCGGAACTCGCTTGGCTGGAGGCCAGGCTGGACGAGGTCGAGGGCCAGGCAGCGCGCTCGCGCAGCTTCGCCCAGCTTAATGCCGCACTTGGCTGGTGAGGCTGTCGGTCAGGGGCAGCTTGGCGCCGCACCCTGCCAGGGTTCGAGCACCATGCTCTCCGCCAGCCATTCCGTGCCGACGAAAGCCAGCAGTTTCAGCTTGTCCTGGGTCTGCTTCAGCGTGGCGCTGTAGCGCTTGGCCGATTCGGGATCGTAGACCCAGCCGCCACGCCAGACGCCGACACCATCGGGCTTGAGATCACCCAACAACGGCTTGCCGCACCAGGAGGGCGCTTCACGTTGCTGCGTGGCCGAGAGTGTGGCGAGTGTCTTGGCATTGGGCAGCTTGCGCAGCACTGCGCAGAGCGCATCGCCGTCGCAACGCTTGAACTCGATCACCGAGTCGTCATCGACGAAGCGCCACAGGCCGGCAGGCGCGTCTGCTGCCATGGCCGGAGCGATCAGCGGCACCAGCAACAGTATCAGAATGGTCTTCATCGGCTGACCCCGCTCAGGTTGAGTCCGGCGATGCCGGCAACGATCAGCAGCAGCGACACGATCTTGCCCGTGGTCGCCGGCTCCTTGAAATACATCATGCCGATCAGCGCGATCAGCGCGGTGCCGACGCCGGCCCAGATGGCATAGGCCACTGCGATCTCCAGCTGCTTGAGCGCGAGCGTGATGAAGCCGGCACACAGGCTATAGCAGACGAAGATCAGGATGCTGGGCCAGAGCCGGGTGAAGCCTTCCGACAATTTCATGCTGGTGGTGCCAGCCACTTCGAACACGATGGCGAGAATCAGGTAGACCCAATGCATGCAGACTCCAGACAAGATAAAAGCACAGCCGCATGGCGCGGCTGCAGCAAGGGGGAGTGTCCGGTGAAGGCGGCAGGCGGCACTGCCGCCTGCCGTGGCGGGATTAGCCGTTGACCGCGAAATCCACGTAGTAGTGGGTGAAGCGGGCATCGCACGGCGGGCACCAGGCCTTGAACTGCGTCGAGTGGTCGTTCTCGATGTGGCGGAACATCGCATTGAGCTGCTTGTCGAGCTTGGGCGATACCACCGATTTCAGCAGCTTCACGCTGACGCGGTTGGTCTGGCGGATGTAGTCCTCGTAGCGATCGAGGAATTCAGTCAGCGAGACCAGCTCGATGCGCGGGTGCGTCTTCTTGAAGTACGTCGCCACATCGCGCCACTTGAGCGGCTCAGGGTTGTAGAAGGTGTAGCTGGTCTTGCGCTCGTCGGCCGGCAGCGTGGTGGTGGTGACGATGGCCTTGGCGGCATACTCGACCGGGGTGAGGTCGAAATCGGCATCCATGTCGGGGAAGGCACCGATCTGCGGGATCACCGAGAGGAAGTTCTCGAAGGCGTCGGCGTCGATGATCAGCTCCTCGTCGAGCTCGCCGTAGGCTGCTTCCACCTGCTTCAGCAGTTGGTCGAACGAGGCATTGTCGGGCACGTTCTGCACCCGCAGGTTATAGAGGTAGCCGAGGCGATAGTTCACCACCGGGTAACCGCGCTCGGCCAGCTCCAGCATGATCTGCTCGACGACGAATTTGCTCTGCGCGTAGCCGTTGACCAGGCCGACGACCTCGGTGTTCTCTTCCTGCCTTTCCAGCATCGAAACGGCGCAGCTGGAGATATAGAAGATGGGTTTGAGCCGGGTGTGCAGCGCGAAGTCCAGCACCTCGATCGCGCCCAGCACATTGGTCTTGCGCATCACGCTGTAGGGCAGATAGAAGTTATCGATCGCGGCGCAGTGGTATACGCTGTCGATCTCGGCGGTGTAGCGCTGGTATTCGGCTTCGGTGAGGCCGAAGCGCGGCTTGGACATGTCGCCGATCATCACCGAGACGCGCGCCTCCCAGCCATCGGGCAGCGTCAGCGCGTACTTGGCCGAGGTATTGCGGATGCGCTTAAGCGCGGCGGCCTCGTCGGCGGCGCGCACCATGCACACCACGTCGGCATCGGTGCGCGCAAGGATTTCCTTCAGCAGGGCCACGCCGACGAAGCCCGATGCGCCCGTCAGCAGCGTGCGGCGCCCGACGCTGCCGTCGGAGCTGTGCTTGACCTTGTCGAGTTTCTCGGCGAGGTAGGCCACCGATTGATCGACTTCCTCGCGCAGCGTGCTGCCTTCGGCGATGCGGCGGTCGAACTGGCTGCGGTCGGTCATGCCGACCACGATGTCGTCGATCATCTCGACCACGGTATTGGCGTGGAAGAACGCCACGGTCGGAATGCTGCGCTCCAGCTTCTTTTCCATCTCGGCGTGGATGTCGATGATGCTCAGCGAATCGATGCCATAGAAGAAGATCGACTTGTCGATATCGAAATCCGCCATGCGCACCTTGTAGCGCGCAGTGAGGATCTGGGTGAGCAGGCTGAACACGCGCAGGTGTTCCGGGCCCATGTCGGTGATGCGTTGCAATGCCTTTTCAATGTTGTACATCGGCTGATTCCTTTCCTCTGGGGCGGTGGGGCTGGCGCTCGGCCATTGCGCGAGTCGCTCGGGGTGTTGCTGCAAGAAACGTTGCTTGCATTCCTGGCGCCGCACCTTGCCGCTGGAGGTCTTGGGCAATTGCGTGGGCTTGAGGAACACGATGTGATCGACGGCAAGCTCGAAGTGCTGGCTGACCGCGGCGCAGACCTGCTCGGCGACGGCCTCGAGCACCGCTGGCTCGTTCGCTGCGCGCTGCGCGGTGTCCTTGTCCACCTCGGCGAACAGCACCAGCCGCTCCGAGGTACCGTCGCTGACGCCGAACGCGGCGCTGCCATCGCGGCGCAAGGCTGGGTGGCTAGCCTCGATGCACTGCTCGATATCCTGTGGATAGAAGTTGGCGCCGTTGATGATGATGAGGTCCTTGATCCGCCCGGTGATGAAGAGCTCGCCGGCCTCGTCGACGAAGCCCAGGTCACCGGTACGCAGCTGGTGGCAGATATCGCCGTCCAGCGTGCCGAATGCTTCGGCGTTGGCTTCCGGGCGCTTGTAGTAGCCGGTCATCACATTGGGGCCGCGGACCCAGATCTCGCCGATCCGGTTGGCGGGCAGCGCTTTGCGTGTCTGCGGATCGACGATGCTGAGCTGCTGCAGCAATTTGCTGTGGCCGCAGCCCACCAGCTCGCGCACTTCGTGGCCGTCCCTGGCCGGGCGTGCCACGCCATCGGTGTAGAGCGTCATCGCGTCGATCCGCCGGTATATCGGCTCGTCGGCGAGGGTGCCGGAGGCGACGAACACCGTGGCCTCGGCCATGCCGTAGGCCGGCAGGAACATCCGCGGCTCGAAGCCGCTGACCGCGAAGCCGGCGCAGAAGTCACGCACCGTCTGGGCATGGATGGGCTCGGCGGCATTGATTGCCATCTTCAGGCTGGAAAGATCGAGCCGCTGCCGCTCCGCTTCGCCGATGCGATCAAGGCAGAGCTGGTAGGCGAAATTGGGCGCACCGGTGTATTGCCCGCGGTAACGGCTGATCGCTCGCAGCCATTGCACCGGCTGCGCGACGAAGGTGGCGGGGGCCAGCACCACGCAGTGGCTGCCGCAGTAGAAGCTGTGCAGCAGGTGGGCGACGAGACCAAGGTCGTGGTAGTGCGGCAGCCAGCTGACGAACACCGAATCCGGGCGTGCACCGCTGACCGAGCGGGCCATCTGCAGGTTGTAGAGGCAGGCGTCGTGGCTGATCATCACGCCCTTGGGCAGCGAGGTCGAGCCCGATGTGAACTGGGTGAAGGCGTGCGCCTCGGCATCGCTGCGAGCGGGCGCAGACCAGTGGGTCGATCGGCCATCCACCGTATCGGTGGCGAGAAAGGCGACCTCACTTGGCCAGTCTGCCTCCCGGGTGAGCACCTCGCTCATCCACGCCAGCGTGCCGACGCTGCTCAGCACCAGTGCGGCATCGGAGGCGGCCACCATCTGCGCCAGCCGCGCGTTGGGGCGATTGCGCTTGGGCAGCGGCACCGGTGCGGCGACGAGCCCGGCATACATGCAGCCAAAGAAGGCCACCATGAAGTCGACCCCGGCGGGATACGCCAGGATCACGTGTCGCCCCGGTGTAGCCATCGTGCGCAGTACTGCGGCCACGGCCTGGGCCCGGCTGGCGAGCTGGCCGTAGCTGATGCTGTCGACTTCGGCCCCTTCGCCATCCAGCTCGGTATAGGCCTTGCGCCGGGGCTGCTGCTCGGCCCAGTAGGACAGGACCTCGTCCAGCCGGGCCATGTTGCCATGCTGATCCATGATGTGCGGGCTCCCTGATCAAACTCTGAAGTTCTTGAATTGCCACGGGTCGGTGTGATCGACCTCTTCGGGGAAGATCCAGCCTCGCCCCTGCAGCGGATTCCAGCTGGTGTAGGCACCGACCAGTTCGCCAAGGTAAGGCCGGCAGAAGGCGATGATCTCGTCGTGCGGCAGGTCTTCCGGCTCGACGATGCCCTGGTTCGGGTGACGAATCGCCCAGTCCATGGCGGCGACCACGGCGGAGGTCACCTGCAGGCTGGTGGCGCCGTTGTGCGGCGCCAGCCGGCGTGCTTCCGCGATATCGAGGCGTGAGCCATACCAATAGCCGCCCCAGGCGTGCCCGAGCAGCAGCACGCCCAGTTCGTCATGGCCATGTTCGATCTCTTCCTTGACCAGCTTGACCCGTGATTGCAGCTGCCAGTTGCGGCCGGCCAACTCGTGCAGCGACAGCACTGCGTCGTCGCACGGGTGATAGGCGTAGTACACGGTCGGGCGGTATTCCGGCGCCTCGCCGTTGCCGACGGTGAGGTAATCGGCGATCGAGATTGCTTCGCTGTGGGTGATCAAGAACCCATGGTAGGCGCCGGCCTGGGGTGTCCAGCTGCGCACGCGGGTCGCGGCGCCCGGCTGGTTGAGGTAGATGGCCGAGCGGCAGCCATGTGGATGGCGCTGGCCATCGTGCGGGAAATGCTGCTCATGGCTGCCCCAGCCGAGTTCGGCCGGCTGGCAGCCCTCGCCGACAAAGCCTTCCACTGACCAGGTATTGATGAATTCATCGGGTTGCTTGCGCGAGTGCGTCTGCTGGAAATCCCGTTCCGCCACCTGGATCACGCGGATGCCGAGATGCCGCGCCAGTTGTGCCCAGCCTGCCCGGTCACTGGGCGGGTAGATTTTCTGGTGACCGGCGTCGGCCAGATCCATCAGCGCCTGTTTGACAAAGTGCGAGACCAGTCCGGGATTGGCGCCATGGGTCAATACGCTGGTGGGGCCATTGCGAAAATCCTTGCGCAGCGTCAGCACCTGTTCGCGCAATGCGTAATTACTGCGTGCCTGCGGCGAGACACGCGTATCGGTGTAGCCGCCTGCCCAAGGCTCAATGCAGGTGTCGATATACATTGCCCCCAATCGTTGGCAAAGCTCAATCAAGGAGAAACTGGCGACGTCATTGGAAACGTTCACCAGGAAATCCCCTTGGTCCATCATGGGGGTCAATACCTGGCGGTAATTGACTTCGGTCAATTCAATCACGGAAAGACGTATTCCGTATTGGGCAGCGACTTCGCTGCCTTCATGATCGGCAGCCACGATATGGAGCTGCGAAGGTTTGAGTTGGAAATGCCTGAGCAATAACGGAAGTACGCCTTGCCCTATCGATCCGAAGCCGATGATGAGGACTTTTCCGGGGAATTCACGGTGAGTTTCGATCATTTTTTCGCCCTGCCTGGTTGGATGGCCAGCGGCCAGTGCAATGGGAGCAGCGATTGGGGGAGTCGCAACGGTGCTTGCAAACGGATGCATTGCAGCGGGTTGGATATTGACGAGCGGGGAGGGGAAGAGGCAAATCATCAATTCATCATCTGCTGATGCTTTTGAAAGCAAGATGGGACTGGTGTTACAACAGAGGAAACATACAAATATTATTGAAAACTATTTGGGTAAGCATATGCAGTAATGGTTTTTGAAGGCTGATGCTGCGCCGCAACAAAAATGAAAGACGATTGAAGGTTTTAAGCCAAGTATTCTTACGTAAGAAAAATTCCAATGAAAATGGAATAAGAAAAATGGCAAACGGATAAACGGTCGATATCGCTTGCCGGGCGTGCTGAGGGGGAAAGGCCAGTTTGGGCAATCAAGGGAGGCGTGCTGCGTTCAGCACGCCTCGGGCCTTGCGATTGCCATGTGGCTGCGCCAAGCTGCGGGGCAATATCCACACTCCCTGGAGTTGCCATGCTCGACGCCGTGCTTGCCGCCTGTCACTTTCTGGCCATTTTCGTGCTGATCACCTTCCTTGCGATCGAGACCGTGCTGGTCAAGCGCGAGTGGATGCCGGCCGCAGCGGCGCGGCTGGCACGTTACGACATCGCCTATTTCCTTAGCGCCATGGTGGTGCTGGCCACGGGCCTTGCGCGCTTGTACTTCGGGGCCAAGGGGGCGGGCTTTTACCTGCCCAATCCGGTGTTCCACGCCAAGATCACGTTGTTCGTGATCATTGGGTTGATGTCGGTTTATCCGACCCGGCGTTTCCAGGCATGGCGCCGGGCTGCATTGGCCGATCCCGGTTTCGTGCCGGAAGCGAGCGACTTGGGCAAGGTGCGGCGCTGCCTGATGATCGAATGCCATCTGATCATCCTGCTGCCCATTCTTGCGTCGTTCATGGCCCGTGGCTGGGGGCTGTAAACCCGAACCGATAGGCGCGGCTTTTGTCTCGTTTGATGTATGATGAATAACCAAATGAGACAAGGAGGCCATCGTGGCCCAGAACGCGATCCGCCTCGCCCGGCGTGGCGAGCCCGATGAAGCCAGCACGTTCCGCCTGCTGTCGAGCGAGCTGGCCCAGGCTTCGCCCGCCCGGCGCATTGCGCTGATCCGGGAAGGCATGCCGGCCGAGGTGGTGCAGGGCATCTCGGATGAGTTCGACATCCCGAAGCAGGCGGTCTACGGCGTATTGCACCTGCCGGCCTCGACCGCAGCGCGGCTGGCCAAGGAAAACAAGACGCTGGGCGTGGCCGAGAGCGAGCGCGTGGCGCGCATCGCCGAGATCACCGATCGCGCGATCCAGGCTTTTGGCGATGCGGCGCAAGCCAAGCGTTGGCTGACGCAGCCGTCGCGCGCCTTCAACGGGGCGACGCCGTTTTCGCTGCTCGATACCGAGATCGGCGCGCAGGAAGTGCGCCGGGTGCTGGTGACCATCCAGTATGGGGGCGTGTTTTGAGGGCTTGGCGTATCGCCCGCGCCGCCTACGCCACCGATCTGTCCGGCTATGGCGCCGCGCTGGAAGGCGGCCGCTGGAATCATCGCGATGTGCCCGCCGTCTATGCCGCGACCAGCCGGGCGTTGTGTGCGCTGGAGGTGCTGGCCCATCTGCCCGAGCCCGGCCTGATGCCGCGCGACTATCAACTTGTGGTGATTGATCTGCCGGACGATGCGGCGCTCTACACCACGGTGACGCCGCCGCCAGACTGGGATGCGGTCCCGCCCAGCGATGCCAGTCGCGAGGTCGGTACGCGCTGGCTGCGCGAGGCCGGGCAGGTTGGACTCTATGTGCCGTCGGTCATCGTGCCGCTTGAGGCCAACCTGATGCTGAATCCGACACAACTGGCCGCCCATGGCGTGAACGCGCGCATCGAAGCGCCGTTCGATTTCGATGCGCGCCTGCTGAAGTAGCCCGCGCGCATCCTGCCCGGATCAGGCGCCGGCTTCGCCGCCCAACGCCTCGATCAGCGTCGGCATCAGGCCGCGCAGCTCGCCGATCATCAGCACGAGCCCACTGTCGAATAGCGCTGCCTGGTCGGCAGCATCCAGGTCCTTCACCGCATCGGCCAGCGTATCGAGCATGGCCACGCGCTTGAGCTCCAGCTTCTCGGTGAGCTGGAAGGCGATGCGATCCTGCCAGGACAGCGCCACGCGGCTGACCAGCTTGCCGGCATCGAGGTGGCGCTTGATCTCGTCGCTGTCGAGCGGCTGGCGTGACACACGGGCAATGGCGCCATCGTCGCCAGGCACCCGCAGCTCGGCATCCTGGCCCAGATCGAACTCACCGGCATCCGCCGTTTCCAGCCATAGCGTCATCGCCGTTTGCGGCGTGGTCTGGGTATCGATCAGACGAGTGGGCAGGCTGCCCAGTGCTTCGCGCAATGCGGAGAGCAGTTGCTCCGCCTTGGCAGCAGCACCGGCATCGACCAGCACCAGGCCGGACTCCAGGTCGACCAGCGCGCGCTGCACGCGCGAGCGGGTAAAGGCCTTGGGCAGCAGCTCGTGGGTGATCTGGTCGCGCAGGTCCTTGGCTTCCTTGCGCCCGACCTTGCGGTTTTCCTCCGCCTCAATCTGCGCAATGCGGTATTCGGCTTCCTGCTTCACCACGATGGCGGGCAGGATCTTCTCTTCGGTCTTCAGCGCGACCAGCACCGCACCTTGCTGCGCATAGCCGAACACCTCGACAGCGTGCGGCGCAGGCGGAATCCAGCCCTGTGATTGCAGGTCCATGGCGCCGCACGGCAGCCACGGCCGCTTGGCGAGGCAGTCGTTGATCGAATCGGCGCTCAGCGCGTGATCGGCGGCGAGGCGATAGAGTTGCAGGTTGCGAAACCAGAGCATGGGACTTCCTAGGACGAGCGGGCGGGCGATTGTACTGCCGTGCCGGCCCGGCACCAACCGGGTGATCCCGCATTGGCGGCTCCGCCTGACGCTGGGAACTTGTTGCAGCGGGGTCGATCCGAGGCTGCACTAATCGCAATTGAGAGCGATTGCTGATTGCGGTATAAACCGCAGCATCCGTTTCCCCGCCTTTCCAGGAGCTGATCTTGAAGCGTTTCCTCGTTCTGCCGCTTGCCGCGGCCATGCTGGCCGGTTTTGCCCAGGCTGAATCCGTCACCGTGTATTCCGCCCGCAACGAGCAGCTGATCAAGCCGCTGTTCGACGCCTTTACCAAGGAAACCGGTATCGATGTGAAGCTGCTGACCGACAAGGAAGGCCCGCTGATGGAACGCCTGAAGGCCGAGGGCAAGAATTCGCCGGCCGACATCCTGATGACGGTTGATGCCGGCAACCTGTGGCAGGCTGCCGAGCAGGGGCTGTTCCAATCGACCAAGTCGGGCGTGCTCGATGCCAACGTGCCGGTGCACCTGCGCGATCCCAAGGGCCAGTGGTTCGGCCTGTCGCAGCGCGTGCGCACCATCTTCTACAACCCCAAGACGGTGAAGCCATCCGATCTTTCCAGCTATGAGGATCTTGCCAATCCGAAGTGGAAGGGCAAGCTGTGCCTGCGTACCTCGAAGAAGGTCTACAACCAGTCGCTGGTGGCGATGATGATCGCCCAGCATGGCGAGGCCAAGACCGAACAGGTGGTGAAGGGCTGGGTCGCCAACCTTGCGACCGACGTGTTCGCCGATGACACCAAGATGCTGGAAGCCATCGCCGCTGGCCAATGCGCCGTGGGTATCGCCAACAGCTACTACTTCGGCCGCATCGTCGACAAGAAGCCGGACTTCAACGTCAAGATCTTCTGGGCCAACCAGAACGCCGAGGGCGTGCATGTGAACGTGTCGGGCGCCGGCGTGACCAAGTACGCCAAGAATCCCAAGGCTGCGGTCCGGCTGATCGAGTGGCTGTCGTCCGATAAGGCGCAGAACCTCTACGCGACCAAGGATTTCGAATACCCGGTCAACCCCAAGGTGAAGCCGGATGGCCTCGTTGCCGACTGGGGCAGCTTCAAGCCCAATCCGATCAATGTGTCCAAGGCTGGCGAGCTGCAGGCCAAGGCGACGCAGCTGATGGATCGCGTTGGCTACAAATAGGCGCGAAGGTGGTACAAAAAGCCCGGCCCAGGCCGGGCTTTTTGTTGGGCCGTTCCCAGAGGCAATTGAGAATCACTCTTGTAAGCTATTGTTCGAGCACGCATAATCCGGCTTGGGCGGCTGCGGTCGCCCGCATTCTTTCCCGCCCGGCACCGCATGTCCGAATCCACCCTGTCCGAAGCCGCACTGATTGCCGCGCCGCCGTTGCTGCGTGCCGAACGCCATGGCCGGCGCGCGTGGCGCGGCGTGCTGTATGCGTTGCCCATCGCGCTGTTGACGTTGATCCCGCTCGCGGTGGTGCTGGCCTCCTTCCTTGATCCGCAGCCGGAGATCTGGGCCCACCTTGGGCAATACGTGCTGCCCAGCGTGCTGAAGAACACTGCCATCCTGCTGGTGGGCGTGACGATGGGCGTGCTGCTGCTCGGCGTGCCGCTGGCTTGGCTCACTGCGGTATGCGAGTTTCCCGGCCGGCGCTTCTTCGACTGGGCGTTGATGCTGCCATTGGCGATGCCGGCTTATGTGCTCGCCTTCGTGCAGATCGGCCTGTTGGATTTCACCGGGCCGGTGCAGACCTGGCTGCGCGATACCTGGGGCGATAGCAGCTGGTTTCCCAATATCCGTGGTACTGGCGGCGTGCTGCTGGTGCTGTCGCTGGCGTTCTACCCCTATGTCTACCTGCTGGCGCGCAATGCCTTTGCCACCCAAGGCAGGCGCGCGCTGGAGGCGGCGCAGATGCTGGGGGTCTCGCGCCGGGCGGCGTTTTTCCGCGTTGCCATTCCGATGGCGCGGCCGTGGATCATCGCCGGGGTGACGCTGGCGCTGATGGAAACGCTGGCGGACTTCGGCGCCGTGTCCATCTTCAATTTCGATACCTTCACCACCGCCATCTACAAGGCATGGTTTGCACTCTTCAACCTGCCGGCCGCGTCGCAACTGGCCTCCTTGCTGGTGCTGTTCGTGCTGGTACTGGCGGTTGTCGAGCAGCGGGTGCGTGGCGCCCGCCACTACCACGTGAAGAGCAGCCACGCCGAACGCATCCGTCTGGCTGGCGCCGCGCGCTGGGGGGCAATGCTGTGGTGCGCGCTGGTGCTGGCGGTCGCCTTCATCATCCCGCTGATCCAGCTCTTGTTGTGGGTAAAGGGTGTGTGGGTGGACGATTTCGATGATCGGTATCCCGCCTTCATCGGCCGGTCGGTGGCGCTGGCGGCCATGGCCGCCGTGCTGCTCGCCGCGCTGGCGCTGGCGCTGGCCTATGCCCGCCGCCGCTACCAGGGCCGGGCCACGCAATGGCTGGTGCGTCTGGCGATACTCGGCTATGCCGTACCCGGTACCGTGCTGGCGGTGGGCGTGTTCATCCCCGTGGCGTGGCTGGACAACCTGCTGCTCGCTGCGCTGCAGCCGCTGGGCTTCGAGGGCTTTCAGGTGCTCAAGGGCACGGTGGCGGTGATGCTGCTGGCACTAGCGGCGCGCTTCATGGCCGTGGCGTTCCAGCCGGTAGATACCGCCATGCAGCGTATCACCCGCAATCAGGAGGAAGCGGCGCGCTCGCTGGGCCTCTCCTCCGGCCAGGTGCTGCGCCGACTGCATTTGCCGCTGCTGCGCGGCGGCCTCTTCACCGCGATGCTGATGGTGTTCGTCGACGTGATGAAAGAAATGCCGATTACGCTGATGACGCGCGCCTTCGGCTGGGACACGCTGGCCGTACGGGTGTTCGAGATGACCTCCGAGGGCATGTGGGATCGTGCCGCCTTGCCCAGCCTCTTTATCGTGCTCGCCGGCCTGTTGCCGGTGTTCCTGCTGATCCGCCACAGCGATCGCCATTGAAACCATGCTGAACGTTCAGGACATCACCCTGCGCTATGGCGCCAAGACCGTGGTCGAAGCGCTGTCCTTCCACCTGGCCGAAGGCGAGATCGGTTGCCTGCTCGGCGCCTCCGGCTGCGGCAAGACCACGGTACTGCGTGCCATTGCCGGCTTTGAAACCGTCGCCGCCGGCCGCATCGTGCTGGGCGGGCAGACGGTGGCCGACCAGGAGGCCAGCGTGCCGCCGGAGGCGCGGCAGATCGGCATGGTGTTCCAGGATTACGCGCTGTTCCCGCACCTGACGGTGGCCGGCAACATCGGCTTCGGCCTCACCCGCTGGCCGCGCGCCGAGCGCGAAGCACGGCTGAACGAGCTATTGGCACTGGTCGGTCTGGAAGGGCAGGGCGAACGTTATCCGCATGAGTTGTCCGGTGGCCAGCAACAACGCGTGGCGCTGGCGCGTGCGCTGGCGCCCAAGCCGCGCCTGCTGTTGCTGGACGAGCCGTTCTCCAACCTGGATGTGGAGCTGCGCGAGCGGCTGGCGCAGGATGTGCGCGCCATCCTCAAGGCCGCTGGTACCACGGCCATCCTGGTCACGCACGATCAGCACGAGGCCTTCGCCGTGGCCGATGCCGTCGGCGTGATGGCAGGTGGCCAGATCCGGCAATGGGCCAGCCCCTATCAGCTCTACCACGAGCCGGCTGATCGCTTCGTTGCCGATTTCATCGGCGAGGGCGTGTTCCTACCGGGCCGGGTGACCGGGCCGCAATGCGTAGAGATCGAGCTGGGCCAGATCTGCCGCACCGTGCCCATCCACTGCGGCGCAAACTGCGACGTGGACGTGCTGATCCGCCCCGACGACATCCAGCATGTCGACGCCAGCCCCATTCAGGCCCGTGTCGTCGCCAAGGCCTTTCGCGGCGCCGAGTTCCTCTACACGCTGGAACTGGCCTCCGGCGCCCGGGTGCTCTCGCTGGTGCCTAGCCATCACAACCACGCGATAGGCGAAATGATTGGCATCGAGGCCGAGATTGATCATGTGATTGCGTTTGCGCGGTGAGATCGCCGGGCCTGAATCTGCTGTTCAAAC